>CALWSF010000010.1 GCA_944384125.1 uncultured Lachnospiraceae bacterium | reverse complement strand
GAACTTTACAGGAGAGCAAATAGAGTTGATGAAAGAGAATAAGGAGATTTTTGGGTTAAAGGATAGTAGTTCCGAGGCAATAGTTTTGCTGACGAGAAAAGCCCAGTAAATCAAAGAATTCTACTGATTTGGGGCGAAAATGGAGGTGTGTTTCTGTTTCCGTAGAGTGATGATATAATCGGAGATTTACCCTAGGGGATAGGCTTTGGGGAACAGGAGATATATATTTTGGCCAAAGGGTACTTTTTTGCCAAAGAGAAGGAAGGATACAGATCAAAAAAATATCGGCAGAAACAGCGGTAAAAGAATTAACATTGTCACTGATGTATTTGACAAGATTTAATATGAAAAATAGGTTTTATGTATTCAGAAAATAATGCATGGAAAGGTTATCCTTTCAAGGTATTAGATGAGTTGGACGAAACAGGGTTTTTTGCTCAGGAAAGTTACCGTTCTAAATGAGTACAGATTCGTAATGCAGGAGTTGAATAGGCTAAGATTTTGCTTGATAAGTACAATATAAGAGATTGGGAAGAATAGGAAATAGATAAGTGAAAGGTGGGGAGTACAATAGAAAATTTTTGGTATGATTTATTACTTGCTATTATTTCGGCTGTTTTAGGGGCATTTTTTGGTATGATTATTCCTAAATTGTTAAAGAGCAATAAAATGGATAACGCAGTTAGCGTGGAGAAACAACTCGTTTTTGCACAGATACATATTGAGCAAAATCAGTATATAAATAATTACCCCACAATACCTTCGAATAATTCTCATCCCTCTGCAAATGGGCAAGGTATGAGTGGTAAAGAAATATTGGTTGCATATGGGTTAGGTTCCTTATTTTTAATATATGTCTTTTTAAGATTTGAATCCCAAATTAGTAGCGTAATTTTGATTATGACAGTTTTATTAGAAAGTACCTTTTTGACTACGGCGCATATGGTTACTAAAAAGTGTTATGTTGATAGGTCAATAAAGAGTATATTAATATTTAATATTTTTGCAACAGTTTGTGTTCCTGTTTTATTATACTTTATGAAAAATCCCATAAAAAATGCCTTTATAAACAAAGAGGCGATTTTGAGTACAATAACTGATGATGGAGTGTTTTCGTTATTGTATGATGTAAATGCTTATGGATTCTTATTGTATCAAGCAATAGGTATAATCATATTATTGGGATTTATGTTGTTTACGATGATAGGTACGATACATATTTTGTCAATGGTAAATTTAGCATTAGAAAGTCGTTTGACAGGAGTTTGGAGATGGTTGTATAAGAAAACATTGGGATTTTGTAATTCGGCAGGTTTTTATATTAGTTTTGGGATACTGCTATTAGTGATTAGTTTTTTGCTTGTATCAGGTATATTGGCAAGTATTTTAAAGTAAAAATGAGATTTCCTTCTTTCCCTTGGAGAATACCGGCAGGATCCGCTTTTCACTGAAAATGTGGGATCCTGCGCTCTTGAATATAAGATTATTGATGTGAAGGTTCCTGCTTTGTATAATTTTATTAAGAACAGACTGATTAATTCACGGCAGGATGAAATACATGAAAATGTTATCTTTGTGGATCACTTTGAGCCGGCGGATCCCACTTTGTGGAATGCCAGGGAAGTTTATCAGTTTCATTGGAGTAACAGTATTCTGAACACGTATCTGGTATGCTGGGAAAGTCGTATTGCAGAGATCAGATTTTATTGGGAACCTGCGCCGGAACAGATACAGACTGCTGCTAAGATTCTGGAAAAATCGCACACTCCGTAATATTTACTTTTCCTGGCATGCACCTGCTGACAGGGAGCAGACTTCTGTATGTTTTGATTTTATAAAAGTATAACCGGGCGGATCCGGCTGTTAAAAACAGTCCGAATCCGCCCGGTTTTTCCATCTTCCCATAAAGTGCGCATTACTGCAGCTGCCGCAGAATATTGGGATCTTTGATTTTCCGATCGTCTGCCAGCAGGACAATTTTTGACATGATTTCTGCCGTCTTGGGGTCATCGTCGGCGAAGGGAAGGAAAATCCGGCCTCTCTGCTGGCTGTGTACCGGCAGGATGGCAATCATTCCCTTAGCCTCAGCGTGTACCACGCCGGATCCCATATGTACGTCATACCGGGCGAGTTTGCCGTCGATGATGGCGTGGGAGCCGGTAAAGCGGACATTTTTCAGCTTCATCAGGCGGCAGAGCTCGCCGGCGATGGCGCTTCGCATTTCCATGGTGGAAAGGCTGGCTTCCGGATCGATGCCGCCTGCATGGGCCGTGCTGACAGCCAGATCCATATCCCGCATGGCCTCGGAAAACAGGATGGGAGATATGGTATCAAAGGCCCGGGGCTCCCCGGTATTCCGGTCGAAGAACATGATTTCCTCCAGAGTAGGCGGCTCAATGTCTGCCGGAGAGAACCAGTCCGCCAGTGCGTACATCCGGACGATGACATTTTCTTTGTAGCAGACCTTCTGAAGTCCCTCCTCATAATCCACGGTCCAGCCGCGCCCTTTCAGGAGCGCCACGGCTTTTGCCGGCTGAACCTGATATCCCGCATAGCGGCGGGACACGGTTTTTGCTTCCCGTTCATCCTCTGTGACAGGGTAATATTCCCGGAATACCTGTTTAAAGGGCTGAACGATCTCCTGTTCATACAGCTTTTTCATATAATCAGCCCAGATCTTATTTCCGGCAAGGTCGCAGGGATGCGCCAGCCGGTACGTTTCACTGTCAGAAACGGGCAGAAGTGTCCCGTTTAATTCCTCCAGGAAAACGTCCCCGTCCTTTTGGACGGTAAGACCCGTTTTTCCGGTACTTTCCTCAATCCAGACCAGCTTATTTACCATCGGCCAGAGAATCAGATGATCCGCAAATTTCCGGAGCTCGTCTCCGGGGAAGGATTCTCCGTCTGCCATGGCATTTTCCAGTGTCTTTCTGGCACGGGATTTCTGATCCTTTAACTGGGCTGCAGCATTTTTGAGTTCCGCCACGTGGGGGTGTTTCTTAATGGCAGCGGGAATGGTTTTCTGCGGTCTGCCGTTTTTCTCCACTGCGATTCCGGGATCGCCCAGATCAGAGATTTCCAGACGGAGGGAGACTTCCCCGACAGCAAAAGGTTCCATGAGCGGCTTCAGTTCCTCCAGCTTCCGGCCTTCCATAAACCAGATCATGCGGTTGACGTCGGAATACCCCATGGTAATGGCCAGGTTTTCCAGAGCCGTCGTGACAGCCTTTTTCTCGCTCTCCCTGCGGGCCGATCCGAACTGGCGGCTTTCCTTTAAGAATTTCTGGATAAATTCATAGCGCTTAAGCGCCTCTGCCGTTCCCCCGTCTCCCAGGGGAATCAGCGGGTAGGCCCGCAGCTTTTCCTGATTCCGTTTGGCGATGATTTCTTCCTTCAGTTCCTCCGCATTCAGTTTTCCCCTGACCGCGTCGGCATAGAGCTGGGAGCGGCGGTGCCGGTTGCTGCCGTCGGTAATGTATTTTGCAGCCTTGTAAAGCTGGTTAAAGCGTTTTTCTCCCAGGGTTTCATAGGCGTCCCAGAACCAGTTTTTATCGAAAGCGCCGTCATTGAACTGACTGGGGCTGATGGGAGAGTAGACGGCAACCTCCGTTTCCTTCTCAGCGGAAAAGCGCTCATTAATGTGGGCGTGGAAGAACCAGACAGCTTTTTTAAGCCCCTTCCACCCGGTCACTTCTTCTGCGAGACTTGCCCACTGGGGCGCGTAAACCGCCGCCTCCACAAGCCTTGTGTCTTTGATGTCGGTCTTTTGCAGCAGCTCCTTCAGCCTTTCGGCCGTATCCTCCTTCAGGGGACGGGTGGCCTTCAGAAGCAGACTGAGCACGGCCTGCTTGGTACCGTTGTTGAAGAAATAATATCCCCGGAAAAAGTTTTCTTTTCCCAGTGCGGCCAGCAGATTCACGAAGTGGTCGGCGCCGTACAGACGCTGGATTTTGCAGGCGGCATAGGTCAGTTCCGTTTCCTTCTCCCCGCGTTTTTCCTCCACCTCGGCAATCCGGGAGAAAATCCGCTGGATTTCTTCATGAAGCCAGGGATAGCGGTCCAGGAGCGGCTTGTTGGACGGATTGTAAATGGTACTGATCCACTGACTGTAGAGTTCTGTCAGCAGAATATAGGCGAGAAATTCCCGGGGAAGGATTCCCTGATCCATTCCCTGAATATACTGCTCCAGTTCCAGCGGTCTGTTTGCCTTAAGCTCTGAAGAGATAAGATATTCCAGCCGGGCCTCATACAGAAGCCAGGCGTCTGCGTCCTCCGCATTCAGATCCAGGCTGTTGATGAACTGCCGGATGTCGCAGAAAAACTGCGTGTTAAAAATGGCGGTTTCTATGGCGTGGATATAATATGCAGGCGCAGGATGGCTGATTTTTACCACTTTCCCCAGATTTTCTTCGCCAAAACAGGAGATCAGACTCCGGTATACCCGGAATGATTCTTCAAACACAGCATGGGGATCCAGGCAGGGCAGGCAGGATCGGATGATGTCCTGGATCTGGTACCCCCGCACCTCGCCGTAAGCAGTTACCGGATCCGGGTCCGGATTGAGAAACAGTGTGTTAAATTTCATGAACCAGGGCTCTGTCTTATTGATGACGTTGCCATACTGCTCGGCTGTCTTCCGGAAAAGTGCGAAGGAGATGCGCACGTAATCTGCCGGATTTTCCGCATATTTTCCCATGGCCTCTCTGAACCGGCCGGAAAGGGGAAGATACGGAAAGCGGTTGTTTTTTCTGCGGGAAAATCCCCACTGGAACGAGCCGCTGTACTGAAATGGTGCGTCTGACTGGAGACGGACAGAATGACTGCCCAGCGATCCCAGAATGACCTTTTCTTTGCTTCCGTTATAATAAGTGGTATCGTATTCATATGCGGCATTTTCGGTAAAGACCCGGTTTACGCTGTCAAAGAGCTCTTTCATTTCCTGGTACGGAACGGCAAAATACTTCCGGAGATCCTCGTAAGACAGGACATCCGTTTCAGGAGTGCGCTGACCGGGAGCAGGAGCCAGTGCGTGCTCGAGGGCGACCTTATCATACAGGCCAAAGCCGTTCTGTCTGGTATAATTTTCTTCTTCTGTTTCATCATCATTTACAAGCCGGGACAGAAGAATACCAGTCTGTGTGGAAAGCTTCTGGGCACTCAGGCCGTCCAGGGCGCTTCGGATCGCCGGACTCTTTTCTGCTTCTTCCCTGTTTTCCAGCAGAAGTTCAATGCCCCCCTGAATCAGGTTTTCATTGGAGGCTTTCAGGAGCCGGAGAGCGGCGTTCTCTCTTTGAGAATCTTCCTGGGCTGCGAGAAGCTGGATAATTGCTCTCCGGAGGCTGCTGCTTTTTGTCCGCAGACCGTCTCCCAGAGCGGCAATCTCGTTGTCTTTAAGGCGGCATGTTTTAAGGATTGCGACGCAGGTTTCCTTGACGGAAACTGCCCTGTCATCCAGACCTTTGAGGACAATCTGTTTTCCCGTTTCCCACTCACTGGCATGGCAGTATTTCTGGTAAAAAGCGGTCTTCTGCTGAACATTCATATACGGAACCAGATCGGCCAGCGCAAGGATCAGATCTCTGTCAAAGTCGTAGTAGGCAAGACTCATCATGCAGGCGATGACGCGCGTGTTCTCCAGACGCTTTTCGGAGAAATGAAACGGCGTGCCGTGAAAGACCGGACTGCGGCTGCCGATATAAAGCACAATCTCCCGGAGACGCTCAAACAGCTCCCGGCGCTTCCTGATATCATCAGAAAAGATTATCGGGTTGGGGCAGGGCGGATTGCCTTTTTCAATTCCCCAGCTGGAGTCGGCCCGGGGCGTTACCGGCAGATTGGAAATAATCCACGCGAGCGTCTCGTCATCCCGCTCGTTCAGATGTTTCTTCACAATTTCAGACTGAAGCAGCGGATGATCCAGATTGGAAACAAAATACCAGCCCAGAATGCGCCGGTATTTCCGGCTGTCTGAGAGAAGATGTTCCACATAAACATGGCAGTCAGCCGCCTCATGCGCACCGGCTGCCCAGAGTCCGAAATAGGCGTCCATGGCATTGTCGCTCTCCATGCACTCCCTGCGGTATGATTCGTCTGTCAGGCAGCGGCAGGCTTTTTCGGCGTAGTTTTTTACGTGGGAGGGTGCTGTGTTCTCATAGCTGAAGCCGGTCCAGGTGCCCATGGCGCGAACAAAGCTGCTGTACCGGAATAAATCGTGATCGATGCATGTCCGGAAGATTTTTAAGAATGCATCAAGGCTTCCGCGGTCGGCGCTCTCTAAAATCATCTGCCGCAGTCCTTCCTGAAGTCTGGCGGCAACCAGTGTGTTGCAGAGCAGTTCCAGAAGCTCGGAATGGCCGCTCATGACAATCGCCCAGATCATGTCAGTGGAGAGCATAACTTCCGTATTGTCCCCGGTAATCGCAGTCCGTATAAGCTCCGTCACTTCCCGGTTGTTTTCCTTCAGCGCCAGCATCATGTAGAGGTCTCTGCCATAAAAAACATTGGAATACCGGAAGCTTTCCTGAACCGTCAGGCCGGTCAGAGAGAAATTTATGGCGCGGATGACGGAGAAAAACAGATTGTCCATGTTGTTGGAGACAAGGGCGGAGTGAAAGCTTCGGCGGATCATGGATGTGGAGTACTGGCAGTTCATCACAATAGCAGTAATCTCCTGAATGCGCTTCCGTTCCTTTCTGCCCACAATCGCGTCCACGGCCTGCTTCATCCGGAACGACCAGAAATCCTTCAGCGTCCGGTACTGTTTCAGATCCTCATATCCGCGGATTCCCAGCTGCTCCAGAAACTCCAGACAGCGATCATTGGTAAGCCAGTAGCCGGGAGTGTTGAGCAGCATGTCAGCCAGCGGCGATTTTTTCGCCCGCTTTTGAATCGATTCCCGAACCGAAGGATCCTGTTTAAAATACGGTTTATCCATTTTTTCGCCTCCTTTACCACATACGTCCTGCCAGGAAGGTAAGCCTTATAAAAGTAAGGACATCCCCCTCCTTTAAATCAGTTTCATCATCCAGTTTTTCCAGTTCGCGCTCCCCGATGAAAACGCGGACCAGTCCGTCCTCAAACGCCATGATGACATTTTCCTGTGCTTTTGCGATATCCGCCTTTTTGTCATTGTAAATGGTTCCGAATCCCACTTTTCCGTTCTGTGTCTGATCGTCAATTTCTTCCTGGGTAAGGAAGGAAAGCAGCGGCTGCTCCGGCGTTTTCCGGTTATAGTTTTCTGCCTCAATCCGGCAGATTTCCAGCAGAAGATCCCGGAGGGTCCGGGGAGCTGCCACCTGATAAGGTTTTGCCTCAAAAACAGGCTTTCTCTTTCCGATGGATTTTACCTGTACAAAAATCTCCATAAGTGTCCTCTCTTGTTGGTGTTTTTGTGCTGTTGGTTCAAGGTTCTCTGATTTATATAAACCGCTGACTGTCAGGCGGCAATCAGAAGAGATATATTATTCCAATTATATCATATATTGGGTTGGAGGAGGGTAATAATTAAATGGAGAACTGCCATTTGTATTCAGGAGAAAAATACAAGGGAAACAAAAATAGATAAGCGTTTTCGAAAAGGCATGATATAATATAAAATAAGTATATTGAAATCTAAATAGAGTAAGGGTAAATCGTGGGGGAAAATGGATTTGTTTTTAAAGATAACTCCGTAAAAAATTGAATTATATTGCGGATGTCATAATGGAAATTTATATGAATAGCAAATATCCATGCGCTGTATCATTAACAGGGAAATCCGAAAGAAGGCATCTGAGATATTCTTGCTGTACATAAGTTTGTGGCAAGTGAATAATAGCTTTATGAGGAAATAAATGATTAAAAACAGGTAACTTAATCTTTACAATTTTGCTCAAAGGGAAAAACTTTGGAGAGTTGGGAGGATGTATTAAAAATGGCTACATCAATAGAAGTACAAAAACAGAGTGTTAAGGAATTATTAGAAAGTGGGAAGAGTCATCCTTTTGTGATTCCGGAATATCAGCGACCATATGCCTGGACTTATGATCAGGTAATCACATTATTTGAAGATCTCTGGGACTTTGCGTCAAGTCAGGCAGATGAGGATAATCAGGGGACATATTTTCTGGGAACGGTAGTTTCTTATGAAAATGAAAAGGGCGAGCAGGAGATCATTGATGGTCAGCAGAGAATTACGTCTTTATTTCTCTTGTTGAGAGCAATCTACACAAAACTTCAGGCTGCAGATACAAAGGGAAAAGAGGCATTGAATTTTATAAAACAAATTGAACCGGCAATTTGGAGAACAGATAAGTTCACCGGAGAAGTTGATTATTCAAATATTCTGTTGGAATCACGTGTAGTTAATAATGAGGGTAATACTATCTTGAGAAATATTCTTAAAGATGGAAAAACTGTTGATGGTGCTAAAGATAACTACTCGAAGAATTATAATAAGTTTCTTGAATTATATGAGAAAGCTAGTCAGGATAATCCGCTTATAATATATGAATTTATTTATTGCGTGTTAAATCAAGCAATATTTCTGCCCATTACAGCAGATACTCAGGATACTGCTCTTACGATATTTTCAACATTAAACGATAGAGGTTTACCTTTATCAGATGCAGATATTTTTAAGGCAAAGATGTACGGACAACTTTCGCCAGACAGGAAAAACGAATTCATTGATGAATGGAAAGAATTAGATGAAAAAGCAGAGTATACCGGAGAGAGTATTCAATCTTTGTTTTATTACTATATGTTTTACTTGCGTGCTGTTGAAAAAGATGATAAGACCACTACTCCCGGTGTGAGAAAATATTATGCCGGCTCAGATAACAAATTTACAAAGCTTTACGATGAAGCGATACTTGGCAGATTGAAAAAGATCCTGAATATATGGAGTGTGGTTAACAAAAAAGAAACGGTAGAAGGAGAGAAGTGGACTGAAAATTCAGAAATTATAAAAATTCTGGATATATTAAGTTCTTATCCAAATGAGTTCTGGAAGTATCCGGTTGTTATTTTTTATCTTCAGCATAATGAAGAAGATGATTTTGAAAGTACATTCCTTAAATTCCTGAGAAGATTGTTTGTGGAATTATTATCGGTATATTTGGAGATTCCTACAATTAATGCAGTTAAAGCCTCGATTTTAAAATTGAATCTTGCAATCATAGACAGTAATAAACCGGAATTTGAATTTAGAGAGGTCGATGATCAGCTGTTGTCTGATAGAATCAGGACTCCGCACAGGAACGCAGTTCGCATGCTTTTAAAAGTTTTAGCATATGAAGAACAGGATACTGTTTTGCCGGACAAGTGGGAGATAGAGCATATTCTTCCTCAAAAGTGGCAGGCGAATTATTTTATGAACGTAAGTGATAATATGATCAAAGATAAAATAGAACATATCGGAAATAAATTACCATTTGAAAAGAAGCTTAACATTGTAGCAGGTAATGGATATTTTGGAAAAAAGAAAAAACAATATGAAGAATCTTCAATAACTATTACAAAAAACATGGCTAAATTGGATTGGAATGATTGGACATTAGATAATATAGCTGAAAGAGATATAAGGGTTTCTGATACAATAAAGGCTGTATTGAAAAAATGGCGTGATGAATATAATGAAGCCTCCGTTTCAGCACTGTCAGATACAATGCCTTCTGCCGAGCAGTTAGCTATGATAGAAGAGTTTAAGAAAAAAGGCTGGGTATAACAGAGTATATTTGTTAATTTTGATGGCTGGAAAACAAAATAGGATTTTATTGCACATGAATGGAAAAATTGAAGAAAACAAAAATAACAACCCCACCCCCTGCATCATCCGCGATCTGCGGGAGGATGAAACCGGCTTTTTGAGAGATTTCCTTTATGAGGCCATCTATATTCCGGAAGGGGTAAAACCGCCCGATAAGGATATTGTAGATTTCCCGGAGCTGAGCGTGTATATCAAAGAATTCGGCACGCGCCGCGGGGACAACTGCCTGGCTGCGGAGTGCGGCGGGAGAGTTGTGGGTGCTGTGTGGACAAGAATCATGAATGATTACGGACATGTGGATAATGAGACACCGTCGTTTGCTATTTCACTGTACAGAGAATACAGAGGGCAGGGAATCGGGTCGCGCCTGATGACGGAGATGCTCCGGAAACTGAAGGATCAGGGATATGGGAAAGCTTCTTTATCGGTTCAGAAGGCAAACTATGCTGTGAAACTGTATCAGAAGCTGGGATTTAAGACAGTGGATGAAAATGAGGAAGAGTACGTCATGGTGTGCGATCTGAAAGATTATTAAAGTAATGTGTGGGAGAGGGAGTATTGCACATGAAAAAATCGGGGGTTTTGTTTCTTAGTTTTATTTGTGCGTTGCTGATGTCTGCGTGCGGTAAGGAGGAAAGTTTACTGGCGGAAAGCGTATCGGATAACAGTCTTTTGGCAGAAAGTGTCCCCAGTGAGGATGGGATCCGGTCGGAAGAGGAAATCGTCTCGATGTTTGAGAATATGAATCAGGACGGCAGTCTGGAATATATAGACTGTGTGCCGGTATCGGATAAAGCCGGCGATCGTATTGGGGCAGTTCTGTTTTGGAATCCGGACAAAGAGACGACAAATGTTGCTTTTTTTGCTGCGGATGGTACGGCGCAGCAGTGCGCCATAGCTGCAAAAACCGCGTCCAATCCTGATTTTGAATATCTGGGAGATGGAAAGGTAACATTTCAGATGGAGACGGATAGCGGCGTGCTCTATCATCAGACGGTAACGATCTCCGTAGATGGAAGCAGTGTGCGTTTTATTTCAGAAGATGATTTACAGAAATAGAATAACGGGATAAAAATAAATTGTCAGGAGGTACATAGCTTTGAAAAACAAAATTGCATACTGCGGTCTCGACTGTGAGAAATGTGATGCATATATTGCGACAGTAAACGATGACCAGGCGCTGCGCGAAAAAACAGCAAAAGTCTGGGCCAAGCTGAATCATGCGCCTATTCTCCCGGAACATATCAACTGTGAGGGATGCCGTGAGAACGGAGCAAAAACAGTGTTCTGCGAGAGTCTCTGCAGTATTCGCCAGTGCGCGCTGAAAAAGCAGGTGGCAACATGCGGCGAATGTCCGGAGGTGGAAACGTGTCAGACGGTCGGGGCTGTTTTTTCAAATAACCCTGCCGCCCGGAAAAATCTCCTGGGGTAGCGGCACCGCAGACAAAGATGATATGCGGCACGCCAGTGCTTCATATAAAAGAAAGAGACAAAGATAAAAACGCAACGCACATTGTTGGAATGTGCCAGAGCCGGTAGGTAGCCCGGCCGTCCCGTCTGAAAAAGACGGGGTAAGTAACCTGCCCCTCCCGGGTTGTCCGTTCTTTGTCCATAACGCATTTTAAGGAGGGATTGTTATGGACAGAACAGGCGGAAAGCTGACAGTGTACTTTGAGGATCCTTTTTGGGTCGGGGTCTTTGAGCGGATCTCTGACGGGAAATTATCCGTGCACAAGGTTATTTTTGGCGCGGAGCCGAAGGATTATGAAGTGTGGGATTTTATTCTCAGATATTACAGCGGGCTTGTGTTCAGTCCGGCTGTTGAAGCCGAATCAGAACCGGATGTCAGGAATCCGAAGCGCAGACTCCGCAATGCCAGAAAGCAGACCTGTCATACGGGTATAGGGACAAAGTCCCAGCAGGCATTGCAGCTGCAGCGGGAAGAGATGAAAACCATACACAGGCAGAACACCCGAAAGCAGCGGGAGACCAGAAAAGAGCAGAAATTTGAGCTGAGGCAGCAAAAACGAAAAGAAAAGCACAGGGGACATTAACCGTTTATTCCCTGGGGCAGCCGGTTTGCGATTTTTCGTGAACCGGTTTTTTCAGAAGGTGCCTTTCCCGGTGCATGCTATCCATTTATATGAAATTATGTGGTATACTGGGAATCAGTATCAATGAATTTTCTGGCCGGCGGGGATATCAGCAGAGAGAACTCAGCAGCACAATCGCAGAACAATCTGATACAGGCTGTAAAGGATAAGCCGCCGCAGACAGAAAAAACTGAAAAAGTGACAGGCGTACTGCCTGGGGCTGTGACGATCACAGCTATATCTGAAAATATCGGAAACAGAGGGAGGATAAGATGGCTCTTATAGGAATTGATCTGGGTACGACAAACAGTCTTGTCTGTACCTGCAGAAACGGAGAAATTATTTTAATTCCCAATCAGCTGGGAAAATACCAGACGCCGAGTGTGGTAAGCCTGACGGATCGGGGACTGATTGTGGGGGATGCTGCCAGAAATAATCTGATTTTATCGCCTGAAAAAACGGCTGCATCCTTTAAAACATTTATGGGAACCAGTAAGGCGTACACTCTGGGAGACCAGAGCTTTCTGCCGGAAGAGCTGTCCGCCCTTGTCATAAAGCAGCTTGTATCCGATGCGGAAAAATTTCTGGAAGAGCCTGTCACGGAGGCGATTATAAGCGTTCCGGCGTATTTCAATGATTCTCAGAGGTGTGCCACAAAGCTTGCCGCACAGATGGCGGGGGTCAATGTGGAGCGGCTTATCAATGAGCCGTCGGCCGCTGCTCTCTATCATCAGCTTACGTATGAAAAGAAAGACGGCTGCATCATGGTCATTGATTTTGGCGGCGGAACACTGGATGTGAGCGTTGTGGAGTGCTTTGAAAACATTGTGGAGATTATCGGCATAGCGGGAGACAATCATCTGGGCGGAAACGATGTTGACAATGAGATTGCGGCATTTTTCTGCAGTCAGAATGGGATTTCAGTGGAAAGTCTGAATCCGGAGGAGAAAGCGGCGCTGTACCGCCAGGCCGAGAAAGCCAAAATTTCACTGTCCTCAGCCGATACGGCAAAGATGGCGCTGGCCGCCTGCGGCAGGGAATATGCTCTCGTACTTACAAATGAAAAAATCGGCGAAATATGCGGGAATTTATTTGCCAGGATAAAGAAAGTCATAAATCAGGCCGTTAAAAACTGTTCCCGCCGCCCTCTTATTAAGGATGTGGTTCTTGTGGGAGGTTCGGCGCAGTTAAAGGCGCTGCAGGATTATCTGAAAGGACTGTTCGGAAGAGAGGCCAACGTTTCCCCGGATCCGGGCGGCGCGGTTGCTCTGGGCATCGGCGTTTATGCAGGGATAAAACTTCGCGACGGGGATATGCAGGATATTGTGATGACGGATGTGTGTCCTTTTTCACTGGGCGTTGGAGCGCGTCACAATAAAACGGATGATACCGTGTACATGGAAACGATCATACCCCGGAGCAGCATGCTGCCCTGCGCGAGGGAAAAAATGTTTTACACGCTTTACGACGGGCAGAAGGCGTTAAATTTTAAAATATACCAGGGCGAACAGTACTACGCCGAGAACAACCTGGAGCTGGGCGAGCTGACGGTAAGCGTAACTCCCGACAGGGCCGGGAATCAGTGGGCAAAGGTTACCTTCATGTATGATATAAACGGAATTCTGTACGTGTCGGTTAAAAGCTGCACGGGCGAAGTGAAGGAAAAGGAAATTGTCAATGAAAAGCTCCGTCTGAGTGAGGAGGAGCTGGAGAAGAGCAGAGAAAAGCTGACCCACATGATAGAGAGCCAGTTAAGCTCGGATGCAAATGAGCTGATTGAGAGACTGGTGGCTCTTTATCCCTTTGCGTCTCCCGCCCAAAAGGAGTATATGGGCTTTATTATTTCAAATCTTGGAAGCGCATATTTTTCAGGGAGTCCGATCATGTGCCGGAAAGCCTGCGAACAGGCGGAAGAAGCGGCTGAAAGGCTTGAAAGCACTATATCCTGTGAGGTTGATTTTGAAAATATACTCAGTAATGACGATGATGATTATGACTCAGAGTATGCGGATGATGAGGAGGAGTAGGCATTGGCTGATTTTTGGAAGGTACTGGGGATTGAGCCCACAACAGATGTGCGTATCATAAAGCAGGCGTATGCAGCGCTGGCAAAAAAATATCATCCGGAGCAGCATCCGGAGGAATTTCTGAATCTGAGAAATGCCTATGAGTCTGCCCTTGCGTATTCCTCCGGCGGCGGAGGCGGCTTTTTTGTCCCGGATGGTTTTATGGATGAGGAAGAACCGCCTTTTCTGCCGGAAGAGGGAGAAAAGACCGGGGAGCAGCAGAAAAAATTCGGCCGGGATGAGGAAGAGAAAACGGAGTACCGAAAAGAACGTGAGGAGGACACTTACTGGGATTTTTCGGGTCTGGCCGATAAAAAAGAGGTTGACTGTGCCGCCGCACTGTCGCAGTTTAGGGAACTTTATAAAGACAGCCGGTGCCGGGATGCCGTAAAGTGGTATACATATTTTACGTCTCCTGATTTCCTGGATGTATGGCGGGAAGCAAAATTCACATCTCTGATGTTTGAGACGGTCCGTGAAAGTACGGGGGAGGTTTCCGTGAACCGGGTATTTTTAAAATGCCTCAATGCGGTTTACGGGTGCGCCGTTTATAATCCATCTTCTTTCACAGAGGTGCAGTATGAAAGACACATCTTATTTGACGGTTTTTCGGATATTGAAAAAATACTGAGTCTGGGCGGCAGGCCCGGAAAAATGGCGCAGAATGATCTGGCCATGTTTATAAGCTTCTGCGAATACAGAATTCTGGCGGCTTTTGCTGAAGAAAACCAGTGGAGCGATACTTCAAAGATGAAGGCGGAGGATATTTTTCAGCGGTATGTCATGTCCTACATAAAGGAACGCTGTGAGAAAAAGGAGTACAGCGATGTAGAGCGCTGCTACCTGGGGATCAGGCTGATAACGGATTTTATAAGAAGATATGAGCTGCCTGATGACATGTATTCCTATATATGGAAAATGTATGCCCTGGACGGCGCCGTAAACGGAAGAAGTAAGATTTATTACGGTGAAATCCGGGAAATTCTCATGAAGAGAAATGAAAAGGCGGGGAAAAAGTCAGGGGAAAGCTATAAGAAAATTTATGATCTGTATTACGCTTATCACAGAAGCTTTGAAAGAAATCAGTTTGATTTAAGCCTGGTGGAAGCTTTTTTTGCCCCGCTGGAGACGGAAAAGCTTCTCAGGGACAGACATTTTATTCATCAGACACTGGGCTACTGGATTGCCATGCCCCATCATCCGTCTTTTCTGGAGCGGCTGTACCGGTTTTATTCTGAAAATACCGATGTATCCATGGCCCGGGACATACTTTTTAATATTAAAATCCGCGAGAAGGAAGTTTATGCTGAAAATGCCCTGAAGGAAGATGAGAAAGACAGGCAGTACACAGAGTGCAGCACAGCGCACAGGCCGTTTCTCCGGTACTGGCTCAACATCGGATTTTACCGGGCGGCTCACTTCTCCGATGTGCTGAAGAAAAAAATGCTTTTTTCGGAAGAGTGGGCAAAAGGCTTTGCGGAGCAGGGGCATAAGCTGTCTCTCACAGTGTACAGAAATAAACCCGTGGAAATAAAATTTCACAGAAGATATGCCCAGTATTTTTATGGAAACAGGGCGATGTATAAGCCCTTTATACAGTGGTATGCCCTGGAGGAGACAGAAGATGACACGCGGTTTTTCCTGCTTCTGCCGGCCGTGATTCCCTTTATTGATGAGGAGGAAACGTATAACCTGGTTCTTGACAGCATAAAAAACCGTTTTAAAACCACATGCCTTTCTGAAGAAGACAGCGCGGCTCTGGCAGAGGGCATGATAAAAATGCTCCTGTGCGGCAGTATGATCGAGAAAGAAGATCCGGATGGGGCGGAGCCGTTTATTGACTGCAATGCCACTGAAGTTTACAGAGAGAATGACACTTCCCTGTATGTCTGCACCTGGTCGAAATTCAGCCGTCTGCTCTGTTTTTATGAGCAGAAACTGTACCGCAAGGTACCGGTGGAAAATGGAATATACGAAAATATTGAAAGTGAGACGGAGGCTGTTTCACTGGCAAAGGAGCTTCTGGCGGTACAGTGTCTTAAGACGGCTGCCGATATTTCCGCATTGAGAATCATGCCCATATCTCTTTATACAAAGCCGGAAAAAGGAAAGACAGAGGTAAATGAGGGAGAAGAAATCACAGAAGAGCTTCTGATTTCAGCACTGGATCGGTTTGCTGAAAATAAAGTCAGACGTGTGGAAATGAGGTGGCTGCAGGAAGAGGTTGTTCTTATAAATACAGGGGATAAGTGTGCCTGTTTTTATTTTAATGACAAAGAATACACCACCTGCAAGCTGCTTTTCAGTCCGGAGATTTACTGCACTATGGACAGCAAACTGGTCGTGCATAAGCCGTTTCTTCTGGGAGAACTGGCTGTCTATGATATTTTCAACAGTCCCAGAATGCTTGTCACAAAGCTGTGCCCCCTGCTTTTCCAGTTTGGAACGGGGAAAGCGCCGGATAACCGTGTAAATGGAAAGTATGTGTGGTCCGAGAATGTTTACCGTTTTGGAAAATACGATGCATATCTGGTGGACAAGATGAAGCTGGGCGATTTCCCGCCGGAGAGAATCATAACGGATTTCAATGTAAGGCGGAAAATCATTATTCCGAAGTTTCCGGCTTATACGGAAAAGATAAGAGTAAATGGGGAAAAGGAGAGAATGGACTTAAATCCGGTAACGAAGGATCAGCTCCATATGGATCTTCAGATGTATCTTCAGGGCAGCATAAAATATCTGCACCTGTGCTGGAAGTTCAAAGAGGCAGATCAGGCGTGGAATTCCCATATATTTCTTCTCCAGGAAGAAGGGAAATACGCGTTATATTATCTGGACGACAGGGAAAACACCGCTCACTGTCTCATAGGAAGTCTGAATGAATATCTTGTCCCGGAGGGACAGTCGCCGGTTGTGTCCGTATGCGGCGTGCCGATGCATTTATACAGTGTGCATAAAGATATCGTGAGACTTAAATTTTTCCTGATGCTGCTTCTGGATCGGATTGAAAATCCCCGTCCGGTTCTTGAAAAGGTGGGAGAGTTTTCAGACGGGACGAGGATATATAAACACATGATGACCTGCGAAGAGCTGCGGAATAAATTAATGAGTGTCTGCTGACAGACTGCCGCTGCCTTCTTTTCTGGTCAGAGATATGAATTTATCCGCTTTTTCATACTCCGGCTTTGTCAGCAGGCTGGCTGCCACATAGATTGTGAGAGATAAGCTTACACCTAAGATAACCTGTGCGGGAGACTGTTGTTCCCAGAAAGAAGGCAGAGGAATTCCAAAGCTGATTAGCAGATTATAAGTGCAGTAAATGAACCCTGCGATCATGGATGCCATGGCGCCGCAGGAATTTCCCCTGCGCCAGACAAAGCCGGCAATCAGAGGGACAAAGACCCCGGTCGTGATAATATCGGAAGCAATCCAGGAAACCTCCAGAATAGAGCGGATCCTAAGAGAAATAATCAGAGCCGCGGCAGTAACCAGAAGGGTTGCGATCCGGGAGAAAGCCAGCTTTTTTTGCTCATCGCTCCGGTAAGGATATAAATCGATTGCCAGAGTCATGGCACCGGTATTGATAAGAGAATCCATTGTGGACATGATTGCTGCGGAAATACCGACGAATACCAGTGCTCCTGAAACAGGCGGCATATAATTCATGACAATTGCGGTTACGATGCCGCCTTCCGGTATTCTGTCGTATATGACAATGCCTGCCATTCCGGTCAGTACAACGATGAGATAAAGCGGTATATAGGCTATAAAGCTCATAACCGTCATTCTGCGGGCGTCTCTGTCGGTTTTTGCAGCTGAGATTCTCTGCCAGACATTTGCCTGAATCATCCAGGCGCATCCGAATGTGATGACATAGGTCATATATTTTGAAGCGCCAAAGGTAAAGCTCATATAATTGTTTTTGCCCAGAATATCTGCGGCGGCCCGGATTTCCGAAAGTCCTCCCGACTGTTTCATTGCGGTAAAGAAGACAATCAGAGCGGAACAGAGCAGCAATACAAACTGGATGATGTCTGTCAGAACCACTCCGCGGAAACCGCCGAACATAGAGTAGATCAGCACAATGCCTGTTCCGGTCAGCACGGCCCATTCATATTTTATTCCCATATAGGTGCCGAAAAAATCCCCGATTCCAACCATCTGGGAAGCCGCGGTAAATATCATGAATATCAGAATAAGCAGTGAAAGAACTTTTGCGGCGGCCCCGGAATACCGCGCCTGCATCATTTCGCCCTGGGTTAAAAATCCGACCCGTCGAATGGCTTTTGAGCCGATAATCATAAGGAAGGTGGAAATCAAAACGGGAACGCCATAGTACCAGAATGCGCCCAGTCCGTCTTCATATGCCAGGTCGGCAGTGGAAATTGCAGAGCCTGCGCCCCACCAGGAAGCAATAAATGTGATGGACAGTGCCCAGAATGGCAGTGTTCTTCCTGCAAAAAAGTAATCTAATACACTGCTGTTTTTCTTTTCTTTCGTTACAGCAAGCAGAAGCACCATGAAATAAGCGATTAAAGCTATCAGTGAAAAATTCTGTAATTTCCCCATACTCCGTTCTCCTTAATTATACTGCAAAGACTTGTGTTTATGATCCGCAGAATTTATCCGTGCGGATATTCTGACCGGTCATGCTGCACTCTGTTTTCTGTCCTGGCAGCGCAGCCATATAAAATATATCACACACAGCACCAGATTTGCCAGAGCGGAAAACGGAACAGCCAGACTTATGAGAAACATTCCGGTTCCGGGAAGACGGCTGAGGAAATAGGAAAACGGAATCCGGATTAAAAAGGAAGCAAGCAGGCCCTGGGTCATGACGAAGGCAGTGTGCTCCCTCCCGTTAAAGTACCCCAGAAAGCAGAAAGTAATGGGAACCATCAGATATTCCGGGGAGGTTCCCCTGAGATACTGGGCGGCGGCAGTTATTACTTCCGGATCCCGGCTGAAAAGGGAGGCCAGAAATTCGCCTGCAAAGCACGTCATAAGGAACATGATAAAACCGCAGCAGAAGGAAATCCGCTGCGCAATAAACAGAGAGCTGACGGCCCGCTTTTTGTTTCCCGCCCCTATATTATGTGCCACGAAGCTTGAGAGCGCGGACATAAAGGACATTGGGACAATGGACAGAAATACGAACAGCTTTTCTGATATTCCCACGCCGGCGGAAGCCGTGACGCCAAGAGTGTTGATGATGGCGGTAATGATAAGAAACGATAAGGTAGTCAGGAAATCCTGAAGTGCGATGGGAGACCCGATCTGCAGGATTTTTGTGACGGTCCTGGTTCCATTGCTCCACTGTTCTCTGACGGAGAAGGGAAGCGGATGACGGCGGATGTAGCATACGGAAAATACAACACTGCATGCCTGCGCCATAATGGTGGCAAGTGCCGCGCCGGAGGCATTCATCTTAAAGACTCCGACAAAGAGCAGATCCAGAAATACGTTGATGATGCAGGCAATCAGCACAAAAAGAAAAGGAGAGCGGGAATTTCCGATTCCGCGGAAAATGCCGCTTATTCCATTATAGGCGGTAATAAAAATAATGCCTGCCGAACAGATCCGGATGTACCGTATCGTCTCGGCATGTGCGGCGTCCGGCACATTTAATAAAATGGCAATGTGCGGAGCAAAAAACAGCATAATTACCGTGAGAGCCACGGCCATGGCGGTAAAAAGTTTAATCTGGCCGGAAACGACCTGTCCGGCATTCTTAAAATCCTTCGCACCCATGGCTTTTCCCAGAAGAACCGTTACGCCCATGGTCAGACCGGTAATCAGAGCTGTGATTGCCTGCATTGCCTGGCTTCCGGTTGCCACGGCCGACACGCTTTCAGACTGGGAAAACTGTCCTACTACCGCCAGATCCGCTCCGCCGTAAAATGCCTGGAGGAGAAGCGACAGCATAAGAGGAAAGGCAAACCGGACTAACGCCGGCAAAATAGGTCCTGATAAAAAATCTCCCGTTGCGGATGCCCTGGATTTACTCTGCATAAAATATCCCCCTGTACTGCAATTCTTCATAAAATAAAAAATGCCAACAAGCATACACTTGTTAGCGATAATGTATCAAACGAAGCACGGCCGGAAAATTGGCCGTACGTTCCCATGTATATCATATTCTCTTTAAAAAGTCAAGCTTGAATGTGTTTGCAAAACATATCTTGACAGATAAATATTACAGATGTAACATTTATTATATTGAATATATTTTTTACTCATAAATATTACATATGTAATATTTGATAAAACAGAGGAACAGGAGGTTGTTATGAGGGGAGAGAGCAGATACAGACAGAGAAGAAAAAGGAGAAGGTTCTTAAGGAGTGGGGCAGCGGCGGCGGGAATCGTTGTGACAGGAATTGCGGCAGCGGCGCTTTTTATATATGTGTCAGGGATTCTGACCGGCCGGAGTACATGGAAGATGCCGGATGAGCTTCTGACCAGGTACATGGCGTATATTCCGGAGAGAGAGTATGAAAAGATGTATGAGATGATAAACACAGAGGCGTCGGGAAATATAAGCCGTGAGGATTTTATGGAACGAAACTCGGCAATTTATGAAGGCATTGAACTTAATAATATGGAGGTGGAAATTCTGTCATACGATGAGGAGAAAATGTCAGTAAGCTATCACACATCCTTTGATACGGCTGCAGGGAATATAAGCTTTGAGAATAAGGCGTATTTTGCAGAGGGAGAGGACGGGTATGAGCTCATATGGAGTGACTCTCTGATTTTTCCAAATCTTACTGCTTCCGATAAAGTGAGAGTTTCCACTGTCGCGGCAAAGCGGGGGGATATTCTTGACCGGAACGGCCGTGTCCTTGCGGGGGAGGGTACGGCATCCTCAGTCGGAATTGTTCCTGGAAAGCTGGAAAACGGGGAGGAGGCGGTCAGCCAGGCTGCCGCTCTTCTGGAAATGACGCCGGAGGCCATAGAAAAAAAGCTGTCCGCCCAGTGGGTAAAGGAGGAATCTTTTGTGCCTCTTAAGACAATTCCGGGCATTGAAGAGACCGAACTGATGATACTAAAGCCGGAGGAAGAGGTTCTCAAAGAAAAGGAAAGGCATGAAAAATTGCTTCAGATTCCCGGCATTATGATTTCCGATACACAGGTGCGGCAGTATCCGCTTGGGGAAGCGGCCGCGCATCTGATCGGATATGTGCAGAATGTTACAGCAAAAGATCTGGAGGAGCATGCGGGAGAGGGCTACACATCGGACAGTGTAATTGGAAGAAGCGGAATGGAGGGGCTGTTTGAAAGTGAACTGAGGGGGCAAAACGGCTGCCGGATTTATATTGTGGATTCAGAGGGAAATGAAAAGGAAGAGCTTGCTCTTATTCCCGTACAGCACGGACAGGATGTAAGGCTTACCATTGATGCGGACCTGCAGCTTTCGCTTTATGAGAATTTTAAAGAAGATAAAGGCTGTTCTGTGGCGGTAAATCCGTATACCGGGGAGGTGCTGGCGCTGGTCAGTACGCCGTCCTATGATAATAATGATTTTATTATGGGGCTTTCATCAGAAAAGTGGGATGCTCTTAACGGGGATGAGAATAAACCCATGTATAACCGGTTCAGGCAGGTGTGGTGTCCCGGCTCTGTGTTTAAGCCGGTTATTGCCGCAATCGGCCTGGAGACAGGGGCAATCGATCCGGATGAGGATTTCGGGAATGAGGGTCTGAGCTGGCAGAAGGATGCTTCGTGGGGTTCCTACTATGTGACAACGCTTCACGCATATGAGCCGGTTACTCTGGAAAACGCACTTATTTATTCAGATAATATTTACTTTGCCAAGGCAGCGCTGAAGATTGGTGCTGAAAATCTTGAAAGCTATCTGACAAAACTGGGCTTCGGGGAGAAGCTGCCGTTTGAAATTACGATGGCAGCGTCCCAGTATTCCAATACGGAGAACATAGAGACACAGATACAGCTGGCCGACAGCGGTTACGGCCAGGGCCAGGTACTGGCAAATCCTCTGCATATTGCCTGTATTTACTCTGCTTTCTGCAATGAGGGCAGCGTGATACAGCCATATCTCAGGTATCGGAACGGGGAGAAAGCCGGGTACTGGATTGAAAATGCCTTTTCGGAGGAAACGGCCGGCCGCGTACTGGAGGGGACGAAGAAAGTTATAAACGATCAGAATGGAACGGGGTACGGCGCCCGCCGGGATGATGTTATGCTGGCGGGAAAGACGGGCACGGCGGAAATCAAGGCTTCAAAGGAGGATACATCCGGAACGGAACTGGGGTGGTTTGCCGTTTACACGGCACAAAAGGATGCAGAAAAGCCCATACTCATTGTCAGTATGACGGAGGATGTAAAGGGCAGGGGCGGAAGCGGATATGTGGTAGAGAAAGACAGAGAAGTTCTGGAAAGCTGGTTTGCAGGCAATTAATTCTCTGGACGATATGCCGCTTTTCTATTCCTTCTGCGTATATATATTCATATCGGAAAGGACAGACATGACTATTTCTGCAGCGGTGCTCCCGGAAGCGCCGCTGTCTGCGTTTATATTGGCAGTGAAAAAATATGTGTTGTCCGGCTGTTCCACGAATCCGACAAACCATCCGTTTATATCCTGGCCGTCCACACGTCCCGTTCCTGTTTTTCCGTAGAGCGTTCCGGTTTCGGAGGCGGAGAGACAGATGGCATCTTTTACCGTTTCAATGTTTTCAGAAGCAAAATCAAAGTCGTTGTTATACAGTCGGATTAAAAGTTCTGCCTGCTCGACGGGGGAGATTTTTAAGGATGATTCCATCCAGTAGGACGACAGATCGCTGTCTGTGTCTTCGTTTCCGTATCCGATTTCATGAACAAAGCTTCTGACAGAGGCGATCCGGAGCCGCCTGTCCACTTCCTGGAAATACCAGTTGACAGAAGATTTCATGGCAGAAGCAAGAGTCTGATCGGTGTTCCACTCTTCAAAGGACCAGATTTTACCGTCCCATGGCATGAAGGAATTTTCTGACGTGATGACTCCTGCCTCCAGTCCGAACAGGGCATCATATATTTTGTAGGTAGAATCCGGAGAGGTTCTTCGGACGGCGGATTCCGGGTTATAGACGCTCCAGGCATCATTTTTCATATCGTACAGAACAAAGCTCCCATCATATTTTCCAAAATATGAAGAGAAATCGGCGTATCTCACATTTTCTGAGGAGGTGTCCCAACGGTAACGGCCTTCGTCGCCGGCGTAGGAGGAGAGACAGGGAACCGTTCCGGAGAGAATAAGAAAAGTCAGCAGAAACACGGCTGTGCTTTTTGCTTTTTTTATAAAGGTTGGCTTTTCATAGGATGCAATATTTAATATTCTTTGTCTCATCTGCTTCATGCTTCCGCCCAGGCCGGCGGCAAACGGGAAAGATGACAGGGAAGTTTTTTCGGCGAAGTTAATGAGCGTGCTGCCGTATGCTCTGTATTCCTCCTTTTTAAGCATTCTGAGGACAGATGCATCGCATGCAATCTCCCTGTCGTTTCGCATTTCCCGCAGGGCGAGCCACACAAACGGATTGAACCAGTATACTGCCGCGGCAAGGTTCATCAGGAATCCGGCGATGGAATCGTGATGTCTGAAATGCTGAAGTTCATGCAGTATCATAAACCGCATTTCCTCCTCCCTGTAATCGGAGATCAGATGGATCGGCAGGTAAATACGGGGTTTCAGGAATCCTGTGATAATGGGGGATTTAAGATATGCAGTGCTCAGAACAGGAATATCCCTTCCAATTCCCATCTCCTTAAGGCAGCGTCTGTACAGACAGCGGATCTCCCGGTTCTGAAGGGGAAGTGCAGATTTTTCAAGAGTACGCAGACGGAGAAAAGACCGGATTATGAGAAGGGCAACTATAGATGTGCCGCAAATCCATATACAAAATAAAATAAGTCCTGCGGCGGACGGTGTCCTGCTGCTTACTGAGAGTGTGAAATCATACATCCAGTCCGTATGTCCGGCGGGGCTTATTCCTGGAGTTTTTCCGTCAGCCGTATTGGGCGCGGAAAAGATGCCCGAACCTGCAGACAGGGGGAAAAATTGTGAAAATCCGCTCAGGCGCAGGGGAAGAAAGGGGACGGGCAGCAGTCCGAGAAGTATAAACCACAGGTTATACCGCATCCGGCCGGACAGAGCGTGCCGGAATATCCGCCTGGCAGTCAGGATAATTATGACGGCGCCTCCGATGAGTATATTGCAGATTAAAAAATGTACCATGAAATCAGTCATTCAAATCCCCTCCTTTTTCTGAATTTCCGGAGAGGAGAGAGCGGAGAGCGGCTATGTCTTTTTCAGTCAGCCTGTCGTTTTTAAGATATGCGGAAACCATGGCCGTAATATCTCCGTCATAGTACCGGTTCAGAAAAGTGCTGCTTTCCCGGCTGATGTATTCGCTTTCCTTTACCATTGGAGTGTAGACGAACATCCGGCTTTGCTTTTCATACGTCAGAGCTCCTTTTGTCACAAGACGTTTGATCAGGGTCTGTATTGTTTTCGGGCTCCAGCTGGTAGTCTGCATCAGCCTGTCTGTTATATCATTGGTGCTGATGGGAGCATATTTCCATACGATTTTCATAACTTCAAATTCGGCTTCGGAGATCTGGGGCAGGTCACGCATACGATTGTCCTCCTTAAATCACATAAATCCTACAAATGTAATAAAATTATTATAAGTACTTTTTTCGGGGAAGTCAATTTCAGAAAGTAATCTGGCCGGGGATATTTTTGACGCTTAATTATAATGTGAATGATCGGAAACACATTGACAAACATCTATGCATATGATATATGTATACATAGATAAGAATCTATGTAAGGAGGGGACGAATGACAAGAGAAGAGGTTGCAGGAATCTGCAAGGCAATGTCTGATGCAAACAGACTTAAGATCATTGAGATGCTCACGCAGGGGGAGAAATGTGGCTGTGAACTTCTGGAGGAGCTTCATGTTACTCAGCCCACATTATCTCATCATATGAAAGTTCTTGCCGACTGCGGCCTGGTAAGTTCCTACAGGGACGGCAAGTGGCACCATTATTCCATTAACTGTGAAAGATTCAGGGAGTATAAGGAATATATTGCCGCCATTACCTGCTGCTGTGATGTCTCAGGAAAAGCCGGATCGTTGTCCGGCTGCGGAGGAACGTGCGGGGAATAAAACAGTTTTGCAATATTATTTTTAAGAAAGGAATGTGTGGAATATGAATGTGAAAGTGCTGGGAGGCGGCTGCAGTAAATGCGAGACACTTCTTTCAAATGTGAAAGAGGCAGTAGCCAGTACGGGGGCGGATGCGGATATAGAGTATATTACGGATTTTGCCGTGATCGGCAGTTATGGGATAATGAGTACGCCTGCTCTCATGATAGATGACAGGATCGTTTCTGTGGGAAGGGTTCTGAAAAGCAGTGAAATTGAGAAGCTTTTGCGGTAAATGCAAAAAGTATTAACAGTGCCGGTGCGGATTGTGCCGGCAAAAAATGTGGCTTATATATAGATGAATATCTATGTAAAAGGAGGTATATGTTATGTGGGACTTTGTGCAGGAGCAGATACTTGGCATGAAATGGCTGAATACCCTGATAGGGAATCTTCTGACTGCATCCGGGCTGGATGTGTCAGGCAGAATCGGAGGAAGCATTCATTTTTTTCTTTATGATGTCATAAAGATTGTCATTCTGCTCTGCGTCCTGATATTTTTCATAAGTTTTATCCAAAGCTATTTTCCGCCTGAGAGAACGAAGAAAATTCTTGGAAAATTTCATGGGATTGGAGCAAATATCACAGCGGCTCTTCTCGGAACCGTGACACCGTTCTGTTCCTGTTCCTCCATTCCGCTTTTTATGGGCTTTACGAGTGCGGGGCTGCCGCTGGGCGTAACATTCTCATTTCTCATTTCATCGCCGATGGTTGATCTTGGCTCTCTTGTGCTTCTTATGAGTATTTTCGGTGCCAGAGTAGCAGTTGTATACGTTGTTCTCGGTCTTGTTATTGCAGTGATGGGAGGAACTCTGATTGAAAAGCTCCATATGGAGGATCAGGTAGAGGATTTTATCAGAAATGCAAAGCAGATAGATATGCCGCAGGCAGAGCTCACAGTCAAAGATCGGATGAGATATGCGGCGGAACAGGCCGCGGGGACATTAAAAAAAGTATTTCCGTACATTCTGGCAGGAGTGGGTATCGGAGCTGTTATTCATAACTGGATTCCGGAAGATTTCATTGCAGGTTTTCTGGGAACCGGAAACCCGTTCGGAGTTATTATTGCAACGGCAGTCGGAATCCCCATGTATGCGGACATTTTCGGATGTATTCCCATTGCAGAAGCGCTGCTTGCAAAAGGAGCCAGACTTGGCGTGGTGCTTTCTTTTATGATGGGGGTCACAACGCTGAGCCTTCCGTCAATGATAATGTTAAAAAAGGCAGTTAAACCCAGGCTTCTGGGAATGTTTACAGCCCTGTGCACAGCGGGCATCATAATTGTCGGATATTTTTTTAATGCAATAGAGCATTTGCTTTTTTAATCAACAGGAGGATACGTATGAACAGAGAGAACAGAACAGAGGGCATCAGTTCTTTTCAGAAATATTTAAGTGTGTGGGTACTGCTTTGCATGGCGGTGGGAATATTGACTGGAAAGTTTATGCCGGCGGTTCCTGAATTTTTAGATAAGCTGTCTGTGGCGGGAATTTCCATTCCCATTGCCGTTCTTATCTGGGTAATGATCTACCCCATGATGCTGAAGGTGGATTTTCAGAGCATAAAGGAGGTGGGAAAAAACCCGAAAGGGCTTCTTGTGACATGGGTGGTAAACTGGCTGATCAAGCCTTTTACCATGTATGCCATCAGCAGTTTCTTCCTGTTTACTGTCTTTAAGGCATTTATTGCTCCGGAACTGGCTTCTGAATATCTGGCCGGAGCGGTTCTTCTCGGGGCGGCTCCATGTACGGCAATGGTATTCGTGTGGAGCACCCTTACCGGAGGAAATCCGGCGTACACCGTGGTTCAGGTGGCGACAAATGATTTGATTATTCTCATAGCTTTTGTCCCCATTGTGAAATTTTTGCTGGGAGTATCAAATGTAACGGTTCCGTACAGTACTCTGTTTATCAGTGTGGGACTTTTTGTTGTAATTCCTCTTGCGGGCGGGATTCTGACGAGAGTGCGGATGATTCGCAGCAGGGGGCAGGCATATTTTGAGAATGTGTTTATTCACAAATTTGATAATGCGACTACAGCGGGGCTCCTGCTTACACTTGTTCTGATTTTCGCATCCCAGACGGAAGTGATTCTGAGCAATCCTGTCCACATTATACTGATCGCTGTTCCGCTTATTCTGCAGACTGTTTTTATTTTTGCCATTGCTTACGGGGCAGCCGGGATGCTAAAATTAAGTCATGATATTGCAGCTCCTGCAGGAATGATAGGAGCGTCTAATTTTTTTGAGCTGGCTGTTGCCGTGGCGATCGCGCTGTTTGGCACATCCAGTCCTGCAGCGCTTGCGACTACAGTGGGGGTATTGACGGAGGTTCCCGTAATGCTTGCACTGTGCCGGTTTGCAAACAGGAAAGAAAAGAGGTTTCAGTAATGGGTAGGAAAAAGGTTGTATTTGTCTGTGTTCACAATTCCTGCAGGAGCCAGATTGCAGAGACTCTCGGAAGGCATCTGGCGGGAGATGTGTTCGAGAGCTATTCAGCAGGCACAGAAGTAAAACCGCAGATCAATCAGGATGCGGTCAGGCTGATGAAGGAAATGTATGGGATTGATATGGAGGCAGACGGGCAGTACAGCAAGCTGATATCTGACATTCCGGAAACGGATATTGCCATTTCCATGGGCTGCAATGTGGGATGTCCCTTCATGGGAAGAGAATTTGATGATAACTGGGGGCTTGAAGATCCAACGGGAAAGCCGGATAAGGAGTTCAGAGCAGTTATATGGGAGATAGAGAAGAAAATCTCAGAATTAAAAACAGAGCTTGGCAGTTTTTAAGATGATGCAGATTGGATGGCAGCGGACAGTTTTTGTCCGCTGTTTTTATGTCCGACAGTTGATATGTATGAAAAAAAGAAGTATAGTCTTAAAAGAATAATTGAAAAAGGCTGGTTTTGGAAAAATGGTTAAAGATTATAAAAAAACACTGACAGCGTGTTATCTGGGATACATTACGCAGGCTGTTATGGCAAATTTTGCACCTCTTCTGTTCCTGAAATTCCACAGGGATTATGGGATACCGCTTGGGAAAATTGCGCTGATTTCAACAACATTTTTTATGACGCAGCTGGTTACCGATATTCTCTGTGCCCGGTTTGTGGATCGGATTGGCTACCGCAGGAGTGTTGTTGCATCGGGGGTTTGTTCTGCTGCAGGACTGATTGGCCTTGCGGTTTTCCCGGGCTGTTTTCCGGATCCTTTTACGGGAATTATTGTGAGTGTGGTAATTTATGCGGTTGGAAGCGGTCTGATCGAGGTTCTGGGAAGTCCCATTGTGGAGGCGTGTCCTTTTGATCACAAGGAAGCGGTAATGAGTCTTCTGCATTCCTTTTACTGCTGGGGAACGGTGGGAGTTGTGCTTTTATCCACCCTGTTTTTTGCGGTATTCGGAATTGACAGGTGGAGGTGGCTAGCCGCCATCTGGGCGCTGATTCCTCTGTATAATATATACAATTTTGCAGTCTGTCCCATTGAGTATCTGGTGGAGGACGGAAAAGGCCTGGGAATTCTCGGCCTTCTGAGGATTCCACTCTTCTGGGTATGTGTCATTCTGATGGTGTGTGCCGGGGCGTCAGAGCTTTCCATGGCACAGTGGGCGTCTGCATATGCTGAGTCGGCGGCGGGGCTTTCCAAGACAGCCGGAGATATCGCCGGCCCATGTATGTTTGCAGTGACAATGGGAATGAGCCGTTCGATTTACGGGAAATTCGGGGACAGGATGAATCTTAGAACATTTATGATGGGATCGGGAATTCTGTGTCTGATTTGCTATCTGATGGCTTCTGTGTCGTCCAATCCGCTTATCGGTCTGGCCGGATGTATGATCTGCGGTTTTTCAGTGGGAATTATGTGGCCCGGAACCATCAGCATATCCTCCAGACAGCTGCCGGCCGGCGGAACAGCGATGTTTGCCCTCCTGGCGATGGCCGGGGATCTGGGCGGGGCATTTGGCCCCGGCCTTGTGGGAGCTGTTACACAGAATGCAGGAAATAATCTTCAGATGGGAATGCTTGCAGGCTGTGTATTTCCGCTGGTGCTGGTCGTGTCCCTGTTTATTCTGAACAGATTCGGGAAAGCGCATTCGTGAGCGGGCGTCGGCAGACGTAAGGTGCAGCTTTATCAGGAGGCATATTTATAATGTTTGAAAAATATTTATGGAAATGTGTGTGGAATGGTAATGACTGTCAGAGATGTATGGAGATAAAACAATTTCTGGAGAATAACAACGTGAAGACAGTCTGTAATACAATTAATTTAAGTAATTCTTTTGAAAGAACAAGAACCTTAAGTGACAGCGGAGACAATATACTGAAGAAAATGTACCGGTATGAAGTGCTCGTATCCGGGAAAGATTATGAAAAGGCAAAGAGGCTTGTGCATTCATATACTGTATTTTAATCTGCAGATGATGTGTTACGCGTGTGGGCCGTCACAGCCGCCTGTTAACCGGGCGGCTGTGACGGCCCTGTTGTGTTTTAAGAGCTTTTTTATTTTTGCAGAAGATTATGCCCCCAGAGATAATTGAGAAGCTTCTGCTGCCGCTCGTCCGGCTCCTGTCTGCGCTGAGAAAGATATATGTTCCGCACAGCTGCCGGATTGTCCAGCAGATAAAAAACGATCTCTTCAGTATGAGGGGCGTATTCCGAAATTGTTGAGCGCAGAAAAGAGACGCCCTGGCCTTCGCAGACAAGAAAGTAAACCGTCATCATCTGTGTCAGATACATGGAAACTTTTGGCTCAAAGCCGGCATGCCGGCACAGATCCATACTGCGGTTATATATATCATTTCCCTGCTGGAGCATAAGAAAAGGCCCATCTCTGAAGGCACTCAGGGGAACAGGCGGCTTTTTGCAGGCGGATTTTTTCCGGTTCTGAAATTCTTCAGAGGTGTAGCAGTACTCCTTAAGTTCACGATTAATGGGAAACCGGGAAGGAACAGCCAGAACAATCTCCTCAACGGCCCAGGCGGTTGACTGTATCCGGGGATCATTTAAAGGCTCTGCTTCCAATATAAAATCCAGCTTCTGCTCCAGCAGTTTTTCCAGAAGAGCCTGGCTGCCGCCTTCGGTAAAGGTAAGCGTAAACCCGGGATTGGCTGCCCGGAATTCCTGTAGAAGACCTGGCAGAACATAGGTGCAGAAAAACATGGAGCTTCCGATATTGATTCCTTTTTCAGCTTTCAGACTCAGTTCTTTAAAGTGCTGCCGCATTTCTTCTTCAATGGCCATTACCCTTCGGGCCTGTTCTATATAATAGGTCCCGGCTTCCGTCAGTGAAATCGGGGTTGTGCTGCGATCAAAAATAGGAGTGTTGATTTCCTGTTCCGTTTTTTTGACTACGCTGCTCAGCCAGGGCTGGGACACATACAGTTTCTGTGCTGCTCTGGAAAAACTTCTTTCTTCACTGATGGCACAGATATATTCTTTGTAATCGAGCATTGGGATGCCTCCTTTCAGCAGTCTGTATTTTTTCCTATACCAAATCAGAAATAAGGCTTTAAAGTTTTACATATTTTACTTTTCGGTATCTTCTTTTTACAATAAAGGCAGAAAACAGAGACTGCCAGGTAATAAAAAGGAGGGACAGTAAATAAAAATATGATTTTATCATACAATGTGAATCTGCCACTGTCAATTGACAGAAAGGTTTGGGGACTTCGGGAAGAACAGGCAAAATATAAGATTATATTACTCAGGAGGTAAAAATATGGAATTGAGAACATCGAAGAGAATGGACAGGCTTGTACCGTCAGGAATCAGAAAAGTAAATGAGAAGGCGCTGGCTATGGAGAGAAACGGAGAAAAAGTGCTTCATTTTGAGCTGGGGCGTCCTGACTTTGATACGCCGGAATACATTAAGAAAGCGTGTATATTGGCTCTGGAGGATGGAGATGTATTTTATACCTCCAATCTGGGAAATATGGAGCTGCGTCAGGCTGTTGCGGAGAAGCTGGTAAAAGAAAACAATGTGAATTACTGTGCAGATGAAATTCTGGTTACGGTAGGTTTGTCTGAGGCGGTATTTGATACATTATGTTCTGTCCTGGATGAGGGGGATGAAATTCTGGTTCCCGATCCTGTGTGGATGAATTATCTGAATGTGCCGAAGCTTCTGGGAGCTGTTCCCGTTACTTACTCTCTGAGAGAGGAAAATAATTATCAGATTGATCTGGAAGAGCTTCGCAGTAAAGTAACAGAAAAAACGAAGGCTCTGGTAATTGTGACGCCGAATAATCCCACTGGGGGCGTTCTGAACAGAAAAACGCTTGAGGGGATTGCCCGGCTGGCAGTCGGAGAAAATCTCCTGGTAATTGCTGATGAAATTTATGAGCGTCTGATTTATGACGGGGAAAAACATATAAGTATTGCATCGCTGCCCGGAATGAAGGAACGGACCTTCACGCTGAACGGATTTTCCAAGGCGTATTCTATGACAGGCTGGAGAATAGGCTATGTTGCAGCTCCGAAAGAGTACATAGCAGTTCTTAATAAAATACATCAGCATAACACGACATGCGCGCCGTCTTTCGTGCAGAGAGCGGCGGTTACAGCTCTGAGAGAAGAGAATAATGAGGTTGATGAAATGGTCAGAGAATATGAGGAGCGCCGCAACTGTGCGGTAAAAGCCATCAACGCTGTTCCGGGGCTGAGCTGCCTTTCTCCAAAAGGTGCTTTTTATATCTTTATCAACATTAAATCTCTTGGTTATTCAAGTGCGTGGATGGCAGAGTATCTCTTAAATGAGGCAAAGGTTGCTCTGGTTCCGGGAGATGTATTCGGACCCGGCGGAGAGGGGTATCTGAGAATGTCTTTTGCTGCGGGAATGGAGACGATAAGAGAAGGCTGCGCCAGGATTGCCGGTGCGGTAAAAAAGCTTCAGGATGGAAATGTGTAAAATGCGGACACGGGACACAGATAACAGGTAAAAAAGGAGGAAAATAATATGCGTCTGGTTACCATTAAGATAAAAGGCAGAGAAAAAGCGGGGATTGTTACAGAAAACGGAGTTGTTCCGGTTTATGCAGTAAATGCAGTCAAAGGAACAGCATGGAAGGAGGAAATGTATGAGCTTATCTGTGCAGGACAGATTCCAGGTCTGACCACCTGGTATAATGAGGGAGGAAAACGGGAGCTTGAGAAAATGGCGGGATTTGTTCCCGGAGATGAGGTAAAATATGCCCCGCTGTATCGCAGTCCCAGAAGAATTTTCGGGATAGGATTAAACTACACGGAGCATGCGGGAGACATCGGAGCGTCTGCTCCTGTCGGATTTCCCGGGAGTTTCTTTAAGCAGGCGGATACGCTCATCGGTCCGGGCGATAAGATACAGCTGCCGGCCTTAAAGGAAGCGCAGAGGACGACAGCGGAGGCGGAGCTGGGAATCATTCTGGGATGCGACTGCCGTGATGTGGAGGAAAAGGACTGGGAGAAAGTTATTGTAGGTTATACGACAATTCTGGATATGACGGAAGAATCGATTTTAAAAGGAAATGATTATGTACAGGGAAATCCGAGATATCTTACAATTGCAAAAAACTTTCCCACTTTCTTTTCCTTCGGACCGGAACTGGTCACACCGGATGAGGTGCCGGATGTACTTAAACTGGAGGTACAGAGCGTTCGTAACGGAGAGGTTTATGCGCGAAATACAGTAAGCAATATGACACACCGTCCCTCAGAGCTTGTGTCGCTGCACAGCCGTATTCAGGGCTGGTTTGCGGGGGATATCCTTTCTACGGGAACGCCGAGGGCTTTTGAGATAAAGGATGGAGATACGGCGGAGTGCCGTATTTTGGGGCCGGATGGATTTAAAATGAGGGCCCTTGTAAATCCTGTGGAAGATTTGAAACTTCATCCGGAAAAAGGCGGTGCATACAGGCAGATATAAGAAACCGGATTTTGCATAAATTACAAATTGTAAGGACTGATAAATATGAATTACGGACGGGAGGATTAAAATATGAATATGGGATTAAAGGGAAAAGCAGTTTTGTGTATGGCTTCTGCTGCGGGGCTTGGAAAAGGAATTGCCACGGAAATGGCCAGAGAGGGAGCGAAGGTTATGCTCAGTACAGCAGAGGAATTCAAAGATCAGCTTCTCGAGACTCAGGATGAGATCGAGAGAGAAACGGGAAACCGCCCGGAAGTCTGTATCTGCGATGTGAATTCTGCAGAGGATATTAAGAATCTGGCAGATTATACGGTAAAGAGACTGGGAGATATCTGGGCGCTGGTAAATATGTGTCCGGGCCCGAAGCCGGGGCCCTTTGATGCTTTCGGGGATGAAGACTGGGAAAAGGCGTTTAATATGTGTCTTTTGTCATATGTCCGGACGATCAGAGCCTGCCTGCCTTCCATGCGCCGTCTGGGAGGAGGACGGATAGTAAATTCCACATCTTCATCAGTCAAAGACTGTCTCGATAACCTCATTCTGTCAAATACAATGAGAATGGGAGTTGTGGGAATGAGCAAGACGCTGTCTTCGGAGCTGGGAAAAGATAAGATTCTGATTAATGTGATCGGACCCGGACGTATCGGAACGGCGCGGATAGCCGATCTTAATGCCATGAGGGCAAAAAAGGCCGGTGTTACCGTTGATGAGTATGAAAAAAATGATTTGAAAACGTTTCCTCTCGGAAGATACGGGAGTACGGATGAATACGGGCGCCTTGCGGCTTTCCTCTGTTCGGAGGCAAACAGTTATATTTCCGGACAGACGATTTTACTGGACGGGGGGATGACAAAGGCATATTGATTAACGGAAAATATCTGCCGGAGTCTTGCAGTAATAAACAAATCAGGGTAGTATAGAGACAGAAGAAACACGAAAAAATATACGGATAATAATGAATATTTCTGCCGGGTGTATTCTGAGGCAGAATGATGCACCTGGCAGGATAAATGTAAAGGAGAAATATGTGTACCTGTATTACCTGTAAAAACGGAGATTTTTATTTTGGCCGGAATCTGGATCTGGAATATGGCTTTGGGGAAAAGGTTGTTATTACACCGCGAAATTACAGATTTGAGTTTAAAAAACTTCCGGAGATCAAAAAACATTACGCTATGATCGGGATGGCTTCCGTACAGGACGGATACCCCCTTTATGCGGAGGCGGTTAATGAGAAGGGACTGGGAATGGCAGGCCTGAATTTTCCGGGCAATGCTGTGTATCAGGAGGAAGAAAAGGGAAAGGACAATGTGACTCCATTTGAGCTGATCCCGTGGCTTCTTGCACAGTGCGCTTCTGTCAGTGAGGTGCGGCGGCTTCTGGAAAACATTAACCTTCTGAATGTTCCCTTTGCTCCGGGGCTTCCCCTGGCTCCCCTGCACTGGATGATTGCAGACAGTGATGCATGTATTGTCCTTGAATCGACCCGGGACGGAATCCACATTTATGAGAATCCTTACGGCGTTCTGACTAATAATCCGCCGTTCCCTTATTATCAGGCACATCTGAGCAATTATATGAATCTGACAGGAAAGTATCCGGAAAACCGGTTTGCCGGGGGCGTGGAGCTTTCTGTGTATGGTCAGGGGCTGGGCGCAGTGGGGCTTCCGGGAGATTTTTCTCCTGCCTCCCGTTTTGTCAGGGCGGCATTTCTTAAGTGGAATTCCCGTTCGCCGGAGGATGAGGGATCCAATGTATCACAGTTTTTCCATATCCTGGACGGGGCGGCCATGGTACGCGGCTCTGTGATTACCGCGGAAGGCCGCGAGGACATTACAACCTATTCCTGCTGTGTCAATGCCGGAAAAGGAATTTACTATTACAAAACCTATGACAATAATCAGATTCAGGCAGTGCGTATGAATGAGGAAAATATGGAGAAAGAAAGCCTGACTGTTTTTGAGCTTTTGAAGGAGCAGCAGATAAACTGGCAAAATTAAAGAATACAGGGATATTTAAAGGTCAGTCATGTCTCTGATCCATTCTGTCATACGTCTCACAGAAGCGGGCGGCGAAAGAAGGCTCCCGTCCGGCGGCGTAGAGATGGGAAATATCCCCGAAGGAACTCATCCGGAAACAGGCAATTCCCCTGCGCCGTTCTTCGGTATACAGAGTGGTAACGGAGGACGGCAGTGCGCATGTTCCGTGCCACAGCTGCATGGGAGATATGTTGAGGAGATGGCTTAAAAGCACACATTCAACGCCGAAATGGCAGAAAAAAACGAGAGTGTCCTCATTGGCCTTTTCGGCGCGGTAGAAGAAACCGTTCCGCACATATCCGTGGGAGGCCAGAAGTCTGTCAAGATTTTCAGTGACGCGGAGGTATTCCTCCTCCACATGTGCCTCCTTCATGATTGGGGTGCGTGCCCAGTTGAGATGATCGAAATATTCCGGCTCTGCGGTCCATGCATCAGGCAGCCAGTCCCAGGCGCAGTGCCCGGAATCTTTGCCCGGATGGGGAAAGCCGGGAGAAAACTCCCGCAGCCAGTCGCATTCCACAGCAGTGCGTTCAGCGAGCTTCAGGGACGGCGCAGCCGTATCTCTGGCTCTTCCCATGGGAGAGACATAAAAGTATGCATCGCGCAGAGGGGCGATGCGCCGGGAGAGAAGTTCGGCTTCAATTTTTCCTGTGGCAGTCAGGGAGTCTATGGAATAATCCGGGTCTGCGTGGCGGATGATCAGCAGTCTCATAAAAGGTACCTCCTGTGAAAATGTAAATATCATATTTCGGATAAAAAAGAGAGAAGATTGTGCCACACCCTGCATAATCTTCTCTCTTTTATGAATGTCTCCGCGAAGCGACGGTTACTGAACCGCGGAGAAATGGGTCAGATAAATTTTATAAATCAGTTAAAACTCCAGCCGGTTGCCAATTAAGCCATAGCGCTTACAGCCTTGGACAGACGGGATACTTTGCGGGAAGCAGTATTCTTGTGATATACTCCCTTGGAAGTAGCCTTGTCAATCTCGCTGGTAGCGGCTAATAATGCAGCCTGTGCAGCAGCCTTGTCGCCGGCAGCAACAGCAGCCTCAACCTTCTTAACAGCTGTCTTTACTTTGGAGCGGATAGCTTTGTTTCTTGCAGCCTTCGTCTCTGCTACTAAGATTCTTTTCTTTGCGGATTTAATGTTAGCCAATCTGGTACACCTCCATTACCTTTCTATTATTTACCATGACTAATTCATCGTATTTGGTTTGCATCAAAGCCTGGACACGGACAGTTCAATGTAAACATACTATTGTATTTTACTCAATAAATATGGGGTTGTCAATCCTTATTTTCCTTAATTTGCAGGAATTGCCGGCTGCTGATTTTCATATGCGGTATATTTTTGGTTTTCGGAGAAAAACTATAGAAAAAATGAGGAAAAACTGCGGTCGGAAAGGAGTAATGGGAAATGTTTGAAGTCAGAACGGACCTGGCGGTGGAGGAGCAGGAGAGCTTCTCAGGGGAAGAAGGAGAGATAAGGGGTGTTTCTCTGCGCAAATGGCATCACAGGGGAAGCCATATCCGCATGACGGAGGTCTCTGTCATGAATGAAGAGGGAGCGCGTGCCATGGGAAAGCCTGTCGGGACATACCTGACACTGGATGTGCCGGAGATGGAAAAACAGGATGAAGACTACCATGAAGAGGTTTCTGAGGAACTGGGACGTCAGCTGAAAGCCCTGATAGAAAAAATGTGTCCGGAAAATACGGAAAATCCCTCGGTTCTTGTGGTCGGACTGGGAAATATCCAGGTAACTCCGGATTCACTGGGGCCGAGAGTTGTAAATAATCTCCGGATGACCCGTCATTTTCAGGCGGAGTATGGGGAGGAGTTCTGCAGAAAACACGGGCTGCCTGTTCTGAGCGGTATTGTTCCGGGTGTGATGGCGCAGACGGGCATGGAGACGGCGGAGATTGTCAGGGGAATTGTGGAGCAGACAGGCCCTGATATGGTTCTTGCCATCGACGCCCTTGCGGCCCGAAATGTGAGAAGGCTTGCGACGACCATTCAGCTGACGGATACGGGGATACACCCCGGCTCGGGTGTGGGCAATCATCGTCACAGCCTTACAAAAGAGAGCCTGGGTGTGCCGGTGGCAGCGCTGGGGATTCCTACGGTAGTGGGGGCGGCAGCCATTGTCCACGGCACAGTTGAGACACTGATTCAGACGCTGGCCTGTCATGAGGGGACGGCGGGATATGGAAAATATATGGAGGATCTGGATCCGGAGAGTCAGTATGAACTGATCCGGGAACTGATGGAACCTGAGTTCGGACCTATGTATGTGACGCCCCAGGACATTGATGAGAGGGTAAAGCGTCTTAGCTTTACTGTATCTGAGGGGATTCACAGAGCACTTTATCAGGAAAACGGGAAGAAATAAAAGAAGCATCTGCATAGAATGATAGGAGGGAGACTTTGCGGGGGAGGAATCAGAATGAATCTGGGAAAGAGAGCGGGACGGGGACAGATTTGGCTGGTGCGGGCATTCAGACGCCGATTGTGGAAGCGGATATGCTGCTGTCTGCTTCCCGTCCTGCTTGCGGCGGCTGTCTGGCTGCGGGGAGGCATTCTGACAGAACGCATCGGGGCCCTGGCAGATACCCTTTTAAAGCGTGGGACGACAGCATGGATTGAAGGCTTCTGGTATCCGGAAACGGGTGTCCGGCATGCTGAAAGCCAGAGCGGTGCCTTTGGGGAAGAAGAAGGCATTTCCGGGTGGCTGGCAGGTTTTATTCTGCGTCATTCTTCCTATTATAAGAGGCTTCAGGATGGAGGGGACAACGGGATTAAAGGGGAGGCGGATCCTTCCTATAGAAAATACATGGAGAATGCAGGTATACTGGAGGAATATCAGAGCCTGTGGCAGACCCTGGCAGGCAGTTCGGTTTTTTTTTCGGGAACGGGAGAGCAGCCTGCAAATCCCAGAGAGGAGAATCACGTGATTCAGGAGGCTCTGGGAACGGAGGCAGGGAGCAGGCTTCTTGAGGGGGCAGAGATAACCGGCGTGCGCTATATGGAGGAGCAGCTTGCAGATTATGATTTTCTGATGAAGCATTTTTATACGGTTCATCCCACTGCAGCGGCGGGGCGGGACTTAATGAAAGCGGAAACATTTCTGTCAAAAAATTTTTCTCTTGGAAAGAAAGAGGGAAACAGGCCTCAGATTCTGATTTACCACACGCATTCCCAGGAAGAATTTGCAGATTACAGCCAGGGAAACAGGGAGGCTACGATTGTAGGTGTGGGGGATTACCTTTCTGAACTTCTCAAGGAAAAAGGATACAGTGTGATTCATGATAAAACGGTTTACGATCTGCGGGACGGAAAGCTGGATCGCAGCAAAGCCTATACATATGCACTGGAAGGAATAACGGAAATCCTGGAAAAAAATCCATCCATAGAGGTAGTAATTGATCTTCACAGGGACGGTGTGAGTGAAGATACCCATCTGGTAACGGAGATTGACGGAAAAAAGACAGCTACGGTAATGTTTTTTAACGGAACCAGCGAGACTCCGGACGGTCCCATTGATTATCTGGAAAATCCGTACCGGGATGATAACCTTGCATTCAGTTTTCAGATGAAACTCTGTGCTGATGCATGTTATCCCGGATTTACAAGAAATATTTATCTGAAGGGTCTTCGGTATAATCTTCATGTCAGGCCCCGGTCGACTCTGATTGAGGTGGGAGCGCAGAACAATACTTATGAGGAGGCAAAAAATGCCATGGAGCCTCTGGCTGATATCCTGGCGATGGTACTCCAGTAAAACGCATTTGTCTTTTCCGGCGATTCGGGTCTTGCTACGGGGCGAAAAAAATGGTATAGTCATCTAAGCTGACATATTATGCCCATTTTGCAAAAAGAAGAGAGGAAATACAGATGGCAATTGTTGACCAGAGCAAAATCAGAAATTTTTGTATTATCGCGCACATTGATCATGGCAAATCAACGCTGGCGGATCGGATTATAGAGATGACCGGACTTTTGACGAGCCGTGAGATGCAGGCACAGGTTCTGGACAATATGGAGCTGGAGCGGGAGCGGGGAATTACCATCAAGGCCCAGGCTGTCCGTACCGTTTACAAGGCCCGGGACGGAGAAGAATACATCTTCAATCTGATCGATACACCCGGACATGTGGATTTTAATTATGAAGTATCCAGAAGCCTGGCGGCGTGTGACGGAGCGATTCTGGTGGTGGATGCCGCCCAGGGAATCGAGGCTCAGACTCTGGCCAATGTTTACCTGGCCCTGGATCACGATCTGGATGTTTTTCCTGTTCTCAACAAGGTAGATCTGCCCAGTGCCGAGCCGGATCGGGTTGCAGCCGAGATTGAGGATGTGATCGGTCTGGAGGCGGCGGATGCGCCGAGGATCTCAGCCAAGACGGGACTTAACGTTGAGGAGGTTTTGGAGGAAATCGTGACGAAGATACCGGCCCCCAAAGGAGACCCGGATGCGCCGCTGCAGGCACTTATTTTTGACTCCCTGTACGATTCCTACAAAGGTGTAATTGTATTCTGCCGTGTGAAAAACGGGACGATCCGCAAGGGAACCCAGGTGCGCATGATGGCGACGGGGGCGACGGCAGATGTGGTGGAAGTGGGATATTTCGGAGCGGGGCAGTTTATCCCCTGTGAGGAGCTGAGTGCCGGGATGGTAGGATACATGACGGCCAGCATCAAGAATGTCCGTGATACTATGGTGGGAGATACGATTACAGATCGGGAAAATCCCTGTGCCGAACCGCTTCCCGGCTATAAAAAGGTTACGCCTATGGTTTACTGCGGACTTTATCCTGCCGACGGTGCAAAGTACCCGGATCTCAGAGATGCCCTTGAGAAGCTCCAGCTCAATGATGCGTCCCTGTTTTTTGAACCGGAGACGTCCATCGCGCTGGGATTTGGCTTTCGGTGCGGTTTCCTGGGACTGCTTCACCTTGATATTATCGAGGAGCGGCTTGAGCGGGAGTACAATCTTGATCTGGTTACTACCGCGCCCGGCGTTGTATACCGGGTACACAAGACGAACGGAGAGGTAATTGAGCTCACAAACCCGTCCAATCTGCCGGATCCTTCGGAGATCGAATATATGGAGGAGCCCATCGTATCGGCAGAAATTATGGTAACGACGGAGTTTGTCGGTGCCATTATGACGCTGTGCCAGGAACGCAGAGGCGTATATCTGGGCATGGAATATATTGAGGCAAGCAGAGCGCTTTTGCGCTACGAGCTGCCTCTGAATGAGATCATCTATGACTTTTTCGATGCGCTTAAATCCCGTTCCCGCGGATATGCTTCCTTTGACTATGAACTTAAGGGATATCAGCAGTCAAAGCTTGTGAAGCTGGATATTCTAGTGAACCGGGAGGAAGTGGATGCGCTTTCATTCATTGTCTTCGAGGGATCGGCCTATGAGAGAGGAAGAAAGATGTGTGAAAAGCTGAAAGAGGAGATTCCGCGCCATCTTTTTGAGATTCCGATTCAGGCGGCTGTGGGCGGCAAGATTATTGCCCGCGAGACGGTCAAGGCGATGCGAAAGGATGTTCTTGCAAAGTGTTACGGCGGAGATATTTCCCGGAAGCGCAAGCTCCTCGAGAAGCAGAAGGAGGGCAAGAAGCGGATGCGCCAGATAGGAAACGTGGAGATTCCGCAGAAGGCGTTTATGAGCGTTCTGAAGCTGGATGAGGAGTAGAGAAAGCGGGAAGCTTATGGAGCTTTACATTCACATTCCTTTTTGTGTGCAAAAATGTCTTTACTGTGATTTCCTCTCATTCCCTGCATCGGAGGATGTGAGGCAGAGGTATGTAAAAAAGCTGGAGGAGGAGCTTTCGGCATGCGCTGGCCGCCCTGAAATCCGGGAGAAAAAAGTGGTTTCTGTTTTTATAGGCGGCGGGACGCCGTCCATACTTTCAGAATCCCAGATCTGCGGGCTTATGGAGACGGTTTATGATTCTTTTGCGGTAGCACATAATGCGGAGATAACCATAGAGGCAAATCCTGGGACATGCAGCAGAGAGCTTCTGGCTGCCTGGCGCCGGTCGGGAATCAACCGGCTGAGTCTGGGGCTTCAGTCCATGCAGGATAAAGAGCTGGCGGTACTGGGGCGTATTCACAGTGCAAAAAGCTTTCTGGAAACCTTTTATCTTGCGAGAGAGTGGGGCTTTGACAATATCAATGTGGATCTGATGTCCGCTCTTCCGGGACAGACGGAGGCGGACTGGGAGGAGACTCTTGTAAAAACAGCAGAGCTCTGCCCGGAGCATATTTCTGCATACAGTCTGATCATCGAGCCGGGTACCCCGTATTATGGAAAATACGGGGAACAGAGAGAGGATCTGGACAGGTACGGCGAGTATGATGAGATACCGGCCCGCCGCCGCAGACGGTATGAGGGACAGCTTCTGCTCCCCGGAGAGGAGACGGAGCGCGCCATGTACCGCCATACCCGCACTGTGCTTTCCGGATACGGATATGAGAGGTATGAGATATCCAACTATGCCCGGCCGGGGCGTGAGTGTATTCACAATGAAGGATACTGGACAGGCGCGGATTATCTGGGAACCGGCCTGGGAGCGTCTTCCATGACGGATGGGAAGAGGTTCTCCGTGACGCGCCGGATGGATGAATACCTGGATTTTGACAGGGAGGCCTTTGCCCGGGGAAGGCAGTATGCGGACAGTTCTGTCCTTTCGCGCCGGGAGCAGATGGAGGAATTTATGTTTCTGGGCCTCCGTCTGGTACGGGGAGTGAGAAACGGGGATTTTTACCGGCGCTTCGGCGTGTCTCTTGAGGATATTTACGGGGCCAGGATTGATAAATATGTGAAAGAGGGCCTTATGGCAGTCCGGAGGGAGAACGGGGACTGGCGGTATGCCCTGACGGAGCAGGGGCTGGATATCAGCAATTATGTGATGGCTGGCTTTCTGCAGTAAAAATATCCGGAGTAAAATATCCGGATTAAGTAAGAGGAAAACGGAGGATTGGTGTGATGGAGGTTACGCTTCTGCAGTTTCTGATTGTGTGCCCTCTTGTGTTTTTTGCAGGTCTTGTGGATGCCATAGCGGGAGGCGGAGGACTGATTTCCCTTCCGGCATATCTGATTGCGGGGGTTCCTCCTCACATGGCTCTTGGCACAAACAAACTCAGTTCGTCTATGGGGACAGCCATTGCCACGGCCCGCTTTGCAAAAAATGGCTACATAAAACTTAAAAAGGTAATCTGGTTTATTGTCGCTGCTCTGATTGCGTCCGCGATCGGAGCAAATCTGACTCTTCTCGTCAGCGAGCGGATTGTGGAGTACATGATGATAATTGTGCTGCCGGTGGTGGCCTTTTATGTACTGCGGAATAAAAAGATGGGGGATGACTCCCGGGCGGGGACCATACCGGCCCGCCGCTCTTTCCTCATTGCCCTGGCCACAGCTTTCGGAGTGGGAATGTATGACGGATTTTACGGGCCGGGAACCGGCACATTCCTGATTCTTCTCCTGACGGGGGCTGCCCGGTATACCATGCGGGATGCGGCCGGAACAACGAAGGCAATCAATCTGGCATCCAATGTGGCGGCGATCCTTACCTTCCTCCTGAACGGAAAGGTAATTTATCCGCTGGGGCTTGTTGCCGGCGTGTTCGGTATTCTGGGAAATTATATCGGCTCCGGTCTGGTGCTGGAGGGAGGACAGAAGATTGTCCGTCCGGTAGTTCTGTTTGTTCTTGCCATATTATTTGTTAAGGTTCTGCTGGGATAAAGCAGGGGAGGAAAAGCATGAAGTGGAAAAAATATACTCTGACTACAACAACGGAGGCAGTGGATCTGATAAGCTGTGCCTTCGACGAGATTGGAATTGAAGGAATTGAGATTGAAGACAATGTGCCTCTGACGGAGAAGGAGACGAAGGGAATGTTTATTGACATTCTTCCTGAGCTTCCTCCTGATGACGGTGTTGCAAAGGTCAGCTTCTATCTTGATGACAATGAGGATGCAGAGAGTATGCTTCAAAAGGCCAGAGAGGCTCTGGAAGAACTTCGCGCCTTTGTGGATCTGGGGGCCTGCACCATTGAGGAGTCGGAGACGGAGGACAAGGACTGGATTAATAACTGGAAACAGTATTTTAAGCCTTTTACTGTGGACGACATTCTTATCAAACCCACATGGGAGGAGATCCCCAAGGAGCATGCGGACAAACTTCTGATTCAGATTGATCCGGGAACCGCATTCGGGACGGGAATGCACGAGACGACTCAGCTGTGTATCCGCCAGCTGAAAAAGTATGTCCGCCCGGGCATGCGTATTCTGGATGTGGGAACAGGGAGCGGAATTCTGGGAATCGCCGCGCTCAAACTGGGAGCGGGAGATGTGTTCAGCACAGATCTGGATGAGAATGCCATCACGGCTGTGGGAGAAAATCTTGAGTCCAACGGTATATCGCCGGAGCAGTTCCATGTGCTGCAGGGAAATATCATCAGTGAGGAGACGGTACAGAGCGCTGTCGGCTATGAGTGCTATGATATTGCGGTAGCCAATATTCTGGCGGATGTGATTATCCTTCTTCAGAAGGAGATACCGGTGCACATAAAAAAAGGCGGGATTTTTATTACCTCCGGCATAATTGACATGAAGGAAGAGGCAGTGACGAAGGCTTTTAAAGCCAATGATGCTTTTGAGATTCTGGAGATTACCCGGCAGGGAGAGTGGATATCCGTCACAGCGAGAAGGAAGTAGGGTATGTACCATTTTTTTGTGGATCCCGCACAGATCGGAGAGGATGAAATCCGGATAACGGGAGAAGATGTCAACCATATAAAAAATGTCCTCCGGATGCGGCCGGGGGAGGAGGTTCTTATAAGCAGCCGAAGCGGCGGCGATTATCACTGCCGTGTGCGGGAACTTGCTCCGGATGTGGTTTTTCTTTCTGTGGAGGAAAAAAGGGAGGACAGCAGGGAACTTCCTGCACGGATTCATCTGTATCAGGGTCTCCCCAAGGCAGATAAGATGGATCTTATCATTCAGAAAGCGGTTGAACTGGGGGCATACCGGATTGTACCTGTGAGCACAAGGCGTGCGGTGGTCCGTCTGGACAGCAAAAAGGAAGAGGCGAAGCTGCGGCGCTGGAACGCGGTATCGGAGAGTGCGGCCAAGCAGTCGGGCCGGAGCCTGATACCGGAAGTGTCGGGGCTTCTGACCTTCAGTGAGGCGTTAAAAGAGGCTGAAAGCTTCGGGCTTAAACTGATCCCCTATGAGTGTGCGGAGGGAATCGGGGGGACGCGGCGTCTCATTGCACAGGCGGAGCCGGGGATGGATATAGCTGTGTTTATAGGTCCTGAGGGCGGTTTTGAGCCGGATGAGATCGCACAGGCCGGCGAGACCGGTGTGGTTCCAATCACGCTGGGCAGACGGATTCTCCGGACAGAAACAGCGGGACTGTGTATTTTGTCGGCACTTATGCTCTCTCTGGAGAGAGAGCCGGAAGAATAGAGCCTGGCTGCCTCTTTTAAGGGCGGCGGGTCAGGGACAGGAGATAGATATATTTATGGAAGCATATTTTGATAATTCGGCTACCACAAGGGTTTTTGACAGCGTACGGGATGCAGTGGTAAATGCCATGTGTGTGGATTATGGAAATCCGGCCGCCCGTCATATGAAGGGAGTGGAAGCGGAGCGTATTGTCAGGGAGGCAAGAAAAGAGGTTGCCGCTTCTCTGAAGGTACAGGAGAAAGAAATCCTTTTTACTTCAGGCGGTACGGAATCCAACAATACGGCCCTGATCGGCACGGCGCTTGCGAACCGGAGAAGAGGGGAGCACATTATTACCACAGCGATTGAGCATCCGTCTGTTTACAATACAACGGCTTTTCTGGAGGAGATGGGCTTTTCCGTTACCTATCTTCCGGTAGATAAAAACGGTCATATTTCTCCGGACCAGCTGGAGGAGGCCGTCCGGGATGACACGATCCTTGTATCTGTCATGCACGTGAACAATGAGATCGGCGCGGTAGAGCCGGTGGAAGAAATTTCACGGAGGATAAAAAAGAAAAATCCGTCGGTATATTTTCATGTGGATGCAATCCAGTCCTATGGGAAGATTCTCATTCGTCCCAAAAAGCAGGGAATCGATCTTCTGTCGGCCAGCGGTCACAAAATTCACGGGCCCAAGGGAGTGGGATTTTTATATATTGATGAGAAGGTTAAGATACGGCCTATTCTTTTCGGCGGCGGACAGCAGAAAGGAATGCGCTCCGGAACGGAGAATGTGCCGGGCTGTGCCGGGCTGGGAGCTGCTGTCCGGGAGATTTTTGGGAATCATGAAGAGAGAACCGAAAAACTCTATGTACTGCGGGAGCGGCTGATCGGACAGCTTAAGTCCATTGAGGGAGTAACGATAAACGGCTGTGAGGATCGAAGCAATGCGCCGCAGATTGTCAGCGCCAGTTTTGAGGGTGTGCGCAGCGAGGTACTGCTCCATGCTCTGGAGGACAGAGGCGTTTATGTTTCCTCGGGTTCCGCATGTTCCTCCAGTCATCCGGGTGTCAGCGGTACGCTTAAGGGCATAGGTGTGAAAAAAGAGCTTCTTGATTCCACACTGCGCTTCAGCTTCGGTGCATTTAACACGGAGGAAGAGGTTGATTATGCCGTCAGTGTGTTAAAAGAGCTCCTTCCCGTTCTTCGCCGTTACCGCGCCAGATAAGCGGAAAGTTTTGGCGGCAGTGTATTTCAGGTTTACAGAGAAAGGATAAAAAATGTTTCAGTCATTTCTGATAAAATATGCCGAGATCGGCATCAAAGGTAAAAACAGGTATTTATTTGAGGATTCTCTCATGTCCCATATCCACCACACGCTGAAGCGTCTGGACGGAAAGTTTACGGTAACCAAGGAGTCAGGCCGCATTTACGCTCATGCCTCCGAGCCGTTTGATTATGACGAGGTAATTGAGGCGCTGAAGTGTGTGTTCGGCATTGCCGCTATCTGTCCTCTGGTGCGTATCGAGGATCGCGGATACGAAGATCTGAAAGAGCAGGTTATCCGCTATATAGATGAAGCGTATCCCGATAAAAACTTTACCTTCAAGGTCAATGCAAGAAGAGCAAACAAACAGTATCCCTATACGTCTGAGGAACTTAACCGGGAGCTGGGCGGAGAGATTCTGGAGGCATTTCCTGAGACGAAAGTGGATGTTCATAACCCGGATGTGCTCTTAAATGTGGAAGTGCGGGCAAAGGGAATCAACCTTTATTCCAGGATTATCCCCGGACCAGGCGGAATGCCGGTGGGCACCAACGGAAAAGCCATGCTTCTTTTGTCAGGCGGAATTGACAGTCCGGTGGCAGGATATATGATTGCCAAAAGAGGCGTTACCATTGAGGCTACCTATTTCCATGCTCCGCCCTACACAAGCGAGCGCGCAAAGCAGAAGGTAATTGACCTGGCAAAGCAGGTTTCCAGGTATGCGGGACCGATTCGTCTTCATATCGTTAATTTCACAGATATTCAGCTTTATATATATGATAAATGCCCCCATGAGGAGCTTACCATTATCATGCGCCGCTATATGATGAAGATTGCGGAGGAACTGGCAAAGCGGGATCAGTGCCTGGGACTCATCACAGGAGAGAGCATTGGTCAGGTAGCCTCACAGACAGTTCATTCTCTGGCGGTAACCAATGCAGTGTGCACACTTCCGGTATTCCGTCCCGTCATCGGCTTTGACAAACAGGATATTGTGGATATCGCTCAGAAAATAGGAACCTATGAGACTTCCATAGAGCCTTATGAGGACTGCTGCACAATTTTCGTCGCCAAACATCCTGTGACAAGGCCCAATCTTGCGGGGATTGAAAAATCCGAGAAAAATCTGGAGGAAAAGATTGATGAGCTTATGAAAACGGCGATTGAGACGACAGAGATTATCAGATGCTAGAAAATATTCGCCGGAGGATGTCTTAATAAAGAAAGAACCGCTGCAAAGCGAGGGCTTAGACAGCGGTTTTTTTCGTTCAAAACAGGCCGTATTGCTTATACAATGTAGGGAGCCAGAACAGTGAGGATTTCATCAACCTGTGTCTCAGAATGAATATTCAGATCGATGGGTTTGGAGAGATCCAGACTGAAAATACCCATGATGGACTTGGCATCGATGACATAACGTCCGGATACGAGGTCGAAATCCACATCAAATTTTGCCAGATCATTCACAAATGATTTAACCTTATCAATTGAGTTTAATGAAATACGAACTGTTTTCATGAAAAAAACCTCCTCTTGCTGCTTCAAAATCAGCGTGTTTTGATGATGGGGCCCGCAGCGACAGCCAGCCGGAATGGCCTGATTTGATTCAGCTGCAAACCTAGTTCTATACTACAAACTAATAGTAGAAAAGTCAAGAGAGATATTGAAATTGATACACTGCCTGAACATGGCTTACGGCGCCGCAGGGCGGCCGGCAGAAGACGGGAAAGGAAGATAAAATGAGAAAAGCGGCGTTTCACAATCTGGGATGCAAGGTAAATGCCTATGAGACGGAGGCAATGCAGCAGCTTCTGGAGGATGCTGGATACGAGATAGTTCCCTTTGAGGAAAAGGCGGACGTATATATCATAAATACATGTTCTGTGACAAATGTGGCGGATAAAAAGTCGCGGCAGATGCTTCACAGAGCGAAAAAACTCAATCCGGCCGCAGTGGTGGTGGCAGCGGGCTGCTATGTGCAGGCGGCGGCTTCCAGGCTGGCAGAGGACAGTGCTGTCGATTTGATCGTGGGCAATAACAGGAAAAAGGATCTGGTTCATCTTCTGGACGAGCATTTTGCAGATCGGAGCGTAAGGGAGGATGTCGTGGATATCGCTGCGGAGCGGGAATATGAACCGCTTCACATACGGAAAATTTCTGATCATACCCGGGCATTTATAAAAGTACAGGACGGATGCAACCAGTTCTGCAGCTACTGTATTATTCCCTATACGAGAGGGCGTGTAAGAAGCCGCCGCCCGGAGGAGATTCTCAATGAGGTTTCCCGTCTCTCGTCTGCGGGATACAGGGAAATCGTGCTGACGGGAATACATCTCAGCTCCTACGGAGTGGATTTTAACGGGGAAGAAAATCTTCTGAGTCTGACAGAGCGGCTGGACAGGATACCGGGGATTGAGAGAATCCGCCTGGGATCGTTGGAACCCTGCATTATTACCCGTGAATTTGCAGAGCGTCTTGCCTCAATGCGGACGGTCTGCCCCCATTTTCATCTGTCGCTGCAGAGCGGGTGCGATGAGACGCTCCGCCGGATGAACCGGCACTACACGACAGAAGATTATCTTAAAAGATGTGAGATACTGAGGGATACTTTTAAGAATCCTGCAATCACAACCGATGTGATCGTGGGATTTCCCGGGGAGACAGAGGAAGAATTTTCCCGGACCCGGGCATTTCTGGAAAAAGTTCGATTCTATGAGATGCATGTATTCAAGTATTCACGGCGGGAAGGAACCCGGGCGGCGGTCATGGAGGGACAGATTCCGGAGAATGTCAAGTCGGAGAGAAGTGATGAGCTTTTAAAACTTGACAGGGAGCTTTCTGAGAATTATCGCCGCAGTTTTCTCGGTCAGGAAGAGAAGCTTCTTCTTGAAGAGGAAGCAGAAATAGACGGGAAGCGCTATATGCTGGGTCATACTGCCAGATATGTGAAGGGAGCCGTGCCGTACAGGGACGGGCTCAAAAATAAGACGGCTGAAGGCGTTTTTGTGGAACAGCTGAATGAAGAAATTCTGCGGCTTTCGGAAAAAAATACAGAAGTGTAGTCTGTGACTGCGGGAATCCTGCTTTACAGTGTGGATTCCCGCAGAATAAGATGGCATTTAAATTCCCGGTATGAGAATGAGTCCTCCGCTCCCTCCAGAATGGCCAGTATGAGCTCTGCGGCATACTCGCCCATTTCATCGTAGGGGATAGCAATTCCGCTGACCGACGGATATGTCATGTCATAGAAGTTTACGTCATTCAGAAACAGATTTCGTATCGGCTGCGGGATTGAAAAGTGTTTTCTGAGAATTTCCCGCTGCAGACAGAGGCCGATATCATAGTTCTGGGATATGGCCAGATCAAACTGGCTGTTCTGCATATAATCAGCAAGGAATAACTGCATTTCAGCCAGTTCCCTGTTCTTTGCCGGGCAGATAATGTGCCTGAGCTGACAGTCGGGTGCGATTTTGTGCAGAGCTTCCCGGAAAACAGGGTACTTGTTGTTTACGAAAAGTCCGGCGTTGTCAATGGAGAAATAACGTATATCGCAAAACCCCCGCCGGCGGCAGAATTCAGCACATTCCTCCAGGACCCGGTCAAAGGCATGGGGAGTAGGGGAATGGCGGGAAAAAACGCCGTCCATACAGAGAACCACATAGGGAATCTGATGTTCAACAGCCGGTCGGATGAAGGCCAGATGATCATGATTGGAAATATAAATAAGCCCGTCAATGAGATTGGAGTAGTAGCTTTTTACATACTGAGGTGCACTGTTCTCCTCCGGCCTGAGATTCTCCTCATTGAATATGGTAATGGTATAGTCCAGCCGTGAAAGAAAACGGCTGATTCCAGTCAGGGCATTCAGAAATGCCTGGCGGCTGTAATCCCTTGCGCAGACAATTCCGATGGAAGTGCAGTTTCTTGTGCGCATGTTTCTTGCAGATGCGTTGGGATAGTAGTGAAGCTCTTCAATTGCGTCCAGAATTTTCTGGCGTGTCTCCTCGCTGATTTTCTGATCAGTCCGGTTATTAATCACATAGGATACGGTGGCCTGAGAAACACCGCAGAACTGTGCGATGTCCTTTGCTGTCACATTTTTTTTCAAGCGATGTGCCTCCTCTCTCCCTTGAGTTTATTAAATATACATAAAAAAGTCCAGTAAAATTCTGCAAAAACCAACAATTTTTTGTATAAGTGACAGTTTCCTCTTGAAAAATGCAGTGCGATATGGTAATGTTTTAGTAAATCCTAGCTTATACGTATAAGCGAAGCGGAAAAAGAAACGGGGAGAATTATTTTTTTAACAACTTATACGTATAAGTAATCATGGACAAAACGGCCGTTTGCCCATGGAGAGATTCAAAAGGGAGTAAGGTAATATTATAAGACAGTGTCCCAGGACATTGCGGAATATGGAGGAAAGGAATATGGGAAAAGAAGTTGCCAAAGAAAAGCCGTCCCTTTTAAACCGGTGGCTGAATGGAATCGAGAGGGTAGGAAACAAACTGCCGCATCCGATCAGTATTTTTGCAATTCTTGTTTTAATTGTCATTCTTGTGTCAGCACTCTGTGAAATGATAGGTGTTTCGGCAACAGGAGAGCTTGTTAACCGCAGCAAGGGAGTGGTTGAAGAGCAGACTGTCACAGCTGTCAGCCTGTTAAACGGCGAAGGCTTTGTTTACATGATTACACATGCGATTTCAAACTTTACGGGATTTGCGCCTCTGGGCGTTGTACTTGTTGCCATGTTCGGAATCGGACTTCTGGAAGACAGCGGACTTATTGGCGGAACACTCAAATGTGCTGTTGAGGTAACTCCGGCAAAACTGATCACGCCGGTGGTTGTATTTCTGGGAGTTATGTCCAACCTGGCAGATGCCGTTGGATATATCGTGCTTATCCCGATCGCGGCCCTGATGTTTATGGCTTACGGCCGTCATCCTCTCGTAGGTATGGCTGCTGCATTCGCAGGCGTGTCCGGCGGTTTCTCCGCCAATCTTCTGATTGGTACTCTGGATCCGCTTCTCTGCGGAATTACAAATGAGGCTGTTAAGATGGTTGACCCCACCTACGTGGTAGAGCCGACAGGAAACTGGTACTTCATGATGGTTTCCACGTTCCTTATCACAATCCTGGGAACTATCATTACCGAGAAAGTTGTTGCCCCCAGATTCGGAAATTACAGTGGAGAGTCTGAGGACGGATTTGATATGGCTGAGTATAAGGTAACGGAAAAAGAGAGAAAAGCACTTAAAGTTTCCGGTCTTATCCTGCTTGTTCTTCTGGTAGCGCTGATTGCGTTCTGTCTGCCCGCAAATTCTGTTATGAGAGCGGAAGACGGTACTCTTCTGGGTAATTCTCCTCTTATGGAAGGAATTATCCCTGTTATAACGGTTCTGTTTTTTGTTCCTTCTGTTGTATACGGATTTATGACCGGAAAGTATACAGGCGAGAAGGATGTCTGCCAGGCAATGGGAAGAGCAATGGGAAGCATGAGTTCCTATATTGCCCTGACATTTGTGGCAGCACAGTTTATCAACTATTTCGGCTACACAAACCTGGGAACAATTCTGGCTCTCAAAGGGGCAGATTTCTTCAGAAATTCGGGAATCGGAACGATTCCGATGATGATCCTGTTCGTTCTGTTTGCAGCTTTTATAAACCTGTTCATGGGTTCAGCATCGGCAAAGTGGGCGCTGATCGCCCCCGTATTCGTTCCCATGTTCATGCTTCTGGGCTATACGCCTGAATTCGCTCAGGTGGCATACAGAATCGGCGATTCATGTACCAACGTTATCACACCTATGATGTCCTATTTTGCAATGATTATTGTATTTATGAAAAAGTACGATAAAAATGCGGGAATCGGAACACTTGTATCGACGATGCTTCCTTACAGTGTATGTTTCCTGATTGGATGGAGTATCCTTCTCGTTATCTGGATTGTACTCAATCTTCCGCTGGGACCGGGCGTTGGCATGTATCTGTAATAAAAAGGCACGGCAATAAATGCCTGTAATGCCGGAAACGGTACATAAAACCGAAGGTGTTATGCTCTGTTTGTGCTCAGAGCGGGAAAGAGAGGAAGTTGTGAATGCAAGAAGTAAATGATAGAGTACAGATGCTCCGCAAACTGATGAGAGAGCAGGGAATAGATGCATATCTTGTTCCCACAGCTGATTATCACGAGTCGGAGTATGTGGGAGAATATTTTAAATGCCGTCATTTTCTGACGGGATTTACCGGAACGGCCGGAACGGCTGTGATTACGGCGGACAAAGCGGGACTCTGGACGGACGGACGGTATTTTGTCCAGGCTGAGAGTCAGCTTTCGGGAAGCTGTGTCAGATTATTCCGGATGGGAGATCCCGGCGTCCCCTCCATCGGAGAGTTCCTGCGGGAGGAAATTCCGCAGGGAGGCGTTCTTGGATTTGACGGGCGCGTTGTGAGCGACGAGGTTGGAAGAGAACTTCTGAGTGCGCTGGAGGATAAGCAGGTATCAGTTTCCGACAGCCGTGATCTTGTAGGAGAAATCTGGACAGAGCGTCCGCCTATGTCCTGTGAGCCGGTTTGGATTCTTGAGGAGCGGTTTGCGGGGATGAGGACAGAAGATAAGCTGGACTGCGTCCGTTCTGTTATGAGGGAGAAGGGCTGTGATGTGCATCTTATGACGATGCTTGATGAAATCGCGTGGCTCTTTAATCTCCGGGGCGGCGACATCGTGAATAATCCGGTTTTTCTGGCAAACGCAGTTATTTCTCTGGATGAGGCGACGCTCTACATACAGGAGAAGGCTTTGCTTCCGGATACCGGGGAATATCTGAATCGTCTGGGCGTTTCGGTAAAGCCGTACGGAGAATTTTCACAGGCAGCCGGAAAACTGGCGGGGCGTACCATTCTCCTGGAACGGAAAAAGATCAGTTTTTCCATATGCGAGAACCTGGATGAAACGAACCGTATAGTAGATGCCATGAATCCCTGTGCTGTTCTCAAGGCGGTTAAAAACCCGGTTGAAATAGAAAATATGCGCCGTGTTCATATCAAAGACGGAGTGGCAGTTACGAAATTCATGTACTGGCTTAAACATCTGTCCCTGACAGAAGATGTGACTGAGATGACTGCGGCAAGAAAAATAGAATCTCTCAGAGCAGAGCAGGAAGGGTACATAGGTCCAAGTTTTGTTACAATCGCAGCGTACCGTGAAAATGCTGCCATGTGCCACTATCATCCCAGCGATGAGGCGTGCAGCAGACTTCTTCCGGAAGGACTTCTTCTGGTGGATTCCGGTGGACATTATCTGGACGGAACTACGGATATTACAAGAACATATGCGCTCGGCCCCGTTACGCAGGAGGAAAAAGAGTATTTCACTATCGTTTCAGCAAGCATGCTGAAGGCCGGAGATATGAAGTTTCTGTACGGATGCCGCGGCATAAATCTTGATTACACGATTCGGGAGGCGTTCTGGAAGAGGGGACTTGACTTCAATCACGGAACCGGACACGGTGTGGGATTTGTGTCAACGGTTCATGAGCGGCCTAACGGAATCCGGTGGAAAGTAGTGCCGGAGCGCCAGGACAGTGCCGTGATAGAACCGGGAATGATTTGTTCGGATGAACCGGGACTGTATTTTGAGGGCAGATTCGGAGTGCGAACGGAAAATATGATTCTCTGTGTACCGGATGAGAAAAACCAGTACGGACAGTTCCTGCGCTTTGAGTTCCTGACATGGGCTCCTATTGATCTGGATGCGGTTGATCCGCAGTATATGGATGAAAATGATATACGGCGGCTGAATGAGTATCACAGAGAAGTGTATGAAAAAATTTCTCCGTACCTGACGGAGGAAGAAAGAGAGTGGCTTAAGGAAGCTACAAGGGAAATTTCAAAATAAATTCACAAAACCTTCCTCTCCGGCTGTGTGCCGGGGAGAGAAGGTTTTTCCTGCTTTATGCTTCCCGGCGTAGGACAGAGGAGCGGTTTTTCACGCTGCGGGAGCTTTTATGTCTCAAAAAATCCCCTTGCCGAAATCATTATTTTAATGTAGAATAGATAAGAGTAGTTAGAAGGACGTGAATAGAATCATGGGCGATATCAGTAATACACAATTTTTTAAAGCAGTACAGGAAGAGAAGAAACTGGACGCCAGCCAGGTTCTGGAGCAGGTTTATGTTGCTCTGACTGAAAAGGGCTACAACCCGATCAATCAGATCGTCGGGTATATTATGTCGGGAGATCCGACTTATATTACCAGTCATAAGAGCGCCAGAAGTCTGATTATGAAGGTGGAACGTGACGAGATTCTGGAAGAGCTTGTAAAGGTTTATGTAGATACACGGCTCAGATAGGGCAGGCTGTCTGTTTTGTTTGAAGAAGATATTTTGTGTCAGCAGTGCTGTGGAGATGCGCAGCAGAGCCCCGGGACTGCTGGCTTTTGTATTACTATGCCGTGTGAACGGGTTATGTGATGTCCGGCGGTGCAGCTTTCAGCTTTGCCTGGCCGGATTTGTTCGGGTATGCTTCTTGTGCAGAGAAAACAGACAGTGTGACGTCAGGATGGATAGGAAGATCAGGATAGTTGGCGATTTGCCAGCTTGTTTTGTTGTGGGTAAAAATGATGAGAGTGATGGGACTTGATTTCGGTTCTAAGACAACGGGTGTGGCCGTAAGCGATCCGCTGGGCCTTACAGCGCAGGGGCTGGAGACGATTACCCGAAAAGAGGAAAACAAACTTCGCCAGACGTGTGCCAGGCTGGAGGAACTGATTCGTGAGTATGAGATTGAAACCATTGTTTTAGGGTATCCTAAAAATATGAATAATACGCTGGGAGAAAGGGCGGAAAAAACGGAGGCATTCAAAGAGATGCTGGAACGCCGTACCGGTCTTCCCGTGATTTTATGGGATGAACGTCTGACTACGACTGCTGCAGAGCAGATACTGATAGAGAGCGGTGTGCGCCGCGAAAACCGAAAAGAAGTAATTGATAAAATAGCTGCTGTTCTGATTCTTCAGGGATATCTGGATCTGTACGGAAAGAAGACTGAGCAGGCAGCGGGAAAGGAAACTTGCGATGAGTGATCTGGATAAGATGCTGGAGGGAATGGAAAGCTCCATTACACTCCGGACGGATGACGGAGAAGAGGCAACATTTTATGTGCTGGAGGAAACAACGCAGAATGGAGAGACATATCTGCTTGTAAGTGATTCAAAAGAAGGAGACGGAGAGTGCTACCTTCTGAGGGATAAATCGAGCCCGGAGGATCCGGAGGCTTCCTATGAATTTGTGGACGATGACGGAGAGTTGGAGTATATGTCCAGAGTTTTTGAGGAACTGATGAGTGATCTGGGAGTCGGTATAGAGCGGTAAGCGCAGATCTCTGAACGGAAATAAAATCATGGAGGTGCAATGTTTGAAGCAGGAAAATAAACATAATAAGGTTAAGATCATTCCGCTGGGAGGCCTGGAGCAGATCGGCATGAATATGACTGCCTTTGAGTATGAAGACAGTATTATTGTGGTGGACTGCGGTCTGGCATTTCCCAGCGATGACATGCTGGGAATCGATCTTGTCATACCGGATGTGACATATCTTAAAAATAATATTGATAAAGTAAAAGGGTTTGTTATTACCCATGGACATGAAGATCATATCGGGGCCATTCCCTATGTTCTCAAGGAGGTTCCGGCTCCTGTGTATGGAACAAAGCTGACGATTGGCCTGATTGAGAATAAACTGAAAGAGCACAATATGATGAAAACGGTGCGCCGGAAAGTGGTAAAGCACGGCCAGTCCATCAATCTGGGATGCTTCCGGATTGAGTTTATAAAGACGAACCACAGTATTGCGGACGCTTCGGCACTGGCGATCTTTACACCGGCCGGCATCATTGTCCACACGGGAGACTTTAAAATTGACTATACTCCTGTTTTCGGAGAATCCGCTGATCTGCAGCGTTTTGCGGAGCTTGGGAAAAAGGGCGTTCTGGCACTTATGTGTGACAGTACCAATGCCATCCGTCCCGGTTTTACCATGTCAGAGAGAACCGTGGGGCGTACCTTTGATTCTATTTTTGCCGAGCATAAAAATAACAGGATTATTGTGGCCACATTTGCGTCCAACGTGGATCGTGTACAGCAGATAATTAATACGGCCTACCATTACGGCCGCAAGGTAGTGGTTGAAGGGCGCAGTATGATCAATGTCATAGGTACGGCCAGCGAACTGGGATATATTCAGATTCCGGAGAATACGCTGATTGACATTGAACATCTTAAAAATTACAAAAAAGAAGATACAGTTCTGATAACCACCGGAAGTCAGGGAGAATCTCTGGCTGCGCTTTCACGGATGGCGGCTGATCTGCACAAAAAGGTTTCCATCATGCCGGGAGACGTCGTCATTCTCAGTTCCACGCCTATCCCCGGAAATGAGAAAGCGGTTTCCAAAGTTATCAATGAGCTTTCCATGAAGGGAGCGGAGGTTATCAATCAGGATACCCACGTGTCCGGTCATGCGTGTCAGGAAGAGATCAAGCTGATGTACTCGCTGATTCGTCCCCAGTATTCAATTCCGGTGCACGGCGAATACCGCCACCTTATGGCTCAGAAAAGTCTTGCGGAATCAATGGGCATTCCAAAGGAAAACGTTATTATCATGTCTTCAGGAGATGTCGTAGAGATAAGCGATGAGGGCTACAGGGTTACGGATCATGTGCCGGCCGGAGGAATCCTTGTGGATGGTCTGGGAATCGGGGATGTGGGAAATATTGTTCTCCGGGATCGCCAGAATCTGGCACAGAACGGAATTATCATTGTGGTTCTTACCCTGGAAAAATACAGCAATCAGCTTCTTGCCGGTCCGGATATTGTTTCCCGGGGCTTCGTCTATGTGAGGGAATCTGAGGATCTTATGGAAGAGGCACAGAGGGTTGTGGACGAGGCGGTGCAGGGCTGCCTCAAGCGCCGGGTAAGTGACTGGGGCAAGATAAAGAATATTATCCGCGACAGTCTCAGCGATTTTCTGTGGAAGAAAATGAAGAGAAATCCCATGATTCTTCCTATTATCATGGAGGTATAGGCACGGCGGGAGTGAGAGAATATGAGCCGAACAACAAGGGAAATAAATTTAATTACAACGACGATCATCAGCCTTTCAGGAAAGCTTCTGTTTTTTGCTCTTGTGCTCTTCCTTCTCTATGAGGGGATTACCCGGGGATATCATATCGGCTATGAAATTTTTTCGCCGACAGCCATGGAAGAAGCACCCGGGACAGATAAAGAAATTGTCATTGAGGAGGGAGAAAGTCTTTCTGACGTGGCCGCAAAGATGGAAGAGGAGGGGCTTATTTCCAGCCGTATGATCTTTGTGATTCAGGCAAAGATTTATGAATATGAGATTCATCCCGGAACGTATCAGTTCAATACATCTGAGACGTCAAAGGATATGCTTCGGGAGCTTGATGAGGCGGCCAGCGCTGAGAAGGCCGCCGAAGAAAGCGGGAGTGAATAAAAATGATCGTAAATGACAGAATTACAGCTTATATCAATTCTCTGGATACGGGAAACGGGGCCCTCTGCGATTCAATTGAGGAGGAGGCTCTGGTTTCCCGTGTCCCCGTTATCCGAAGAGAGACAGCCTCTCTTTTAAAAACGCTGGTCGCGCTGAAAAGACCGCGCCAGATCCTTGAGGTGGGAACAGCAGTAGGATACTCGGCGCTTCTTATGAGCCGGGTTATGCCGGAGGACTGCCATATTACCACAATTGAGAAATATGAAAAAAGGATTCCGGCTGCAAAGGAAAATTTCAAAAGGGCGGGAAAGGAACAGTGTATTACCCTGCTGGAAGGGGATGCCGAGGAGATACTCAGAACACTTTCCGGCCCTTATGATTTTATATTTATGGATGCGGCAAAAGGGCAGTATCTGCACTGGCTTCCGCTTCTTCTGAAACTTCTTCCTCCGGGAGGAGTTCTTGTGTCTGACAATGTGCTTCAGGATGGGGATATCATAGAATCCCGTTATGCAGTGGAGCGGCGCAACAGAACCATTCATGCCAGAATGCGGGAATACCTTTACACGCTGACTCACATGGAAGAATTTGAGACTTCGATTGTGCCAATCGGGGACGGTGTGACTGTCAGCGTAAAGAGACGGTAACTGGAAACAGGGAATAACAATAAAAAGCAGAGGATGATAGATAGAATGAGAAAACTGGAACTGCTGATTCCGGCTGGAAGTCCGGATGTGCTGAAAACGGCTGTGCGCTACGGGGCGGATGCTGTATATCTGGGAGGCGAGTCCTTCGGTCTGCGGGCAAAGGCCAGAAATTTTACTGACGAGGAGCTCCGTGAGGGAATCCGGTTTGCCCATTCCCACGGGGTAAGGGTGTATATTACGGCCAATATTTTCGCTCACAATTCCGACCTTCCGGGAGTGGAGGCGTATTTTGAAGAATTGGGGGAAATAGGTCCTGACGCCCTGATTATATCGGATCCCGGTGTGTTTGATATTGCAAGAAGAGTGCTTCCAAAGATGGAGATTCACATCAGCACACAGGCGAATAATACAAACTACGGGACATATCTGTTCTGGTACCGGCAGGGAGCGAAACGGGTGGTAACGGCCAGGGAACTGTCTCTTGCAGAAATCCGGGAGATACGTGAGAGGATTCCGGAAGATATGGAGATAGAGAGCTTTATTCACGGTTCTATGTGTATTTCCTATTCAGGCCGGTGTCTTTTAAGCAATTATCTGGCGGGGAGAGATGCCAATCAGGGAGCCTGTACCCATCCGTGCCGCTGGAAGTATTCGGTTGTGGAGGAGACCAGACCAGGGGAATACATGCCGGTGTATGAAAATGAGAGAGGAACCTTTTTATTTAATTCAAAGGATCTGTGCATGATTGAGCACATTCCGGAGATGATAGAGGCAGGAATCGACAGCTTCAAGATAGAGGGGCGGATGAAAACAGCCCTGTATGCGGCCACAGTAACAAGGACGTACCGGCGGGCTATCGATGATTTCCTTGAGAGCCGGGAAAAATATATGAGCAATATGGAGTGGTACCGGGAAGAAATTGGAAAATGTACGTACCGGGCTTATACAACGGGCTTTTATTTTCATAAACCTGATAAGGAAGCTCAGATTTATGACAACAGTACGTATGTGAAAAACTATATTTATCTTGGTATGGTTGAGGAACTGGGACCGGACGGCCGTGTACGCATCGAACAGAAAAACAAGTTCAGTGTGGGAGAGACGGTGGAGGTCATGAAACCGGACGGCCGGAATCTGCAGGCTGTCGTGCGCTCAATCCGTGATGAAAGCGGAGCGGAGCAGGAAAGTGCCCCTCATCCCAAACAGATTCTGTGGGTAGATCTGGGGATTGAGGCAGAGAAATACGATATAATCCGGAAAAAGGGATGCTGATGACGCCTGAGAAGGCGTAAGCAGCAGACGAAAGAAAACGGTACGAGTTTCACGAAGGAGGAGACAGATGACCTGGGTGTTGGAAGGAGCGGCACTTTTGTGTCTGATCTATTACGGAGTAATCGCTGTATATGCCGGGGTTTCCACCTCATTTGCACTGTTCTGGCCTGTGACGGCGGCTGTTCTGGCCCTTTTGGGCCTGGGAGTTTATATTAACAGCCACCATCCCGGCCGGATTCCCGTATGGCTGTCTGTTTCTGTGGGGACGTTCTTTGGAGCCTGCTTTTTCATTTTTGTTATCACAGAAGCGCTGATAGGCTGGAATGCTCTGACGGCAAAGGGGCGTGCGGCGGATTATGTGATTGTTCTCGGTGCAAGAGTGCGGGGAACGGAGCCCAGTAATTCTCTGAGACTGCGCCTTGACAGGGCTATTGAGTATGCGGAACAGTATCCCAATACGGTACTTGTGCTGTCCGGCGGCCGGGGAGAAGGGGAGGAAATAAGCGAGGCACGTGCCATGTATGATTATCTGCGCTACAATGATGTGCCGGCGGAAAAACTGCTTATCGAGGATCAGTCTTCCGACACGGTGGAAAATATCGCATTCAGCAAGACAGTAATAGAGCGGCAGGAGTATAATAAAGCCCAGGCGGCGCAGGCTCATCTTCTGGACAGCTACCATGCGCGGGGCGAGGGAGATCTGCTCCGGATTGCCATTCTGACCAGCGATTATCATCTTTTCCGTGCAAAGGCGATTGCAAGGAAAGAGGGGATTATTGAGCTGACGGGGGTAACGGCCCGGGATGATACAGTTCTTGCCCTGCATATGTGGGTCAGGGAGGCATTTGCCGTACTGAAAGATAAATTTATGGGAAGAATGTAAAAAAAGATTTGGAAGATGGAAGAGGAGAATATGACAGTAAAGGATTTAAACAGTTATCAGGTAATCAGTGAGAAGAGGGTAAATGAGCTTAATTCAGACGGGATTATTCTGGAACACAAAAAAACGGGTGCCAGAGTTTTTCTGCTTTCCAACGATGACGAAAACAAGGTGTTCTGCATTGGCTTCCGCACGCCTCCTTCCGACAGCACCGGTGTCCCCCATATTCTGGAACACAGTGTTCTGTGCGGCTCGGCAAAATTTCCGGTAAAGGATCCCTTTGTGGAGCTTGTAAAAGGTTCTTTAAATACGTTTCTGAATGCCATGACGTATCCGGATAAGACGGTATATCCAGTTGCAAGCTGCAACGACAAGGATTTTCAGAACCTGATGGACGTGTACATGGATGCTGTTCTTCATCCCAATATTTACAGGGAGGAAAAGATTTTCCGCCAGGAGGGCTGGCACTATGAGCTGGAGTCGGAGGATGCACCAATCACATTAAACGGCGTTGTCTACAATGAAATGAAGGGAGCATTCTCTTCTCCGGAGGGAGTTCTGGAGCGTTATACGCAGAATGCCCTTTATCCGGATACCTGCTATACGTATGAGTCGGGCGGAGCGCCGGAGGCGATCCCGGATCTGACGTATGATGAATTCCTTGATTTCCACCGGAAATATTATCATCCGTCCAACAGCTTTATTTATCTGTACGGAAATATGGATATGGCAGAAAAGCTGGAATGGCTTGACAGAGAATATTTAAGCCGGTACGAAAAGCAGCCGGTCGATTCAGAGATCCATTATCAGAAAGCATTTGAAAGCCCGGTGGAGAGGGAGATATTTTATCCTGTCACAGAAACAGAATCAGAGGATCATGCCACATATCTTTCGGTCAATACAGTAGTGGGAGATGATCTGGATCCCGTTCTCTATATGGCATTTCAGATACTTGAGTATGTTCTCCTTGATGCTCCCGGCGCCGTCCTGAAAAAAGAACTGGTGGAAGCCGGAATCGGACAGGATGTTCTGGGAGGTTATGAGAGCGGAATTCTGCAGCCTTATTTTTCCGTTACTGCAAAGGATGCCGACAGAGATCAGAAGGGAGAATTTCTGGCTGTTGTGAAAGGTACGCTGCGGAAACTGGCAGATCAGGGAATCAGCAGAAAGAGTCTGCTTGCGGGGATCAATTACTATGAGTTCCGTTACAGAGAAGCGGACTTCGGCAATGCACCGAAAGGACTTATGTACGGCCTTCAGAGTCTTGACAGCTGGCTTTACGGGGGAGATCCTCTGATGCACCTGGAGTATGAGGAGACATTTGCTTTCCTTAAAAAAGCAGCAGAGGAAGGGTATTTTGAAAATCTGATACGGACGTATCTGCTTGACAATCCTTTTGAGGCAGTGATTGTAGTAAGCCCGAAAAAGGGCATGACTGCTGCGGAGGATGAGAAACTTCGGATTAAGCTGGCGGAGTATAAGAAAAGCCTGTCCCGGGAGGAGATTGCAAGACTTGTCCGTGACACACAGGAATTAAAGATTTATCAGGACACTCCGTCTCCCCGAGAGGATCTGGAAAAGATTCCGCTTCTTAAGAGGGAGGATATATCGCCTGAGCCCGAGAAGCTCTGCCTCAGAGAAATGCACATGGGAAACACAACCGTTCTGGCTCATGAGATGTTTACGTCCGGAATCGGATATCTGCGGGTTATGTTCAATACAAACCGTGTTCCTTCAGAGGATCTTCCCTATGTGGCCCTGCTTAAATCTGTTCTGGGATATGTTGACACAAAAGAGCATACCTACAGAGATCTGTCAGATGAGATAAATTTAAACAGCGGCGGCATCAGCTTAAGTGTCACATCCTATCAGAAATTCCCTGATAACGGAGAAAAAGCTCCGTCCGGGGAGGAGAATTCTTCTTTGGATGATTTTACCGGTCTGTTTGTGGCCAGTGCAAGAGTTCTCTATGATAAGCTGGATTTTGGAATGAGTGCCATTGCCGAGATTCTCAGAGATTCCATTTTAGAGGATACAAAGCGTCTGGGAGAGATTGTGGCGGAGACCCGGTCAAAGAGTCAGATGAAGTTAAACAGTGCCTCCCACTCTGCGGCCGTATCAAGAGCCAATTCCTATTTCTCTGCGGCTGCCGCCTTTGGCGATCTGACAGGCGGTATAGGGTATTACCAGTTCCTGGAAGATACGGCAGCCCATTATGAGGAGAGAAAAGAGGAGCTGAGCCGCAGGCTGAGAGAGACGGCAGAAAAGCTTTTTACGGCAGATAACATGATAATCAGTTATACAGCTGATGCGGAGGGAATAAAAGCTCTTGAAAACTCTCTGGGAATTCTCAGAGACAGACTTCCGGCCGGCGGGGGAAAGATATATCCCTTCAAATGGGAAAAGGGAAATAAAAATGAGGGATTTATGACATCCTCACAGGTAAATTATATGGCCCGATGCGGAAATTTCCTGGGGAGCGGCTTTTCCTATACTGGAGCGCTTAAGATATTAAAGCCTGTTCTGGGCTATGATTATCTGTGGATTAACGTGCGTGTCAAGGGAGGTGCGTACGGTGTGATGAACGGAGCCGGGCGTTCGGGGGATGGCTATTTTGTATCCTACAGAGATCCCAATCTCAAGGAGACCAATCAGGTCTTTGAAGGCGTAGTTCCTTATCTGGAGAACTTTGAGGCAGATGAGCGGGATATGACAAAGTATGTTATCGGAACCATCAGTGACCTTGATACACCGCTTCTTCCTCCTTATAAGGGTGCCAAGGCAGATTCGGCATGGTTCTCGGGTGTTACGGATGAGATGCTGGCGCAGGAGCGCCGGGAGATTCTGACGGCCCAGCCTGAAGATATACGGGCTCTGGCCGGAGTGATCCGGGCAATTCTGGCTCAGGGAAGTCTGTGCGCCATTGGAAATCAGGAGAAAATCAGAGAGAACAGAGAGATGTTCGGAGAGATAAAGAATCTTTTCAATTAAAGGACGGCCTGCCGGCAGGCAGAGGATGGAGAAAACATGAATGAAAAGTACAAATCGGGATTTGTGACGCTGATTGGAAGGCCGAACGTGGGGAAATCCACACTGATGAACCATCTGATCGGCCAGAAGATTGCCATCACGTCAGAAAAACCGCAGACGACGCGCAACCGGATTCAGACGGTCTATACCGATGAAAGAGGACAGATTATTTTCCTGGATACGCCCGGAATCCACAAGGCGAAAAACAAACTCGGCGAATATATGGTAAGTGTGGCTGAGCATACACTTAAAGAGGTTGATGTGATACTGTGGCTGGTGGAGCCAACCACCTTTATCGGGGCCGGGGAGAGACATATTGCAGAGCAGCTTTCCCGGGTTAAAACACCGGTTATCCTTGTGATTAACAAGATTGATACTGTGAAAAAAGAGGAGATCCTTGCTTTTATAGCTGCCTATAAGGATATTCTGAATTTTGCAGAGATTATTCCGGTGTCGGCTCTGAAAGAAATAAATATAGAGGATGTGAAAAACTGTATTTTCAAGTATCTGCCTGAGGGCCCGCAGTTTTATGATGAGGATACGGTAACGGATCAGCCGATGCGTCAGATTGCGGCCGAGCTTATCCGTGAGAAGGCTCTGCGTATGCTGGACGATGAGATTCCTCACGGCATCGCAGTGGTCATCGACTGCATGAAGGAACGCCCCAGCGGGATTGTGGATATTGATGCTTCGATTGTATGTGAGCGTGATTCGCACAAGGGAATCATAATAGGAAAAGGCGGCGCGATGCTTAAGAAAATCGGGACAGCTGCCCGGATTGAGATTGAAAATCTGATGGATACAAAAGTAAATCTGAAACTGTGGGTCAAAGTGCGCCGTGAGTGGCGGGACAGTGATCTGTATATGAAAAATTACGGCTATAACCCCAGGGATCTAGGCTGAGAACAAGCAGGCCGGTCAGGAGAGCAGGGTCGAAAGCAGGGAGGACGGTAGCGTGTGAGAGAGCTTATAAAGGCTACGGGCATGGTGCTCAGTGTTTCTTCGGTGGGAGATTATGACAAGCGTCTTGTGATCCTCACGAAGGAGAGAGGAAAGGTAACTGCCTTTGCCAGGGGAGCGAAGAGAACAGGAAGCCTTCTGCGCGCAGCCAGCCGCCCCTTTGCTTTCGGCGTTTTTACTCTTTCGGAAACCCGTGATGCGTATAATCTTTACGGGGCGGATATAGAAAATTATTTTGACGGGCTGGAACGTGATGTGGAGTGTACCTGTATTGCCTCCTATTTTGCCGAGTTTGCTGACTACTACGGACGTGAGGGAATTGAGGGCGGGGAAACGCTTCTGCTCCTGTATCAGTCTTTTCGGGCCCTTCTGAAGCCGTCGCTCCCCAACAGACTGGTACGGCGGATTTTTGAGCTGAGAATCATGGTTATAAACGGAGAATACACAGAGAAACCGCCTCTGCCCGCGGGCGATTCTGCTTCATATGCATGGGAGTTTGTGGTTTTTTCTCCGATTGAAAAACTGTATACTTTTATTCTGACGGAGGATGCTTTTGAGGAATTTGAGGCATGTGTGGAAAAAAATAAAAACAGATACATAGATCGGAAATTCCATTCTCTGGAGATACTGCGGGTAATGTTGTAGGAAGCGGGAGCAGACGGATAGGGGGAAAAATTCGCCTGCTCCCGAAATGATTTTACAGAGGAAAGAAAGGAGCTTCAGCGGATGGAGGAAAGGAAATTCCGTGCAAAAATTACCTGGTTTAATTTTATCTGCTGCGTGCTGGTTATCTGGAATCATTCCGGGAATGCGGAGCTTTTTTTCCCGGGGATCGCGGCGGATGATCCGCTGATGCACTTTGAATACCGTATTGTCCCGGAAATTATCAGAGTCAATATTCCCTGTTTTATCATGCTGTCAGGCTATCTGTTCTATCGGGATTTCAGCTGGGATAAGCTGATGGGAAAGTGGAAGAGGAGAGTCCGTTCTCTTCTGATTCCATATCTTCTCTGGAATACGCTTTATTATGCAGGTTATCTTTTGACCAGCCATGTGGACGGACTGCAGGGGATTGTCAATAAACCAGGGCTCAGCCTGACATTTGAGGGAGCTTTTAATGCCATTGTGCGCTTTGCTTTTAATCCCGTTTTCTGGTTTATGTACCAGCTTCTTATTCTGGTGGCTCTTGCACCTGTACTCTATTTTTTTCTGCAGCGTGTGTGGTCGGGGATAATCTTTCTGGCGGTTCTTCTGTATGCGCTTTTTATGGGCGTGGCGCTTCCTGAACTCAATCTTGATGCACTCATTTATTATTCCGCTGCGGCTTTTATTGCTGTTCATCTGAAGGAAAGCGCTGAGGCTCCATGGAGCCGGCGCCGTGTCCTTTTTGGCATTGTACTTCTGGCAGCGGGGATTTTTGTGGGACGAAGATATTATACAGAGTATTTTGTGCCGGGGATCGTTCTCTATCAGCTGGCAGCGTCCATCAGTGTCTGGCTTATGGTAAATGAGGAGCGGCTGGGCAGAATCCGTCCGTTTATGACATGCACCTTTTTTATTTACGCATTTCATTTTATTCCTGTAAGGTTTATAAACAAGGCAGCGGCTATTTTGTTTCCCGGACAGAAGGCTGTGGCGGTGCTCCTGTTTTTCTTTATGCCGGTTATTGCTGTGTCCGTATGTTTTCAGGCGGCACGCTTTCTGCGCCGTTTCCTTCCAGAAGTGTGGATGGTTCTGAACGGCGGCCGGTAAAGAAGAGGCTGATTTTCGGAGGATTAAAAATAAAAAGGAGAGAGAGGGTAAAAGGGAGGGGATTTTGCTTTTTTACTTTGTGAGTCTTGAAAATAAAGGAAAAAGCGGGTATACTATAAAAACTTGATGTAAAAATGGAGTCAGGAGGAACGGGTGGTATGAAAAAGTCGCGACTGCTTCTGGCGGCAGCAGTGGGAGTACTGCTGTCCGGCTGTTCCGGGCAGAAAGCTGCATTCTCTCCTTCGGAGAACTGTGTGTATGTGGCAGAGGACGGCTCTTTATCCAGTGCTCTTGTGGAGGACACAGGGGGCGCTGATGTAGATGAGAAAGATTTGAAACAATATCTGGAGGCGGCAGTCATCCGCTTCAATCAGGAGAGAGGAGCAAAGGCGGAGGCTGAAAATGGAAGCGGAACTGACAGGCTTCCGGCAGCTCTTCAGAGTGTGACAAAAGATGGGGATACGCTCCGCGTAATATTTGAATATGCTTCTCTGGAGGATCTCGTGGCATTCCGGCAGACAGAGGACAATGAGGATTCCAGCAATTCCATTACATCTCTGGAAGTCCTTCCCGTAACGGAGGCTGCAGCGGCAGGCTGGTTTGACGGTACGGCTATTGTGAAAGCAGACAAAAGTGCAGCTTCGGCAGATGATGTTGCGAAGGAACAGGAAGGAACCGCCGCAGTTATTGAGGGAGGCGGAACAGTGATGTTTTCCGGAGAAATTGTGTACATGTCCGAGGGGACAGAGGCAAAAGATGCATATACGGCGGCCGTGCCTGCAGATGGCAGGGCGCTGGTTGTGTTTAAATAAAAATTCAGGAGGAAAAGAAGATGGAGAAGACGATGGAAAAAATCGTGGCTCTTGCCAAATCGAGGGGCTTTGTATATCCCGGCTCTGAGATTTACGGTGGCCTTGCTAATACATGGGACTATGGAAACCTTGGCGTGGAGCTGAAAAACAATGTAAAGCGCGCCTGGTGGCAGAAATTTGTGCAGGAGAGCCCCTATAATGTGGGAGTTGACTGCGCGATTCTGATGAATTCCCAGACATGGGTGGCTTCCGGACATCTTGGCGGTTTTTCTGATCCGCTGATGGACTGCAAGTGCTGTAAGGAGAGATTCCGTGCCGACAAGCTTATTGAGGATTATATGGCAGAGCACGGCATTACGATTGAAGGCTCCGTGGACGGCTGGTCACAGGAAGAGATGAAAAAGTATATTGATGACAACAATATCTGCTGCCCCAGCTGCGGAAAGCACGACTTTACGGATATCCGTCAGTTCAATCTGATGTTCAAGACATTCCAGGGCGTTACAGAGGATGCCAAAAATACCGTATATCTGAGACCGGAGACGGCACAGGGTATTTTTGTTAATTTTAAAAATGTTCTGAGAACATCAAGAAAGAAAGTTCCCTTCGGAATTGCGCAGATTGGAAAATCTTTCAGGAACGAGATTACGCCCGGAAACTTTACTTTCCGTACAAGAGAGTTTGAGCAGATGGAGCTGGAGTTCTTCTGTGAGCCGGATACGGATCTTGAGTGGTTTGCATACTGGAAGCAGTTCTGTATTAACTGGCTGCAGACGCTGGGAATCAAACCGGAGGAGATGCGCGCCAGAGATCATGAGAAGGAGGAGCTTTCCTTCTACAGCAAAGCGACGACGGATATTGAGTTCCTGTTCCCGTTCGGCTGGGGCGAGCTTTGGGGAATCGCTGACAGAACTGATTATGATCTGAGCCGTCATCAGGAGACTTCCGGACAGGATCTGACTTATTTCGATGACGAGAAAAAGACGAGATACATTCCTTATGTAATCGAGCCGTCTCTGGGAGCGGATCGCGTTACACTGGCCTTCCTCTGTGCTGCATACGATGAGGAAGAGATCGGCGAGGGAGATGTGAGAACAGTACTTCATTTCCATCCTGCCATCGCTCCTGTGAAGATCGGAGTTCTGCCTCTTTCAAAGAAACTTAACGAGGGTGCGGAGAAGATCTATTCAGAACTGTCAAAGTATTATAACTGTGAATTTGATGACAGAGGAAATATCGGAAAGAGATACAGAAGACAGGATGAGATCGGTACACCGTTCTGCGTAACCTATGATTTTGACTCTGAGACGGACGGAGCGGTTACGGTTCGTGACAGAGATACGATGGAACAGGTAAGGGTTCCGATTGCAGAACTGAAAAATTATTTTGAGGATAAGTTCCGCTTTTAATTAGCAATCTGTGTAAAAAGGCATCTGCAGGCAGGGCAAATACCTGTCTGCAGATGTCTTTTTTGCAGCGGGGATACAAAAAAGGGAGAAAAACTGCAGAATATGGGGAAAAAAGCAATTATTTGACGGATTTATGCAGGTTATTCTTGAATGTCAGCGATCAGATGGAGTAAAATGATAATCAAAAGTAAGATTTTTGCTCCGGCTTTATAATTATAAAGATTGTGCAGGAGGAATGGTTGGGGAGGTTGAAATTGAAAAATGGGCCAGGTTGCAGATACATTGCTGATCATAGATGACAGTGGGGTAAACAGAGTAATTTTAAGCCACATATTTTCAGATACATATGGGATAGCACTGGCTGCAGACGGTGCAAAAGGATGGGAGACATATTTACAGAACAAAGAGAGTATATGTGCCATTCTTCTGGATGTTGTCATGCCTGTGATGGACGGACTGGAATTTCTCCGTCTGATGAAGAAAGAAAAACAGATAAAAGATGTTCCGGTTTTTCTGATCACAGCATCTGAAAGGGCGGATGTGCTCAGGGAGGCGTATGAGCTCGGGGTCATGGATGTGATAAATAAGCCGGTTGTTCCTTATATGATCCGGCGAAGAGTTGATTCGGTAATTGAACTTTTTCGTGCCAGGAAGAAACTGAGTGAAAAAGTGAAACAGCAGAGCTCTGAAATCCTGAAGCAGGCACAGCAGATTATTGAACTTAACAAAGGTATGATCGAAGCTTTGTCAACGGCAATTGAATTTCGAAGCGGAGAGTCGGGAGAGCACGTTAAAAGGATCAGCAGCATTACGAGGATTATGCTGGAGAACACGGAATTTGGAGAGGGACTGACTTCCGATGAGATTGAACAGATTTCACTGGGATCCATTATGCATGATGTAGGAAAGATTGCCGTTTCAGATCAGATCCTTAATAAGCCCGGAAAACTGACGGCTGAAGAATATGATGAGATGAAAAAACATACGGTTATAGGTGCGGAGATGCTCAGTCAGATTCCACAGATGAAAAAGCATGAGGCATACCAGTATGCATATGATATAGCGAGGTATCACCATGAACGCTGGGACGGAAGAGGATATCCGGACGGGCTTAAAGGGGATGAGATACCGATAAGTGCGCAGATTGTTTCCATTGCAGATGTGTATGATGCGCTTGTAAGCAAGCGTGTATATAAAAATGCCATTGAATTCGGGAATGCGGTGGAAATGATTAAAAATAGAGAGTGTGGAGCATTCAATCCCAGACTGCTTCGGGCATTTCTCTCCGTAGAGGAAAAATGCAGAAAATTATATACGCAGATTTAGGGAGGAGTCAGTATGGCCACAGTGCAGTAAGAAGAACTGAGAAAGGTTGGAGTTGAGCCGGAAGAGGCCATAGAAAGATTTATGGGAAATGAGATGCTTTACTTAAAGTATCTCATTCGGTTTACGGAAGATGAAAATTACAGGATACTCAGCGATTCCCTTGCGGAGGGAGAATGCCGGAAAGCTTTTGAAGCTGCACATACTTTAAAAGGCGTCTGCGGAAATCTTTCAGTCAAAGGAATGGAAATATTGCTGAAAGAACAGGTGGAATATCTCCGATCAGGAGATATTGAGAAGGCAAAGCTTATGATGCCGGAGCTGAAAAATGCGTATGAGCAGGTGGTAAGTGTGCTGGAACGCATGAAAAACAGTAAATTTTAGCAGGCGGGGGAGCAACGGCGTGAAAAGGTTATATGGTAAATGGAGACTGCGTGCCAATAATTTTCTGAATATATTTATACTGCTTACTGTTTTGATTACATTGGTGCTCAGCATTTTGCTGGTGCGGCAGAAAATGCTTCAGAACACCCAGGACCTGGGTATGTCACTTGCCAAAAGCTATGCAAGATGAAGAGAAAATGAATATCCAGTCCTTCAGAAACATGCTGGAGCTGGGAGCGGAGTATGTGGACGAGCTTCATGCTGCCGGAGAACAGGATTCCATGCAGAACTGGCTGCAGGGCTATTTTAAAAAGCTCAGTGTAATTCTGGGAGAAAACACAGTAGATCCCTATGCTGTGATAGACGGGAAAATTGTAGGTGCAAATCCCTGGGAGGGGGATGACAGCTATGATTATGGAAGTACCATGTGGTACAATGACGCGATAGAGGCTCAGGGGGAAACTATTTTTACTGATGTGTATCAGGATGCAATTACCGGTCAGCCGATTGTCACACTTGCAAAAGAGCTGAAAAAAAAGGGTAATGTTCTTGCGTTTGATCTTTATCCGGAAAGATTCCATGAACAGCAGGGCGAACAGGATATCCCCAAAGAGTGTTCTTTTTATATGTGTGATTCTTCCGGTAATCTTATCAGATCTTCCACGCCGTGGAATATGTCCCGGGAGGAGCTTCAGGACAATGTGAACTACCTGCTTTCGGGAATCAGGGATGGTTCTCTTACATCTTACGATTCATCCTTTGCGGACTATGAGGGAAAACAAAGGGGTGTTTATTATTATGAGATGGATGAGGGATGGACAGTTATTATCACGATACCTGTTGAATCAGTTCTTATGGGCGAGGAAAATATGGTGGTGTATGTCCTGGCCGGAGTTTCCCTGCTGATTTTCATAATCTTATTTATTATGGTCCTGCGGGATCTCATTCAGATACATCAGATTGGCCTGTCAGAAAGCACAATCCGTATTCTGGGAGATTCATTTTATGCCATCTATCTGCTTAATTTAAAAAAAGGCACATGCGAATTTATAAAGCCTTCTGAAGATATAGCTCAGGAAGTACCGTTAAAGGGAACTTATGAGGAGCTTCTGAAGGTTATCAGAAAATATGTGGAAAAAGATATCAGTGATGAATTTGAAAATGCATTTTCGCTGGAAAAAATAAGGGAACGCGTAAAGAACAGAGTATCAGATTACGGAGGAGATTACAGGCGCAGATTCGGCGATGTATACAAATGGGTAAACGTCCGGACACTGTACAATGAAAAGATTGCACCGGATAAGGTTATATTCTGTTTCAGGGAAGTTGACATGGAGAAATGTCAGCAACAGCAGCATCTGGTTATTCTTCAGGATGCGCTGGAAACTGCCCGGGAGAGTGCAAAAGAAAAAGAATCATTTTTTAACAGAATGTCGCACGACATGCGGACACCTCTGAATGCCATTATCGGGTATTGTGAGCTGATAATGAAGAATCAGGGAAACTGGGAAAAAACGGCAGATTATATGGATAAAATCCTCCATGCCGGCCGGCAGCTTCTGGAACTTATCAATGATATTCTGGAGCTGTCCAGAATTCAGTCCGGAAAGAACATACTGAAAAATGAAGAATTTGATATTGAAAAATGTATTCGTGGGAGTGTGTCACTGTTTGAAGAAATAGTAAAGGAGCAGCATAAACATCTGAAAGTGGATATTAAGGTAAATGATGCTGTTGTTTTTGGAGATCCCTTTAAGCTGGAACAGATTATGAATAACCTTCTGTCCAATGCCTTTAAATACAGTGATGCCGGAGCTGAAATCAGCGTTACCATGCGGCAGCGTGTATCCATGAAACGGAGTAAATATGAAATAATAGTAGCGGATACAGGCATAGGCATGTCTGAAGAGTTTTTAGAGCATATATTTGATCCGTATTCGAGAGAAACCGGCTTTACCTCAAAAACAATTATGGGAACCGGACTGGGCATGCCGATTGTAAAAAGTCTTGTCCGTCAGTTAAGCGGAGAGATCAAAGCGGAGAGCCGCCTTGGAGAAGGAAGCAGATTTACCGTAGCAATTCCGTTTGATGTAGTAAGCAGGAAAAAGCAGGAACTGCCGGAAACAGTTCCGAAAAGCAGAGCAGACAGTCTGAAAGGACGCCGTATTCTTCTGGCGGAGGATAATGAACTCAACAGAGAGATTGCTACAGAAATACTCAGCATGAATGGCGTAGATGTGGTTTCGGCTGTAAATGGCGGGGAAGCGGTACATATATTCAGTGCATCTCCACCATTCCATTTTGATGCTGTTCTGATGGATATGCAGATGCCGGTAATGGACGGATGCGAGGCGGCGAGAAGAATACGTGCCATGGACAGACAGGATGCCCTGACAGTTCCAATTATTGCTGTCACGGCGAACGCTTTTGCCGAGGATATCATAAAAACGTCAAATGCAGGTATGAACGGCCATATTTCCAAACCTATTGATTTTAATGTTTTGACACAGACGCTGCTGGATCTGATAAAACGATAATAATTAAGCGGGAATAAAAAGACGGAAATAGGTTCAATTTAATAAATTTGATAAAAGCATCTGCGCGGCGAAAAAGGCAGCCTGCAGATGCTTTTAACTAACGTAATTCAGATTCTAAAAGAAAAAACTATTCAGTGACCAGATCTTTGAGGGTTATCTCTATATAAGGTTCATCATCATAGGGATTTGCCAGCACAATATCTGAAGTCTCATCGGCAAAAAAGTAGGATTTTTCATAGGTTTCTGTCGGTTTTCCCAGAATATCCTCCAGAATTTTTTCATAGTCTTCCAGTTCTTTTTTGGAAAGGTTGATTGTGCACTGCTCCAGTTCATCAGAACCTTCGTGATAGAGATTGAAATGCATAATAACGGTTGCATCTTCGTCAAACAGAGACAGAGTGTATTCCCGGTTTAAGATCGTGGAATCGTCATTTTCAACAGGATCTCCTTCGCCGAGTACGGAAACCACCTCAGCATCCTTTTTCCCCATCAGATCCAGTATGTTCTGAAAATCCACAACAGTCGGAGCTGTATCCACAGAGGTATTTGTCTCGTCTGATGTTTCAGCCTGTGAATCAGCAGAGCTGGTTTTTTCTTCCTTCTGTGCAGCAGAGGACTGTTCCGCTTCTGAAGATGCAGAAGAACTTTCCTGTCCGGCAGAGGGAATAGGGAGATTCTGGCATGCCGCCAGAGAAACTGCGCACAGAGCGGAAAATAATATAAGTTTGAGTTTCATTTGAAACTACCTCCTTTATTTTTGAGGTAGCATACCATATCCGGTCAAACAAAGAAAGTGAATTTAAGTATTATTAAGTAATGTTAAGAGTTGATAAGAAATATTGCCGATTTGCCGGTAAAAACTCCTGTGACATTATTCAGAGGGGGCTTCTGCACCCGTTTCTCCCGCCGAGGGCGGCGCAATATTGATTTCTGTATTTTCGGCAATTTCCTCAGGAGAGGAAGCAGGCTCATCCGTCTCTTCTTCATCCCAGAGAGAGTCATACTCCTTTGGCTTGTTATTTTTATTTACCATTGCCATGTTTTTGGCAGAAATATAGAGTTTGTAGTCATATTCCATCAGTTTCTTCTCATCAGAGGCGGGAACTTTGTCACCGTTTGAGATTCTGCGCGCGATTTCAAGACATTTCATCATCTCTTCCATGGCTTCAGCGGTTGCTTCACTTTCCTGCCTGGATGCCTCGGCATTCTGAATGAGTGTTTCCTGGGAGCAGATTTGTTCCAGGCCGGCTTTTGTCCGCTCATATTCAGCTGATATGCGTGACAGCTCACTGGAAATTTCTGTCCGATCAAAATTCGGATGGTTTTCAGGAACGGATTCCAGGCTTTTTTTGAGCTTTTGTCTGTATGATGAGAGAGTACTGAGATGAGACTGATACAGTTGCTTTGCTTCTCCAATTTTCATTTGATTACCCCCTTTTTATTTCCCTGCTCCTTCATTACTGCCTGTATTTATTATAACATGTTAAGACTGGGTAAGTCCATATAAACAGTATGATTGGATGAAGTAAACGAATTGTCAGTTGAGATGAAAAAGACTGTCCCTAGAGAAAATGATCATAGACGTATTTTCTCA
>CALWSF010000009.1 GCA_944384125.1 uncultured Lachnospiraceae bacterium | reverse complement strand
AATATTTCGGCTTAAAAATGGCAAAAAGATGCTGCCGCATCTATGATTTCCTAATCATTGATGCGACAGCCCCTTTTTAACTTCAGAAATCAGATTTTCATTTTCCGGGCTTAATCCACACGGTAGACGTCCACATACTGTCTTCCGTAGTCAAGCGCCTGGGAGTGGGAGTCAAAATAAATATCAAGTTTGTTGCCGGTAACACTGCTCCCTTTATCCTCTACTGTGTATATGGTGTCGCCGATTTTCAGTCGGGTCCCCAGTGGGAATACGCTGAGATCAGCGGAAACAGTGTGGTTCGCCTGTGGAACTGTGCCCGCATACGTAACAGAGTGGCCTTCTGAGCAGCTTGAGCAGCTGCAGTAAGCCGTCGTTTCAAATTCGCCGAGATAGGAAGAGTCCTCCGTTTCTTCAGTGGGAAGTTCAGAGTCATGTCCCGGGCCCACGGCAATATCTTCATTTTCCTGTGCAACAGAAACATCTTCAGCCGGACCGGCTGCCTCCGTTCCCTCGGAAGCAAATGAGGAAAAGGGCCCCATAGCTGTGCATAAAAAGGTAAAAGCCGCAGTGATCAGTACATGCTGTAATCGTATTTTCATAAAATAATCCTCACATTTTGGTTTTTATTTTTTATGTGTTACAAATATTTTAATTTTTCTTTATTATATTACAAAAATATTAAATGTCAAGTGTCCTGCAGTACAGGGAACAGCCGGAAGGGAACTTTACGCCATATATGTTTTCAGAAGAAATCAAGCGGTAGCGGGAAAAGTCGGAATGTAATACCGGATATTGTGGAAAAATAGAGAGATAAAAGTTTATATAAATTTTAGAAAAAAGTTGAAAAATCTGTTGACAAACAGGATGGTAAGTAATATAGTATCAAGTGTAGATGTTAGCACTCTCAATGAATGAGTGCTAACAAGAAAAAGCCTGCGGACCGGATGAACTCAGGGCCGGCGGCCAGGTTTTGGAGAGATTAACAAACGGTTTTCTGCTGTCAGTGGAAAGCTGTGTTACAAGAAGGAGCGATGTCGGATGGAACTGGATGACAGAAAGATTAAGATTTTAAAAGCCATTATCCAGAACTATCTGGAGACCGGAGAACCGGTGGGTTCCAGGACGATCTCGAAATATTCGGATTTGAATCTCAGCTCTGCTACAATTCGCAATGAGATGTCAGATCTGGAAGAGCTGGGATATATTGTTCAGCCGCACACCTCGGCGGGGCGGATTCCCTCTGATAAGGGATATCGTTTTTATGTTGATGAATTGATCCGCGAGAAAGAAAATGAGGTTACCGAGATGCGCGAACTGGTAATTCAGCGGGTAGACCGGGTTGAGCTTTTATTAAAACAGCTGGCAAAGCTTCTGGCAGTTAACACCAATTATGCGACGCTTATCAGCGGCCCGCAGTATCATCAGACAAAGCTGAAATTTATTCAGCTTTCACGGGTTGAGCGGGGAAAACTTCTGGTTGTGACAGTTCTTGAGGGCAATATTATAAAAAACTCAATTATCCGTGTGGATGCTGAGCTGTCGGATGAGGATATTCTGAATCTCAATATTCTCCTGAACAACAGTCTCAACGGACTGACAATCGGACAGATCAATCTGGATGTTATTACCCGGATGAAAGAACAGGCCGGAGCGCGGGGGCAGATTGTGGATGCGGTTCTCAGTGAGATAGCGGAGGCAATCAGGACCAATGAGGAGGACCTTCAGATTTACACGGAAGGCACTACCAATATTTTTAAATATCCTGAACTCAGTGACGGAGAGAAGGCAAGTCAGCTGATCAGTACGCTGGAGCATAAAGAGCTCCTGAAAGAACTTCTGACAGAGGATGACGGAGCTAAAAAGAAAAACGAAATTCAGGTGTATATCGGAAGTGAGACGCAGGTTCAGTCTATGAATGACTGCAGCGTCGTAACGGCCAATTATGAGCTGGGAGACGGACTGCGGGGAACGATAGGAATTATCGGTCCCAAGCGGATGGATTATGACAAGGTAGTCTCTACGCTTCGATCGCTGATGAATCAGCTGGATGACACGTTCAAAAAGGAAGAAAGGTGAGCGGCAACGTGAGTGAAGAAATGAAGGATACAAAAAATGAAGAGATAGATTTACAGGAAGAAAAGGTAAATGCGGAGACCGCAGATGTACAGGAGCCGGATACATCCGGACAGGAAAGTGAAGCGGGAGCCGGAGAAGACGGTACAGAGCCGGATAAGGAATGCGCCGGAGAGAGCGACAGCAAAGGGAAAAAAGGTTTCTCTGCCAAAAAGAAAAAGAAAGATAAAAAGGATGAGCAGATTGAAGAACTTACAGATCGCCTGAAGCGCACGATGGCGGAGTTTGACAATTTCAGAAAACGGACTGAAAAAGAAAAATCAGCCATGTACGAGATTGGTGCAAAGGATATTATTGAAAAAATTCTGCCGGTTGTGGACAATTTCGAGAGAGGGCTTGCAACCGTTTCCGAGGAGGAAGCAAAAACAGCTTTTGCCGAGGGAATGGATAAGATATATAAGCAGCTTTTAAAAACGCTGGAAGATGCGGGAGTTTCGCCGATTGATGCGGTCGGAAAGCCCTTTGACCCTGATTACCATAATGCAGTGATGCATGTGGATGATGAATCTTTCGGGGAAAATATTGTGGCGGAGGAATTCCAGAAAGGATACCTTTACCGGGACAGCGTTGTGCGCCACAGTATGGTAAAGGTGGCAAACTGATAAGAGACAGCAGACAACAGTATTGTTTGATTAATTTATTTTCAGGAACAATTTCAGGAGGAAAAAACAATGAGCAAGATTATTGGTATCGATTTGGGAACAACAAACAGCTGTGTAGCAGTTATGGAGGGCGGAAAGCCGGTTGTAATTGCCAATACAGAAGGAATCCGGACTACACCGTCTATCGTGGCATTCACGAAGACAGGCGAGAGACTGGTAGGTGAACCGGCAAAACGCCAGGCAGTTACCAATGCGGAAAAGACTATCTCTTCTATCAAGAGACATATGGGTACGGATTATAAAGTTGACATTGACGGCAAGAAATACACGCCGCAGGAGATTTCGGCCATGATTCTGCAGAAGCTGAAAGCAGATGCGGAGAGCTATCTGGGCGAGAAAGTAACGGAAGCCGTTATCACGGTTCCTGCTTATTTCAACGATGCACAGCGTCAGGCAACGAAGGACGCGGGAAAGATTGCAGGTCTGGAAGTAAAACGTATCATCAACGAGCCGACGGCTGCCGCACTGGCATACGGTCTGGACAATGAAAAAGAGCAGAAGATCATGGTATACGACCTGGGCGGCGGTACATTTGATGTTTCCATCATCGAGATTGGCGACGGTGTAATTGAAGTACTGGCTACCAACGGCGATACACATCTGGGCGGCGATGACTTTGATAACCGGATTACCCAGTGGATGATTGATGAGTTTAAGAAGGCAGAGGGTGTGGATCTGTCCGGAGACAAGATGGCTCTGCAGAGACTGAAAGAGGCGGCTGAGAAAGCAAAGAAAGAGCTTTCCTCCGCAACAACAACCAACATTAACCTTCCGTTCATTACGGCGACAAATGAGGGACCGAAGCACCTCGATATGAACCTTTCAAGAGCAAAATTTGATGAGCTGACGAGAGATCTGATTGAGAGAACGGCTGTTCCGGTTCAGAACGCCCTTAAGGACGCGGGCATTACGGCTTCCGAGCTTGGCAAAGTTCTTCTGGTAGGCGGTTCTACGCGTATGCTGGCGGCTCAGGAGGAAGTAAAGAGACTGACAGGCAAGGAACCCAGCAAGTCCCTGAACCCCGATGAGTGTGTTGCAATCGGCGCTGCCATCCAGGGCGGTAAGCTGGCCGGAGATGCCGGTGCAGGCGATATCCTTCTTCTGGATGTTACGCCGCTTTCCCTTTCCATTGAGACAATGGGCGGTATCGCGACCAGACTGATTGAGAGAAACACAACGATCCCGACGAAGAAGAGCCAGATCTTCTCCACGGCAGCAGACAATCAGACAGCCGTTGATATCCATGTTGTACAGGGCGAGAGACAGTTTGCAAAGGATAACAAGACTCTGGGCAACTTCCGTCTGGACGGCATTCTTCCGGCGAGAAGAGGCGTTCCGCAGATTGAGGTTACCTTTGATATTGATGCAAACGGTATCGTAAATGTATCTGCAAAGGATCTGGGAACAGGAAAAGAGCAGCACATTACCATTACCTCCGGCTCCAACATGTCCGAGTCTGATATTGACAAGGCAGTAAAGGAAGCTGCTGAGTACGAGGCTCAGGATAAGAAGAGAAAAGAGGGAATTGACGCCAGAAATGAAGCAGATTCCATCGTATTCCAGACAGAGAAGGCACTGGAGGAAGTTGGCGATAAGATTGATGCATCTTCAAAAGCAACGGTAGAGGCAGACCTGAATGCTCTTAAAGAAGCAATCAACAAGGCACCGATCGATCAGATGACAGATGCCCAGATTGAAGAGATTAAGGCAGGTAAGGAAAAACTGATGGCCAGCGCTCAGGCACTGTTTGCAAAAGTATATGAAGCGGCTCAGGGAGCAGCCGGCGCACAGGGCGGCGCACAGGCCGGCCCGGATATGGGAAGCGCACCCCATGATGATAATGTAGTTGACGGAGACTTCAAAGAAGTGTAATATGAGTTAGAGTGTCCGGAACCGTCATCTCAGGCGGTGTGTGACAATAATTTAGACGAGAGACAGAAAACGCGATGGGGATTGGGCATCTGCCCAAGCCCCTTTGCGGGTGTTTAGGAAGGAAGACCTGACATGGCAGAAAGCAAGAGAGATTACTATGAAGTCTTGGGCGTTTCCCGGGATGCCGATGACGCAGCCTTAAAAAAGGCATACCGTTCACTGGCAAAAAAATACCATCCGGATGCCAATCCGGGCGATCAGACGGCGGCCGAGAAATTTAAGGAGGCATCGGAAGCATACAGTGTGCTGAGCGATCCGGAAAAGAGACGTCAGTATGATCAATTCGGCCACGCGGCCTTTGAGGGCGGGGCAGGCGGAGCCGGCGGCTTTGGCGGCTTTGACTTCAGCGGCGCTGATATGGGAGATATTTTCGGGGATATTTTCGGAGATATTTTCGGCGGCGGAAGAAGCCGGGGCGGGAGAAGCAACGGTCCCATGCGAGGAGCCAATGTGCGGACCAGTGTCCGCATTACATTTGAGGAGGCGATTTTCGGCTGCGAGAAGGAGCTGGAGCTGAATCTGAAGGAGACATGTGACAAGTGTCACGGAACAGGAGCAAAACCGGGCACACAGCCGCAGACATGTTCCAAGTGCAACGGCAAGGGTAAAATTATGTATACACAGCAGTCATTTTTCGGACAGATTCAGAATGTGCAGACATGTCCGGACTGTGGAGGAAGCGGGAAGATTATCAAAGAGAAGTGCCCCGACTGTTATGGAACGGGCTTCGTGACCAGAAGAAAGAAAATCAAGGTTACGATTCCGCCGGGAATTGACAATGGGCAGAGCCTGCGTGACCGGGGCAATGGAGAGCCGGGAGTGAACGGAGGAGAGCGGGGAGATCTTCTGGTTGAGATTATTGTTTCTCCGCATCCCGTCTTTAAACGTCAGGATACTACCATCTATTCAACGGTTCCGATCTCTTTTGCAAAGGCGGCTCTTGGCGGGCCGATCCGTATCAAGACTGTGGACGGAGAGGTCGAATATGAGGTCAAAGCCGGAACACAGACGGATACGAAAGTGCGCCTTAAGGGAAAAGGTGTTCCTTCTCTGAGAAACCGGAATGTTCGGGGAGATCATTTTGTCACACTGGTTGTTCAGGTTCCTGAACGGATGACAGAGGCACAGAAAGAGGCACTGCGCAGATTTGATGACGCGATGAACGGAATAGCTCCGGAAGGTGAGAAACACAGAAAAAAAGGACTGTTCAAATAGTATAGGAGTAAGCAGTTTATTCGGCTGCCGCAGGAGACTGCGGCGGCCGTTTTTTGCTTTGTGAACAGGGCAGAGACTGCCTAAACGTTTAATAAAAAAGACAGGGTTTCGTAAGTTGACTTCGCCTGCAAAGTTATATACAATTGACAGTGAATGTTTCGATCCGCTTTTCGGGCCGTGCAAAATTCTGTGCGCAAACCGGGGCGGTCTGTCTGAATAAAAGGGAGAAGCAGTGGAATGACAGATAAAAACAGAGAGATAGAAGAGATAGAGATTGATGCAGACGCAGATTCCGGGGCGGGAAAAGAGCCCGACTGGCTGGATGAGGACAGGATCCTGGAAAATGATGCGGGAGAGAGCAGCGAAGAAAAGAGAGTAATGAATGCTGTGTCAGAGAGCATGGCGGAACAGCATGATGCATATGAACCGGACTACATTGATAAGATGCAGGAGCGGAGTGAGGATACTCTTAAGGAGGAAAGGCCGCTTCGTGTAAAGAGAAGCAGAAAAAAAGGCACGCAGAAGCCGGAAAAAACGGATTTTCAGGATGGAGAGATAATGAAGGGAGAAAAATTGTCCCGGGGAGAAGAAAAAGAGAATGGGGAAAAACAGAAAAAAAAGAAAAAACGGGCTGTTGTGGCAGGAGTAACAGCGTTGCTTGTGCTGATTCTTGCAGCAGGAGGAATTTATGCTGCAGTGGCCCAGAAATATAAATCCGTTTTTTTGCCGGGGACTCAGATTAACGGACTGGATGCAGCCGGGCTTACAGTTGCCGAGGTTAAGGAGCATATTTCACAGGGAATCGAAAATTATACTCTTAAAATCGAGGACAGGGACGGACGTACGGAGGAGATTGACGGTGCATCAATCGGACTTCATCCGGAATTTGACGGTTCTCTGGAAAAACTGATAGCAGCACAGAATCCTTATGACTGGCTGACCAGCCGTTTCAATGCAGCCGCTTATACAATAGATGCCATGGTTGCCTATGATGAGGAGGCACTTGCAGAGCAGATAAGAAGTCTGGAATGTATGAGTACGGAAGACGTCACGGAGCCTGTAAATGCAGCTGTTTCGGAGTATGTTTCCGGCCAGGGCTACACAATTGTTCCGGAGACGGAAGGCAATGTGATTGAAGAGCAGAAACTTCTGGAAGCTGTATCAAATGCTATCATTAATTTTCAGGATACCCTTTCTCTGGATGAGGCGGGAGTTTACCGGGAGCCGGAGATACGGCAGGATGATCCGGAGCTTATAAAGCAGGTGGAGGAGAGAAACCGTCTGGCAGGTGTTGTGATTACATACCAGTTCGGAGACAAAACAGAGGTTCTTGACGGAGAACGGATACATGAATGGCTGATCACGGATGAGCAGGGGAATGTCACACTGGATACACAGCAGGTGGCAAAGTATGTGGAAGAGCTGGCAATTACCTATAATACGGCAAACAAGGCCAAGACGCTGAAAACCTCTTATGGCAAAACGATTCAGGTCAAGGGTGGAAGCTATGGCTGGAAGATCAACCAGTCAGAAGAAACCGTTCAGCTGACTGCCGCCATCAGTTCCGGCGAAAGCCAGACCCGGGAGCCGGTTTATTCACAGACAGCAGCCAGTCACGGAGAAAATGATTATGGCGATACGTATGTGGAAATCAATCTGACGGCGCAGCATCTGTTTTTCTACAAAAACGGCAGTCTGGTGGTTGAGTCGGATTTTGTGTCGGGCAATCTTTCAAAGGGCTGGGGAACTCCGGCCGGGACATATCCCCTGACCTATAAGCAGAGAGATGCCGTACTTAAAGGGGAAAATTACAGAACTCCCGTTGATTACTGGATGCCGTTTAACGGAGGCATTGGAATGCACGATGCCACATGGAGGAGTACATTCGGAGGCACGATTTATAAAACCAGCGGTTCTCACGGTTGTATCAATCTTCCTTACAGTGTAGCTAAGAAAATTTATGAAAATATATCTGCCGGTGTTCCGGTTATCTGCTACAATCTGGAGGGGACTGAACAGGGCAGCGCTTCATCCGGGACACAGACGCCTGAGACACAGGCACCGCAGACACCTGAGACGCAGGCGCCGCAGACGCCTGAGACGCAGGCACCGCAGACGCCTGAGACGCAGGCACCGCAGACGCCCGAGACGCAGGCACCGCAGACGCCCGAGACGCAGGCACCACAGACACCCGAGACACAGGCGCCTACACAGGCACCGGCAGGGCCGGCGTCAGATGTGGGAGGCCACACAGGAGTCGGACCGGGTTCGACACCGTAAGGAACCGGAGTACAGGCTTGAACAGCTTTCAGATCAGCCTTTGAAAAAGGCTTATGGGCGGAAAAGCGCAAAGAAAGTTATTTACTTTAAAATAAGAATATGTTATACTAGCGTGGTGTAAACGCCGGTGCCCGGTTTTTTGAGGACTCCTGACATAAACTTAGCACCCGGTAAGAAACAAGTATTATTTAAGGAGGAAGTCACAATGATTTCAAAGGAAAAGAAGGCAGCTATTATTGCAGATTTTGGAAGAAAACCTGGAGATACAGGTTCACCGGAGGTTCAGATTGCTATTCTGACAGCAAGAATTGCAGAGCTTACAGAGCATCTGAAAAATAACCAGAAGGATCATCATTCCAGACGCGGCCTTTTAAAGATGGTTGGACAGAGACGTGGTCTTCTTGATTATCTGAAGAAGACAGATCTGGAAGGCTATCGTGCCCTGATTGAGAAGTTAGGCATCAGAAAGTAAGAAAAACATGGGGTGGAGCAATCCACCCTAGTTGTTTATGTGGAAGAATCAATCCGAGACCGCTGCTGTGTACACAGATACAGAAAGACAGAGCTGTGTCCAGAGCAGTAGTTTCGGGATCTTCTGCTGAACAGCTTATTTGTTTAAAGGAATTTGAAAGGAGATACGAAATGTACAAGAGTTTTTCGATGGAACTGGCAGGCAGAACTCTGACTGTTGATGTGGGCCGTGTGGCAGCACAGGCCAACGGAGCGGCTTTTATGCACTATGGCGATACTACGGTACTGTCTACAGCGACGGCTTCTGATAAGCCGAGGGACGGAATTGATTTTTTCCCGCTGAGCGTGGAGTATGAGGAAAAGCTTTATTCAGTAGGAAAAATTCCGGGCGGTTTTAACAAAAGAGAGGGAAAGGCATCTGAGAATGCAATTCTCACATCCCGCGTAATCGACCGGCCGATGCGTCCGCTGTTTCCCAAGGACTACCGGAATGATGTAACGCTTGACAACCTGGTTCTGTCAGTCGATCCGGACTGCAGCCCGGAGTATACGGCTATGCTGGGGTCTGCCATTGCAACCTGCATTTCCGACATTCCCTTTGACGGACCGTGTGCGACAACGCAGGTGGGACTGATCGACGGAGAGTTCATTATAAACCCGACAAACGCGCAGAAGAAGATTTCAGACATGGCTCTGACAGTTGCTTCCACGCGTGAAAAGGTTATTATGATTGAGGCCGGCGCAAAAGAGATTCCTGAGAATGTGATGATTGATGCGATTTTCAAAGCGCATGAGGTCAATCAGGAGATTATTAAATTTATAGATACGATTGTGGCAGAGTGCGGAAAAGAGAAGCACAGCTATGAAAGCTGCGCCGTTCCGGAAGAACTCTTTGCAGCCATCCGTGAGATTGTTCCTCCGCAGGAGATGGAGGAGGCCGTATTTACGGATGAGAAGCAGAAGCGTGAGGCAAATATTAAGGCGATCACAGAGCGTCTTGAAGAGGCCTTTGCAGAAAATGAAGAGTGGCTGGCAGTTCTTGGCGAGGCTATCTACCAGTATCAGAAAAAGACAGTAAGAAAGATGATTCTCAAGGATCACAAGCGTCCGGACGGCCGCGGCATCACAGAGATCCGTCCGCTGGCGGCAGAGATTGATATCCTGCCCAGAGTGCATGGTTCAGGTATGTTTACAAGAGGTCAGACACAGATCCTTAATATCTGTACACTTGCTCCTCTCTCCGAGGCTCAGAGACTGGATGGACTTGATGAAAATGAGACTTCCAAGCGCTACATGCATCATTACAATTTCCCGTCCTACTCTGTAGGCGAGACGAAGCCGTCCAGAGGTCCGGGACGCCGCGAGATCGGCCACGGTGCGCTGGCGGAGAGAGCTCTTGTTCCTGTGCTTCCCACAGAGGACGAGTTCCCCTACGCAATCCGTACTGTATCTGAGACGATGGAATCCAACGGATCCACATCTCAGGCAAGTATCTGTGCCTCTACTCTGTCCCTGATGGCGGCAGGTGTTCCGATTAAGGCACCGGTTGCCGGAATTTCCTGCGGTCTTGTGACGGGCGAGACGGACGATGATTATATTGTTCTTACCGATATTCAGGGCCTTGAAGATTTCTTCGGAGATATGGATTTCAAGGTGGGCGGTACACACAAGGGAATCACATCCATACAGATGGATATTAAGATTCATGGCCTTACAAGACCCATTATTGAGGAGGCTATCGCGAAGACAAGAGAGGCCAGAATCTATATTCTCGATGAGGTCATGGCGCCTGTTATTTCAGAACCGAGAAAAGAACTGAGTCCTTATGCACCCAAGATTGTACAGATTTCCATTGATCCTCAGAAGATTGGTGATGTTGTCGGCAAACAGGGAAAGGTTATCAACAAAATTATTGAGCAGACAGGTGTCAAGATTGATATTGATGATGACGGCAATGTATCAGTATGCGGAACTGACAAAGAGATGATCGATAAGGCTGTTCATATTATCAACAGCATTGTTACGGACATTGAACCGGGACAGATTCTTACGGGTACGGTTGTGCGCATCATGAATTTCGGAGCTTTTGTGGAGCTTGCTCCGAACAAGGACGGCATGATTCACATTTCCAAGCTTTCGGATAAACGTGTGGCCAAGGTTGAGGATGTGGTCAATATCGGAGATGAGGTTACGGTAAAAGTAATCGAGGTAGATAAGATGGGCCGCATAAATCTGAGCATGAAGCCGGGCGATCTGGCTGAAAAGAGCGAAAACCGCCAGTAGACATCAGATATATATTCCGTTTCCGAAAAGGAAGCGGCGGGGAAAGGCCGGAGCAGAACGCACGGAGAGTGTTTCTGCCCCGGCCTTTTGTAAACAGAAGAAGGAGGAGATCGTATGCTGGAAGCGGCAGAAATTTGGAAAAGTTACAGAAAACGTCAGATACTGAAGGGGGTATCTCTTCAGGTGCTCCCCGGTCACTGTATCGGTATTGCCGGAGGAAATGGCTGCGGAAAGACAACGCTTCTCTCCATTCTGGCCGGGATCAGGCGTCCTGATTCGGGAGACGTTCTGATTAACGGTGTTTCAGCCTGCCAAAATAAAAAGATTTTTGCAGAAGCAGTTGCATATGTACCGCAGGAAAATCCGCTGATACCGGAGCTGTCAGCGAAGGATAATTATCGTCTGTGGTTCCGGGGAGACGGAAAGAGAATGGAAAGTGATCTGGAAAACGGTGTGGGAAGGGCACTGGGACTCAATAATTTTTTAAGAACGCCGGCAGGAAAGCTTTCAGGAGGAGAGAAGAAGAGACTCAGCATCGCTGCGGCTCTGTCGAACCGTGCGCCGGTACTTATTCTGGATGAGCCGGGGGCCGCTCTTGATCTGGCGGCGAAGGAACAGATCATAGATTATGTGAAAAAATACAGAGAGGATGGAGGAAGTGTTATTCTGACATCCCATGAGATGGAAGAACTTAAATTGTGTACAGAGCTCTTTATCCTGAAGGACGGGAATCTCCGCCCTGCTCCGCTTCATCTGACATCTCATGAGCTGATTTCAATGTTTTAAAATCTTAAGATTACTGTCGAAATCTTACAAAAAACAGTAATCCTTTTACTCATTGCCGAGAATATGATATACTGGCGCAGTCAGACAGTGTGTCGCACAAACCGGGAATCCTGATATTTATACCGGAATGAAGCGAAGCAGTGTCAGACAGATTGAGGAAAAAGGGAGGAAAAAAGATGAAGTGTCCATTTTGCAGTCAGGAAATTACGGACGGGAGCACGGTTTGCCCTATCTGTGGAAAAGATTTAAATGGGGCTGAAGTATCTGCATCTGCCGATGCGGTTCAGACAGACACTGTGACGGAAGAGACAGCTGGGGATCCTGCCCAGACAGCAGCTGACACAGCTTCACAGCTGCCGGAAACACCTAAAAAAGGAAAGAAATGGGTTATCCCGGCTGCTGCAGCGGCAGTTGTGGTAATCGCAGCCGGTGCTTTTGCGGTATCAAACCGCAAGGATCCCAAGGATGTGGTTATAGATGCGTTTAAGAGCATAACAGAGCAGGGACAGACCAACCCGACAGAGGAAATTTTCGGTGTTTCGGAACTGACAGAGAGGCTTAATACGTCATCCAGCGAGATGTCGCTGGAGCTGACGCTGGATGATGCATCTGATCCGTCAATCAGTCAGCTTGCCAGCGGTTCTATCGGTTTTAATGTTCTGAATGATGTGGAAAATAAGAAAATGCTTATGCTTGGAGATCTGGGATATGCCGGTATGGATATGGTAACATTCCAGTTCTATCTGGATGATGTTCAGATGGCGGCTGCCATTCCGGAGCTTTCTTCCAAGGTATTTACTCTTAATTATGCGGAGGATCTGGAAGGCCAGCTGGCAGCTTCTCCCTATGCGGGTTCCATGCTTGAGGAGGGCGGAATGGATCTCGCAGCGCTGGGAAGTTATTTTGAAAAATGCCATGAGATGGCTTCATCCGGAGAGCAGCTTTTTAACCTGAAGGAGCTGTGGGAGCGCTACAAAGAAGGCAGTCAGGCAATCGATGATCTGAAAGCGGCTATGACGGTAGAAAAGACGGAGAAGAAGGATTACACGATTGACGGAGCAGTTGAAAGCTGTCAGGGATACCAGGTAGTTATTACAAAGGATGCGCTTCTTCAGTTTGTAAAGACGTCCAAGGATTTCTTCCTGAATGATGAGACTCTTAAGAGCGATTTCATTGAATATATGAATCTGGTTAATGAGCTTCAGGGAGCTATGTCATCAACGGTTGGAATGGATCTGACACAGAGTTCGGAGGATATGCAGGAACAGACATGGCAGCAGGCCGAGGATGCTCTGAATGAGATTATCACACAGCTTGAGACATCTATGGGAGATGTTTCCATGAATGTTTATGTCAGAAAAGACGGAAAAATGGCTGGTTTTGACTATGAGACAACAACATCCACAGAGGGCGGAAATGTGAAGCTGTACGGAGATGTTTCCTTTGGCGGCGGATACAATATGCTGGCAAATGTGAACGGCAATCTGAACGTGGAAGGCGCTGACGGCAGAGCACTTGTGATGACTCTTAGTAAGACCGGTTCCTACGAGGCAGGCAAGAATCTGAGCAGCACTGTGGAAGGAACTCTGGGAGACGGAATTGATGATTTCAAGTTCGTGTTCAATGATTCCTATTCAGTGGAGGATGGCGCTTTTGATATGTCGCTTGATTTTCTCAGTGCGGATGTGAGCCAGGTTAAACTTGTAACTGCCGGATACGTTGAGAATCTGGTAAAAGGTCAGTCCATGGACATCAATTTTGATTCAATAAGACTTGAATCCGATGCAGTTCTGGGAACGGACGGATATGTTGAGTTTACAGGACAGTATACGGCAGGTCCTCTTGAGCAGACGATAGAGATTCCGGAGGGAGAGAGTTTTGACATTCTTGCTTCGACTGAGGAAGAGTACAATGAGGTTCTCACAGAGATAACAGGAAATGTTTTCAGCCTGATGATGAATTTCTATCAGTAAAAAATGCCGGAAGGTATTTGACGCATATCAGATAATGCAGACATTGCAACACGGCTGCTTTTGGGACTGGCGGTCCTGAAAGCAGCCGTGAATGTTATTCCGGAGAAGGGATTATGAGAACACTTTTGACCTATCTTTTTTTGGAAATAAAAAGAACTTTAAAAGGAGTACCGTATTTTTTGTCAGGAGCAATCGTGCTGGCCGTTTTGACTGGTGTGATTGCTTTTTCTGCCGGCAGGATTCTGTATGGAGAACAGGCGGTTGAGACCATTGAAGTAGGGGTTGCTGTTCCTGAGGATGATGCCCTCGCAGAGAAGGCGATGAAAATGATTGCTTCTCTTGACAGTGTGAACAGTCTCTGCAGCTTTGTGTATACTGACAGGGACAGGGGAGAGAGAATGCTTAAGGCCGGACAGCTCTCGGCCCTGATGGTTCTTCCCGAGGGTCTGGTGGAAGGAATTGTGGATGGAACGAATATTCCGGTTACGGTTATCTTTTCGGAAAATTCAGGACTTGAGGGAGCAGTTCTCCGGGAACTTACGGAGGCGGGGGCGTCTGTTCTGCGCACGTCGCAGGCGGGAATATATGCTGCGGACGCGCTGCTTAAAGAACACGGAATGGAGCTGTCCATTCCTGAAGCGGAGGCTGATCTTAACCGGATTTTCATGCGATATGCCCTCAGCCGGGAGAATTATTTCCGCCAGGAAAGAGTCAGTGCGGCGGGAAATGTGACAGTGGCAGTATTCTACGGGGTTTCTGCCGCTGTGTTTCTGCTGCTTCTTATGGGGATTCCGGCTGCGCCTCTGCTTCGTCCGTCATCTCCGGGACTGGAACAGAGCCTGGAGCGCATGGGAATAAACAGAACGGTTCAGTGTCTGATCCGTCTTTTATGTCTGTTTTTACTTCTTTTGGCAGTGTCAGCTGTTCCGCTTGTATGTGCCCTGCACATGGGAGCTGTCGGAAACAGCCCGGGAGTCCTTGTCATGTGGCTCCTTGTGTGTCTGGCGTCATCAGCCTGGATTCAGCTGGTTTTTGAATGGTGCCGGAATTCAGCAGCAGCGATACTGTTTCTGTTTTTTGCTACGGTTACCATGCTGTTTGCATCAGGAGGAATTGTTCCTTCTGTTTTTCTGCCGGAAACGGTTCAGTTTATCGGAAAGTTTACAGTAACAGCTGTTCTGCAGGATGCAGTTTCCTGGATGGCGGGCGGTAAAGAGGCTGCTCCTTTTGGAACGGTAATTTTGCTGACCGGCTGTCTGTTTGTACTGTCGGCAGCGGCGGGACTGAAAAGGGGGCGTGAATAATGAAGATTTTTTTCCGGCTGTTTTTCTTTTCCTGCAAGCGAGCGGTAAAAAAACCATTTATTCTTCTGCTTTTACTGCTTCTTCCTCTGGGAACAGGAGCGTTTCGTCAGGCGGAACATCAGGATGACGGAAAGATTTCCATTGCCCTGTTCACAGGGGAAAATGAATTTAATAATGCAGTAGCCGAGACACTTATGAAGGGGGAAAATGCCTTTTATTTTTATACGGCTGAATCTGAGGAAAGCCTCAGGGAAGATGTGGCTGCAGGGAGAGCCGAGTGCGGTTATATTTTCCCGGAGGATTTTAAGGAGCGTCTGGAGGCGGAAGATTACAGGCGTTCAGTGCGTCTGGCAGTGTCTCCGGCTACTGTGACGGCGGAACTTTCCTCGGAGGTGGTATTTGCCGGAATATTTGAGGTGTATGGCCGCCTGCTTCTGGAAGAGTATGCCCGGACCGGGGCGGCATTTGAGGAGCTTCGTATATTGTCGGAAGAGGATGAGGTGTGGAGAGAACTGGAGCCGTTGTATAACGGGTATCTTTCTGACGGAAGCACATTTTCCTTTGAATATGAGACAGTAAATGGTGGGATACTGAAAGAAAATGCTATTATGGCTGTTTTTCCCGCAAGAGGGATAGGAGCTGTTCTGATTTTTGTGATGGGACTGGCGGCTGCCGTTGTGGCGGGCGAGGATGAAAAAAGGGGGCTGTTTGCCGCTGTGGGTACCGGACGGCGTCGTCAGCTTCAGCTGGCGGAGATTTCAGCTTTTGTCTTCCTGGGAATCCTGTCAGCGGGAATAAGCCTCATGGTTTCGGGAGGACAGAGGGGGATTTTTACGGAGGTAACCCTGCTGGCTGCTTACGGGTGCATGACAGTTATTTTTTCTTTTGCGCTGCTTGCGGTTCTGAAAAATCCCCTGGCAGTGGCCGGAACTATTCCTTTTTTCATACTGGGAAGCCTGGCAGCCTGCCCGGTGTTTGCGGATCTTTCCGTATTTGTTCCCGTCCTCGGGATTATCAGATATCTTTTCCTGCCGTGGTATTACCTGATGTTTTAAAGAAAAAACATTGCTATTTTTTTGTCTAATTATTATAATGAGAAAAGCGAGAAGTGTCGCACAGTGACACCGGGGCATTTCGGCTCCGGAGTGCTGTGCGACAAGCCCTGTATGCCCCCTGTGGGGCCCGGGCGGGAAGGGAGTGAGCACAGGTGGAAGGACGAAGTAACAAAGCGGAATCAGACGGCAGCCATCCGGAACCGGAGGCAGTGTGCGCTTTGAGTTTCCCCGGTGTGCACTGCCGTTTTCAGGCTGCCTTTTCTGTTCCAAAATGGTATATGGGAATGAGAACTGACGGATTTTGGAGGAAAGGGTATGTTGGAGGAAGAAAAGGCGGAGGAGCTTATCAGCCTTGCCGCTGACAAGAGATACCGGGATCTTAAGGCGATTCTGGTGGAAATGAATGAAGTGGATATTGCTTCTTTTATGGAGGAACTGGATTCTGAAAAGACGGTTGTTGTATTCCGCATGCTTCCGAAGGAGCTGGCCACAGAGGTTTTTGCATGTCTGCCGGTGGAGTGGCAGCAGCACATCATCACAAGCATAACAGACTATGAGCTGCGAAGCATTATTGACGATCTGTTTGTGGATGATGCGGTTGATATGCTGGAGGAACTTCCGGCATCGATTGTAAAGAGGGTTCTTCGAAATTCCAGTCCGGATACGAGGCAGCTTATCAATCAGTTCCTGAATTATCCGGAGAACAGCGCGGGAAGCGTGATGACGGCCGAGTATGTGGGGCTCAAAAAAAACATGACGGTTGAGGCGGCGTTTGCCTATATCCGTAAGTACGGTGTGGATAAGGAAACGATCTATACATGCTATGTGATGGATGATACACGCCGGCTGGAAGGCGTGGTAACAGTTAAGGATCTTCTGATGAATTCCTATGACACGGTTCTTAATGATATTATGGATACGAATGTCATTAAAGCTTACACGACGGAGGATCAGGAGAAGGTGGTAGAGACCTTTAATGATTATAATCTTCTGAGTCTGCCGGTTGTAGACAAAGAAAACCGTCTGGTGGGAATTATCACGGTTGATGATGTAATGGATGTCATGGAGCAGGAGGCGACGGAGGATTTTGAAAAGATGGCCGCCGTTCTTCCAAGTGAAAAGCCCTATCTGAAGACCAGTGTGTTTCAGCTGGCCAGAAACCGTGTTCCGTGGCTTATGGTCCTTATGCTCAGCAGTATGGTTACGGGCGGCATTCTGGCGAGGTATGAGGCGGCTTTTTCTGTTATCCCGCTGCTGGTTACATTTATGCCCATGCTGATGGGTACGGGGGGAAATTCAGGAAGCCAGGCCAGTACCATGGTTATCCGCGGCATGGCTGTCGGCGAGGTACAGCCCTCAGACATACTCCGGGTTCTCTGGAAGGAGCTCAGAGTCGGTCTGGTGTGCGGTCTCTGTCTGGCTGTTGTCAATTATGTGCGCCTTATAATTCAGTATCCCGGTCAGGAAATTATCTGCCTTACTGTTGTCGTGAGTATCTTTTTTACGGTTATAATCGCAAAGACAATAGGCTGTGCTCTGCCTATTGCAGCAAAGGTAATCCATCTGGATCCGGCGATTATGGCTTCCCCCATGATCAGCACGATAGTAGATGCCTGCAGTCTGATGATTTATTTTCAGACAGCCTGTTATTTTCTTGATATGGGGTAAAAGTAAGTTCCCGTATAAAACAGGAGAAAATGGATTTATATAAGTTTTTTAATGAATATGAAAAAAGAGTAAAAGTTCAGGAGAGTGATAAAAATGGTAAAAATCAGAACAAGATATGCCCCCAGCCCTACCGGAAAGATGCACGTTGGAAATTTAAGAACAGCACTTTACGCCTATCTGATTGCAAAGCATGAGGGAGGAGATTTTCTTCTCCGGATTGAAGATACGGATCAGGAGCGCTTTGTGGAGGGAGCAACAGAAATTATTTATGATACGCTTCGCGATACAGGACTTAAGCATGATGAAGGCCCGGATATCGGAGGCCCGGTAGGTCCCTATATTCAGAGCGAGCGCCAGAAAGCCGGAATTTATATGGACTATGCCAAAAAGCTGGTTGAAAAGGGAGAGGCATATTACTGTTTCTGTGATCAGGAGAGGCTCAACAGTCTTAAAAAGACGGTAAACGGCGAGGAGATTATGACATATGACAAGCATTGTCTGCATCTTTCCAAGGAGGAAGTGGAGGCGAATCTGAAGGCCGGGAAACCGTTTGTTATCCGTCAGAACAATCCTACGGAGGGAAAGACCACCTTCCACGATGAGATATACGGCGACATTTCGGTGGATAATTCCGAGCTGGATGATATGATTCTGATCAAATCGGACGGGTTCCCGACCTACAATTTTGCAAATGTGGTGGACGATCACCTGCAGCAGATTACCCATGTAGTCAGAGGAAACGAGTATCTCTCATCGTCGCCGAAATATAACCGGCTTTATGAGGCATTTGGCTGGGAGGTGCCGGTCTATGTCCATTGTCCCACCATTACAAATGAGGAGCATAAGAAGCTGAGTAAAAGAAGCGGCCACTCCTCTTACCAGGATCTTATTGATCAGGGATTCGTTTCGGAGGCTGTTGTAAATTTTGTGGCTCTTTTGGGATGGTCTCCGGAGGGAAATCAGGAAATCTTTACGCTGGACGAGCTGGTAAAGGCTTTTGACTACCGCAGTATCAGCAAGTCTCCGGCAGTTTTTGATATGGTCAAGTTAAGATGGATGAACGGCGAATATCTGAAGGCCATGGATCCGGATAAGTTCTATGAGATGGCTGAGCCCTATCTTCGGAAGGTAATCAAAAAGGATCTGGATCTTAAAAAGATTGCGGCCATGGTAAAGACCCGTATAGAGGTATTTCCTGATATTGAGCAGCATATAGACTTTTTTGAGGAGCTGCCGGAGTACGATCCTCAGATGTATGTGCACAAGAAGATGAAAACAACACTGGAGTCATCCCGGGAAACTCTGTCGGATGTACTGCCGATTCTGGAAGCACAGGAGGACTTTTCAAATGACAGTCTTTATGAGGCCCTTTCAGCCTATGTGTCAGAGAAGGGTGTAAAGACGGGATTTGTTATGTGGCCTATCCGGACGGCTGTTTCCGGGCGTCAGATGACGCCGGCGGGAGCCACGGAGATTATGGAGGTTCTGGGCAAAGAGGAGTCACTGCGCAGAATCCGCCGGGGAATAGAGCTGTTAGACGGCCTGTGCGGCTGAGAGGAGATTGATGGGATTCAGCAATGCTCAGAAAAAGGCGATCTGCCACCGGGACGGCCCGATGCTTGTGCTGGCCGGTCCCGGTTCGGGAAAGACGACAGTCATTACGCACAGAGTGCGTTATCTGACGGAAAGCTGCCGTATTGATCCGGCAGATATTCTGGTCATAACCTTTACCAGGGCGGCTGCAACAGAGATGAAGGAACGGTATGAGGCACTTTGCGGCACGGCGTCCCGGGTTTCATTCGGGACGTTTCATGCCGTTTTTTTTCGTATCCTGAAGCTTGCCTATCAATACAGCGCAAAGAATATTGTCACAGAGGAGCGGCAGGCGCAGTTTATCCGGGAACTGGCGGCTTCTGAGGGAATGGAGCCGGAGGATGAAAATGAATTTATATCCGCTGTTCTGAGTGAGATCAGTACGGTTAAAGGGGAACGTATTGATCTGTGCCACTACTATTCAAAAAACTGTCCGGACGCAGTGTTCCGCCGTCTGTACCAGGGATATGAGGAAGGAATGAAAAGGGCGGGACTGATTGATTTTGATGACATGATGGTGCTCTGCCTTGAGCTGTTTCAGGCGAGAAAAGATATTCTTTCTGCATGGCAGAGGCGTTATCGATACATTCTGATTGATGAGTTTCAGGATATCAACCGTCTGCAGTATGAGATAATACGCATGATGGCGAAGCCTGAGGATAATCTGTTCATAGTGGGAGACGATGATCAGTCCGTTTACCGGTTCCGGGGCGCAAAACCGGAGATCATGCTTGGCTTTGAGCGGGATTATCCGAAGGCAAAAAGGGTCCTTCTGGATATTAATTACCGCTGTACGGAGGAAATTGCCTCGGCCGCCCTGAGGCTTATCAGTCATAATAAAAAGCGTTTTGTAAAAAATATAAAAACAGCGGGCAGCCATGGAAGAGAGGTTGTTACCCGGATCTGGAAAAACACGGCCGGAGAAAATGAAGCCATTGTCCGGGAGATACAGCTTTATCTTCAGGCGGGAGTTAAACCGGAAGAGATAGCAGTTCTGTACCGCACCAATTCCGATCCCCGTTTTCTTATGACAAAGCTTATGGAATACAATGTGCCTTTCAGTACCCGGGATACGGTGCCGAACCTTTATGAACACTGGATTTCCCGGGATATTCTTACGTATATACGGATTGCAATGGGAAGCCGGAAACGATCGGATATTCTGACAGTAATAAACAGACCGAAAAGATACATAGGCCGGGATTCCATGCGCGGGGAGAATGTGTCTTTTGAAGAAATGAAAGCTTTCTACAGAGATAAAGACTGGATTGCGGAGCGGATAGAAAGTCTGGAAGGCGATCTGCGCGCAATCGGAAGAATGTCGCCTCTTGCCGCAGTCAATTATATCCGCCAGGGTATGGGATATGATGGTTATCTGCAGGAGTATGCGGCATCGAGACATATTCGTCCGGAGGATCTTATGGAGCTTGCGGATCAGCTGAAGGAGAGTGCGGCGGCTCATAAAAGCTTTAAAGAATGGTTCGCCCACATCGAGGCGTACGGGCAGGAGCTTCGCCGTCAGGCAATGAGGCAGAAAAGTGAGGCGGGAGCTGTCACTCTGGCCACCATGCATGGTGCAAAGGGACTGGAGTTTGATGTTGTGTATATTCTGGATGCTTGTGAAGGCGTTGTTCCGCACAGCCGTGCTCTTCTGGATGATGACATTGAAGAGGAGAGACGCCTTTTCTATGTGGCGATGACCAGGGCTAAAAAGCGGCTTCATGTCTGCGCTTCTGAGGAGCGCTATAACAGAAAGACAGAGGTGTCACGGTTCGTGGCAGAATATCAGGCCGATCCGCTGCCGAAAAAAAACAGAGGGATTGCCGGTAATGTCGGATAAAGCTGAGGAGGGACAATGGGATATCTGCATGTTTACTGTGGGGACGGAAAGGGAAAGACAACAGCAGCCCTGGGACTGGCTGTGCGTATGGCCGGGACCGGCGGGAGAGCCGTTATAGTCCGGTTTTTAAAAAATGATGAGTCAGGGGAGATAGCTGCTTTGAAGCAGCTGAAGGAGATTACGGTTATTCCCTGCGGGAAGAGTTTCGGGTTTACCTGGCAGATGACCGGGGAGCAGAAAGCTGAGGCGTCCCGAAAATGCAGGGAGCAGTTTGAGTCTGCGTGCCGTCTGGCGGCGGAGGCGTGTTCATGCCCCAAAGCGGATGGGGCGGATAAGTCGGACTGCAATGTTCTCCTGGTTTTGGATGAGCTGTGTGCAGCAGTAAATACAGGGCTTCTTCCTCTGAAGCCTGTGCTGGAATTTATCGATTCCCGCCCGCAGAATCTGGAGATAGTGGCCACTGGAAGGGAACCGGCTTCAGAGCTTTTGGAGAGAGCCGGATATGTCACGGAATTTCAGAAAAGAGTTCATCCGTTTGACAGTGGGATAATGGCCCGGAAGGGAATCGAGTACTGACAGGGCAATGGAATATTTGTGTGTAAAAAGGAGAAAATATACGGAATGATTTCTGGGAAAAAAAGACGGATTGAGAAGGCGGCCCTGTTTCTGGTTTCTGAAAAGATCAGAGAGGAAATAAAGCGGAAAAATCCGGGCTATACGGAGACAAATGAAAAAATTTCCGTCATAGCGCAGACACTGACAGGGGTTCGGCTGCTGTACGGAATATTTTTTGCAGGAATGTGTGTTATCTGCGGATTTTCCCTGATGCAGGGCATTATGATGCTTATCAGTCCATTTGTGGTATATGTGTGGTATGGCATTATGCTTCGCAGCGGGCGGTTTCCTGCAATTGCCATGCTGTGTGCCAGGGCGTACAGCATTATAACAGGAGGAGCGGCGCTTCTTAGCCTGGGAGTGTGGCTTCCGTTCCCGCTTCTTTTTGCTCTGACGGCCGCAGCGTATCTGGAATTTGCGGAGGCTGTATTCTGCATATATCTTCTGTTTGATCGTGAGGCGGTTCAGACGATCCGTCTCAACAGGAAAATTTCCCGGCTTTCTGCCGGCTGTGTCGTTTACAGTGCTCCGTCTCAGACGGACATATCAAGGGGAAAAAATCCGGATGAAAAACAGGAAAAATCTGAGGAGGAAAAAGGCTCCTGAAACCGGGAGGGAGAGAATACAGATTATTCTTGATTTTCTTACCGGCCTTTGGTAAAGTAGAAAGAAATATGGGAAGTGTATCCGGTTGTCAGGCATTGCCAGAGAGGCGGACATTTTCCCGGGGATAAAGCTGCATACTGATATGCGGCGGAGAAGAGAGGTATAAGATGGCAGATAAAAGAAAAATGGCCCAGGAAGAAATGGATGACGGCGATGAGATGACAGTGACGCTGACGCTGGACGACGGCAGAGAGCTGGAGTGCGTTGTTCTGACGATTTTTCCGGCGGGAGACAAAGAGTATATAGCTCTTTTGCCCATGGAAGATGAGGAGACAGAGGAGGGCGAGGTATATCTGTACCGGTACACGGAGGATGAGAATGGACAGCCTAATCTGGAGAACATTGAGGATGATGAGGAGTACGAGATTGTCGCTGACGCTTTTGACGAGTTTCTGGACGAGCAGGAGTATGATGAGCTGGTAGGCGAGGATGAGCTGGAAGACTGATGCCGGCCGTATGTCAGGAAATCGGACTTGGAATACGGGAGGGGGATGCGCGCAGGAGACGGCGGATTAAAACGGCCGTCTGCCGGTGGTGTGCAGCCTCCTCTGTTTTTATAATGGAGGAATGCATATGTCACTGCAGTTTATCATGGGAGGGGCCGGTTCGGGAAAGACCAGAAGGCTTTACACAGATCTGATCCGCCAGTCAATGGAGGAACCGGAAGGACATTTTTTTGCAATTGTACCGGAGCAGTTTACCATGCAGACACAGAAAGAGATTGTGGAGCTGCATCCCTGCCATGGAGTGATGAATATTGATATTGTCAGTTTTGAGCGTCTGGCATATCGTGTGTTTGAGGAGCTGTCAGTAGAGAGTCTGGCTGTTCTGGATGATATGGGAAAATCCATGGTGCTCCGCCGGGTTGCTTCTCAGGTGCGTGAGCAGCTGAGTCTTTTCGGGGGGCATCTGGGTAAGGCTGGTTTTATCGGAGAGCTTAAATCAATGCTCTCCGAATTTTTTCAGTACGGCATCACAAAGGAGCGTCTCTCAGAGCTGTTAACGGGTGAATCCAGTCCTCTTCTCAGGCAGAAGCTTTCAGATTTGCTGGTGCTTTACAGCGCTTTTCAGGAGTATACGGAAAACCGAATGACTGTGAAAGAGGAGATTCTGGGGCTGCTGTGCCGTGTTCTCCCGGAATCAGAGCTTATAAAAGGAAGTGTTGTGACGCTTGACGGATATACAGGTTTTACACCTGTACAGTACCGGCTGCTTGAGATACTTCTGTCATGCTGCCGCAGTGTGACAGTGACGATCATGATAGATCCCCGGGATAATCCCTACAGGGAGAGCGGAGAGCAGCAGCTGTTTTATATGAGCCGTCACACCGTCTGCAGTCTTATAGACAGGGCTGCGAGAGCCGGTACGGGGAGAGGAAGGGACATTCTTCTGGAGGAGAAACCTTTCTGGAGATTCAGAGAAAGTCCGGAGCTGCAGTTTGTGGAGAGTGAGCTGTTCCGGTACAGTACAAAAACATATGTATCTCAGGAGGAGGAACAGCTTTTGCTGTTTCAGGCTCCGGGGTCTCTGGAGGAGGTACGTTTTATATGCGGGGAAATAAACCGTCTTGTGAAGCAGGACGGGCTGCGCTACAGAGATATTGCAGTTGTCACAGGGGACCTGGAAACATATGGCCGGGAGATTGTGCGCCGGTTCAGGGAGAGCGGCCTTCCCTTTTTTATTGATTACAAGAAAAACATACTGGGAAATCCCCTGGTAGAACTGATCAGGTCGGCGCTTGATGTGTTTGATTCGGGATTTTCCTATGAATCTGTGTTCCGGTATCTGAAGACAGGGCTTGTTTTGCCTCTGTCAGACAGGGAAGCGGATAAATGCAGCGTAAAGCCGGATGAGGAGCAGAGGGAGCTTCTGTTTGAAGCGGAAAATTATGTGATAGCACTCGGGATCCGCAGCTTCAGGCGGTGGAATACTGAATGGGATAAGACTTACAGGGGAGCGGAGCTTGTGAATCTCGAGCGGCTGAACTGGTTCAGGGAGGAGGTCTTAAGACCTCTTATTCCTCTGCGGGAAGTGTTTTCGGGCCGCCAGGTATCTGTCAGTGAGAGGACAAAAGCCCTTGTGCATTTTCTGGAACAGCTGGAAGCGGAAAAGAAGCTCGGAGTGTATGAAGAATATTTTACTGCATCCGGTCAGGAAGAGTTTGCAAAGGAGTACAGTCAGGTATATGGCCTTGTCATGGAGATGTTTGACAGAATTACGGCTCTTCTTGGGGATGAGAAGGTAAGCAGGAAAGAATATGCGGAGATCCTGGATGCGGGGTTTGCTGAGATACGTGTGGGCATGATACCGGCTGTGGTGGATCGCATCGTGGTAGGAGATATAACAAGGAGCCGCCTGTCTGATGTGCGTGTACTGTTTTTTGCCGGTGTAAACGATGGAGTAGTGCCCGCTGTTTCCGGCCGGGGCGGGATTCTCTCTGAGGCGGAGAGAAGAAAACTTAAAGAACAGCGGGTTGAACTGGCACCGACAGCCAGAGAAGAAGGATTTCTGCAGAGACTGTTTCTGTACCGTACGCTGACGAGACCGTCGGATCGTCTGTATATTACGTGTGCGGCCGCATCTCCGGACGGAAAGGCAATGCGCCCGTCCATGCTTATCGGTCAGCTTCTGAAGCTGTTTCCGGGGAAGAGACTGAAAACCATAAAAGAGGAGGAGCTTGCCCGCTGGTCGCCGTCCCTGGGAATGGCCCGGGTTCTTGAGGGCCTCAGGGAATACCGGGAACAGAGGACGGACGGGGAATTCCTTACGCTGTACCGATATTTTATGCATTCTGAAAAATACCGCAGAGAAATGCTCCGGCTTACAGAGGCGGCTTTTCGCGTGTATGATGAGAAGGGGATCGGGAAACGGGCTGCGAAGGAACTTTACGGTTCTGTTTTAAGCGGCAGTGTGACAAGGATGGAACTTTATGCGGCATGTGCCTATGCACACTTTCTGACGTATGGTCTGGAGCTGTCGGAACGGCCTGTTTTTGAGCTGGCTCCATCTGACATCGGAAATCTTTTTCATGCTGCCATTGATGCGTATTTCAGGAGAATGAAAGAGGAAGGGAGATCCTTCCGTTCGATAGAGGATGAGGAGCGTGAAAGGCTTGTGGCGGAATGTGTGGCGGACGTAACGGAAAATTACGGCAATACTATTATGAAGAGCTCATCCAGAAATGAGTATCTGGAGAAGAAAGTGTGCCGCATTACGGATCGCACCATATGGGCGCTGACGGAGCAGCTGAGGAAGGGAGACTTTGAACCTTCCGGCTTTGAGGTAAGTTTTTCGGCTTCCGATCAGCTTTACGCCATGCATATCCCTTTGTCGGGGGAGGAGTCAGTCCGGCTTCGGGGAAGGATTGACAGGATCGATCTCTGCGAAGACGGCGATCTGATGTACCTGAAAATCATTGATTATAAGACAGGAAAAACAAAATTTGATCTGACAGATATTTATTACGGCATACAGCTGCAGCTCGTCGTATATATGGATGCGGCAATTGAGAAGACAAAAAGAGAATATCCGGATAAAAGAGTAGTACCGGCAGGACTTTTTTATTACCATATCGAAGATCCCATGGTGGAGGCTCATCACGGGGACAGCGATGAAAAGACAAGGGAAGATATTCTCAGAGAGCTTCGCATGAACGGACTTGCCAATTCCGACAGACAGGCGCTGGGGCACCTTGACTTTCGCCTGGCACCCGGGGAGAAGACGGCGGATTCGGATGTTGTCCCTGCGGTGCTGAAAAATGATGAGATAGTGGAGAGACGATCTTCTGCTGCCGGAGAGGAACGCTTTCGGGTTCTGGGAAGTTATGTGCGCCGGAAGCTGAGTGTGATGGGACGCGAAATTCTGGATGGGAATATTGCGGCAGAGCCGTATAAAACCGGAAAGCAGACTGCATGTGATTACTGTCCGTACCACAGTGTCTGCGGGTTCGATCTTAAGACGGACGGATACCGCTACCGCAGGTTTGAGCGTCTGCAGCCGGAAGATATATGGGACAGAATGGAAAAAGTATGTGAGAATCTGCAGGAGAAAGAAAAGGGAAAGGAGGAGAGCAAAGATGGGGGTAAACTGGACCCGGGATCAGAGTCAGGTAATTGAAAGCCGCGGGTGTAATCTTCTGGTATCGGCTGCGGCCGGGAGCGGAAAAACAGCCGTCCTGGTTGAGAGGATTATACGGCGCATTACGGAAGGAGAGCAGCCGGCGGATATTGACAGGCTTCTTGTCATGACGTTTACCAGAGCCGCGGCTGCGGAGATGCGGGAGCGGATCCAGGCTGCCATTGAAAAGAGGCTGGAGACGGAGCCTGACAATACGCATCTGCAGAGACAGGCTGTGCTGGTACAGTATGCGCCGATTACAACGATAGACAGCTTCTGTCTGCATATTCTGCGGGAAAATTTTGACCGGCTTGATATCGATCCGGCTTTCAGAGTGGCCGATGAAGGTGAGCTGCTTCTGCTGCGGGCCGATGTGATGGAGGAGCTTCTGGAGGATTACTACCGGGAGGGAGGAGAGCGGTATGAGGAATTTGTGGATTGCTACGCCGCAGGAAAAGCGGACGGGGGCATAAGTGATTATATTTATCAGGTGTACACATTTTCCCAGAGCAATCCCTGGCCGGAGGAATGGCTGAACCGGTGCCGCAGAGAGCTTGACAGTCTGGATGAGGGAAATCTTGACGGAATGGAATGGATGCGTTTTCTGCTTGCCGATGCGGCCAGGCAGGCGGAGGATTTCAGGCGGGAGCTGGGGCTTGCGCTGGAGACAGCAGGGGAGGAGGACGGACCTGCCCCGTATATTCCCATGCTGGAGGAAGATCTGCACAGTGTGGAAAAACTTCTTGAATCCGTCGGAAGTTATGAGGAATTCTGCCTGTCTCTGGATGGCATATCTTTTTCCAGGCTGGCACAGGTGCGCCAGAAGGACGGAATCAGCCAGGAGAAGAAAGAGCAGGTATCAGCATGCCGCAGCCGCATAAAAAAGGGGATTGAAAAAATGCGTGCCGACTATCTGTTTGAGTCTCCGCGGCAGATAATGGAAGACATGAGGGCGGGCCGGAATAATATTCTCATGCTTCTCGAGCTTGCTGAAGAATTCGGGCGCCGGTTCCGGGAAAAAAAGAAAGAAAAGAACATTGTGGATTTCCATGATCTGGAGCATTTTGCCCTGGAAATTCTGACCGACAAAAGCGCGGAGCACAGACCGGGCCCGGTAGCCGATGAGATGAGCCGGCAGTATGATGAGATTCTTGTGGACGAGTATCAGGACAGCAATCTGGTTCAGGAGACCCTTATACGATGTATCTGCGGCGAGCGGTTCGGCCGTCCCAATGTATTTATGGTAGGGGATGTGAAACAGAGTATTTATAAGTTCCGTCTGGCCCGCCCTGAACTGTTTCTGGAAAAATACCATACATACACGAAAGATGAAGGCAGCAGCAGAAAGATAGAACTTCATCAGAATTTCCGCAGCCGGGCTCATGTCCTTGACAGTGTAAATGCCTGTTTTTACAGAATAATGACCAGCAAACTGGGAGGAATTACGTATAATGATGAATCTGCCCTCCATCCGGGGGCGGAGTTTGAGCCCAGGGAAGGCACAGAGGAGCTTGAGACAGAACTGCTTCTGGCGGATATTGATCAGGATCGGGAAGATGTTTCTGACGGGGATAATGCCGATTACACCGCACGTGAGCTGGAAGCTGTGATGATTGCGGAAAAAATACGGGTCATGACGGAAAAAGAGAGCGGAATTTCGGTGTGGGATAAAGATGAGAAATGCTACAGGCGGGCGCGCTTCGGAGATATTGTGATTCTGCTGCGCAGCGTCAGCGGATGGGCGGAGGAATTTACGGAGATTCTTATGAACCATGGGATTCCCGCCTTTGCTGAATCCAGAACAGGATATTTTAATACGGCGGAGGTAGAGACAATTCTCAATCTTTTGTCAGTAATTGACAATCCTGCTCAGGACATTCCGCTGGCTTGTGTACTTAAATCGCCTTTCGGAGGCCTTACGGACACTCAGCTGGCTGCAGTGACGGCGGAGTATAAAAAAAGTGCCGGGGGAAGCCGTGAGAAGGGGCTGTATCCTGCCGTTGTGAGATATCTGAAAAACAGAGAAGACGCGGAGGAAAATAAGGATGATTATTCCGCCTGTGTCCGTCTCAGAAAAATTCTCGGTATGGTGGATGAGTTCCGGGAGAAAGCCGTTTATCTTCCCATGCATGAACTGCTTTATTATATTTTTGACCGTACCGGCTATTACCGCTATGTGACGGCTCTGCCGGGAGGGCAGACACGGAGGGCCAATCTGGATATGCTGGTGGAGAAAGCAGCAGCTTATGAAGCCACCAGCTACCGGGGGGTATTTCACTTTATACGTTATATCGGGAAACTGAAAAAGTACAACACAGATTTCGGAGAGGCATCAGTTATAAACGGCGATGGAAATGCAGTCCGGATTATGAGTATTCATAAGAGCAAGGGACTGGAATTTCCCATTGTATTCGTGGCGTCTCTGGGAAAGATGTTTAACAGGCAGGATACAAGGGGAAGGCTTCTGATCGATGCCGATCTGGGAATCGGAACCGACTATCTGGACAGTGAAAGAAGGATTAAGGGACCGACTCTCAAAAAAAATGTCATGAAGCGCAGAATGGATCTGGAGGCGCTCGGCGAGGAGCTGAGAATTCTCTATGTCGCGATGACGCGTGCTAAAGAAAAGCTGATTTTAACGGGAGCATCAAAAAATGCCGCAGACAGGATAGCAAAATGGAGCGCCGTCTCACTGGAGGAGGGAAGAGTGCCGTTTACTCTTCTGACGGAAGCATCCTGTTTTCTTGACTGGATATTGATGTGTGTTCCGGGAAATGAAAATTATATAAAAGTCCGTCTGGAGAATGTCATTCAGCAGACTGAGAGAGAGATGGGAGCACAGCTGAGCCGCGATGTACTCCTTGCGGAGCTGTCTGCTCTGGCACGGATTCGGGAGGAGGAGGAAAAAATTCTGGAGCAGTCATACGGATTTTCCTATCCGTTCCCGGATGATACGATCCTGAATACCAAAATATCTGTTTCAGAGCTTAAGAAACAGGAATTTTCCGTGGAGGAGGAAGCAGCATTTCTCCCCACGCTGCCTGTGTTCATGGAGAAAGAAAAGAAAGAGAAGGGTGGTGTGTACAAAGGAACAGCGTATCACCGTGCTCTGGAGCTTCTTCCCTTTGACCGGATGGCCGGGAGAGGGGGGGAGACCTGCGCTATTTCCGGAGAGGAAATAAAGGAGTATCTGGCCGGTTTTGTGAAAAGCGGCAGGATGTCGGAGGAGGCAGCGAAGCTTGTGCACCCCCGGAAGCTGGCAGAGTTTCTGGAAAGTTCTCTGGGACAGCGGATGTGTACTGCCTCGGTCAGGGGAAGGCTGTGGAGAGAGAAACAGTTTGTGATAGGAATTCCGGCCTGTGAGATGGGAGAATGGAATTCGGATGAGAGGATCCTGATTCAGGGAATCATAGACGCCTTTTTTGAGGAAGATGAAAAGCTGGTGCTTGTGGATTACAAAACGGATTTTGCAGAAAGCGCGGATGCGCTGGTTTCCCGTTACCGTCTCCAGCTTGATTACTACAAACGTGCTCTGGAACAGATTACAGGAAAGAAGGTTACGGAGCGGTATATCTATTCTTTCCGGTTCGGGGCCATCCGGATATAGCAAAACGGGGCAGTGCTGCTTTTCTCTTACGGTTTTTTTAATAATTTAACCTTTTTTTGACAACAATGAAAAAAAAAGCTACACTATAAACACAAAGCCGTGTGGATAAAAAATGCGCAAACGGCAGAAAAAGGAGAAGCAGACGCAATGCGAAAAGAGATAGAGAAAAATAGGGGCAGAGGGAGAAAGATAAGAGCAGCGGTGCTCTTTTCTGCCGTGGTTTTGGCAGCTTTGCTGGGAGGATGCCGGACAGCAGATTCGCAGGAGACGAAGGCACAGTCAGCAGAAGAAACCGGGGAGGAAGATTTGGAGACACAGCAGGTTTCAGGAGATGCTTCCCGGATGATCGAGGATGGAGAAAATCTTTATTTTAAGTATGGCAGTGATATCTGTGTTATTGACAGAAAAACGGAAGAGATAAAAACGGTAAAAAGTTTCGGTAAGGCAAATCAGAATGGCTCTTTCTGGATTTACGGCGGCGGACTGTATTTTGATGAGTTCCAGCCGGGAGACGGGAACGGGGAAGACTTTTACTCTCTGAAACGGCTGGATCTTGAGACGGGTAAAGAGGAACATCTGGCTGACCTGATGAGTCAGCCGTCTCAGATTTATGCATCGGACGGATGTCTGTATGTGAAGGGCTACAACTCCACTATTGTTTATGCTCTGGATGAAGAGGGAAAAACAAATGGGGAACTTTCTCCTGAGACTACGGTTTACGGAAAAATTCCGGAAGGCTGCCGGGAGCTTTTTAACGGGATGCTTCCCTATTATGTGGATCAGCTTGGATATATGCCTGTACAGAATGACACCTGTCTTGTTATTGCTGAGGCGGATGGAAGCAATCCCAGAGAGCTATCAGAGATTACGAATACGTCGTCAGTCCTTTTTGCGGAGGATGCATTTTTTGTGCTGTTCAGAGACGGAAACGGAATAACACGGTGCTGCAGGTATGATCTGGAGAATCTTGAACCGGTGCAGCTTTTTGAGACGATGGACAATCCTTCGCTTGTACAGTACCGGGACGGCTATCTTTACTATATGGTAAACAGAATTTCAGGCGCTGTGGGAAGTGATGTTACCTTCTACCGGGTAGCCGGAATGCCGGACGGTGCCGGCAGCAGTGCAGCAGATGAAAGTTCAGAAGATGCATTTGTCCCGGAGACAGTTCTGACAGTCAGGGAAGATCCGGGAATGACAGGGGATTTTCTGATGTACGGCAATTTCTATGTGACGGATGATTCTGCGTACTGTCAGCAGTTCCAGAACTATGGGGTTTACATGGGAGTTACAGAACTTGGCGGGGACGGTGGTGTTTCCCTGCTGAATCCGGTTCTTTTTCAGTCTCCTGTTGTCCGGCTCGGGAAGGTAGAGGCAGTCAGCGAGACGGTTCCCTGTTCCTGCGGCGAAAAGACAGCGGGAACACTTTATGCGGAGCGTCTTGTGTTTGAGGGGGATGATGAGGCTGCTGCGGCCATGAATCAGCTTACGCTTGAGCGGCAGGAGGCGGTTCTTGCAGCGGGCAGGGCCAGCGCTGTCTCTATGGGAGAGGAGTGGATCCACTCAGACAATTATACGCCATATTCCATGACTTACGTTCTGGATGGAGAAAACGGCATTACCTGCCTGGACGACAATTACTGCTCTATTCTGATGGAAGGGTATGAGTATGCGGGAGGAGCCCACGGAACGCCGTTCAGGGATGTGATGGTCTTTGACCGGAATACCGGCAAAGAGCTGGGACTTTCGGATATAACAGATAATACACAGGAGGAGCTTCAGCAGATAGTGGGAGCTGCATTCCGCGCACTCGCAGAAAAGACAAACTTCGCATTTGAGTCTCCGGAAGCCCTGGAGCATACGGTGGCTGACAGTGTGAGCTATGATTCGCCTTTCTATCTGAGTGACGACGGAGTGGTATTTTACTATGAACCTTACGCGATTGCCGCCTATTCGGAGGGATTTCCCGAGGTGGTAATTCCCTATGAGGATCTGAAAATGAAGATAGAAATCTCTTCCGGAGAGTAAATAAAAAAAGGGAAAGGAGACTGCAGAAATGAAAACAGTTGTCAAAGAAAATGCCAATGGAGGAAAGGGTCAGGTAGTGATAAAACATATCCTGGATGAAAAAGAGCTTAACGGAAAATGCAGGATGTTTGCCGAGGTTACCATCGCGCCGGGATGCTCTCTGGGATATCATGAGCATCATGGGGAGAGTGAGACCTATTATATTATCCGGGGAGAGGGAGAATACAGTGACAATGGAGTAATCCGCCGGGTAACAGTGGGGGATCGGACATTTACTCCTGACGGGTGCGGTCATGGAATTGCGAATGCGGGAAATGAGGATCTGGTCTTTATGGCGCTTATTATCCCGGACTGATTACAGAATAAAAGGATGCCGCCGATGATGAGGATTTGTGGGAGCCGAACCGGCGGACTGCCGGAATTTCAGGGAGGTCAGAGGGCAGGATGAAATTTTTTCATATATCAGATCTGCATATTGGAAAACAGCTTTGCGGTTACAGCCTCCGTGAAAGTCAGGAGCGGATGCTTGGACAGATAATTTCACGGGCAGAGAGTGAGAGGCCGGATGCTTTGCTGATATGCGGAGATATTTACGACAGGCCGGTACCCTCAGCAGAGGCCTGTACAATATTTGATCAGTTTCTCACAGAAATTTCCGGGCGGTGCCCGGATACAGAGATTCTGATTATTGCGGGGAATCATGATTCTCCCGAGCGTCTGTCGTATGGCGCCTCGTTTCTGAGGCGGCACCGTATCCGCATTGCGGCTCTTCCTCCGCAGTCCGGGGAACAATATCTGGAAAAGGCTGTGCTGAATGATGAGTGGGGACCGGTAAATTTTTACCTGTTCCCTTTTATCCGTCCCGGGCATGTGCGCCATCTTGCGGGAGACAGGGAAAATTTAAGTTATACAGAGGCATTCAGAGCCGTTCTGGATCGGGAGAGCATCGACACGTCACAGCGCAATGTGATTCTGGCACACCAGTTTTTTGTATGGGAGGGGGAGGAACCGGGGCTCTGTGATTCGGAGACAGCTGTTATCACGGCCGGAGGACTCGATCGGATTGACGCATCTGTCCTGAGTCCTTTTGACTATGCGGCGCTGGGACACCTTCACGGTCCACAGAAGGTGGGACGGAACATATTCCGCTACAGCGGTTCCCCGTACAAATATTCTGTCAGCGAGGAGCATCACAGAAAGTCCATTACAGTGGTGGATATGGGTAAAAAAAATTCGGAGCTTCTGATACGTTCTGCAGAGCTTTCCTGTATCCCGCAGGTGCGAAGTGTCAGGGGAGATCTTGCAGATATCAGGGAAAGGGCAGCGGCAGAAATCCGGGAAACCGGAGGCGGCCGGATACGGGATTATGTCAGCATTACACTGACAGATAAAACGGAGGCTTTTGATTTCAGAGAGCAGCTTGAGGAATTATTTGAGCACGTTCTGGAAATACACATTGACAATGAGCGGACCCGGCAGAGACTGTCTGAGGAAGCCGTCAGAGAGGAAATCCCGGATCCGCTTGCCGCGTTTCGCCGTTTTTATGAGGCAGTCCGCCGCTGTCCGATGACAGAGGAGCAGGAGGCAATCATGAGGCGTATCGTGGAGAGTGCACAGGAGGAGGGACCCGTTTGAAACCGCTTAAGCTCATTATGTCAGCCTTTGGCTCCTACAAAGGTGTGACGGAGATTGATTTTGAAAAACTGGATCATGGCCTGTTTCTTATTACCGGAGATACGGGAGCGGGAAAAACAACCATTTTTGATGCCTTGACCTTTGCTCTTTACGGCGAAGCCAGCGGTGCGGCAAGACAGGGCCCGATGATGCGCAGTCAGTATGCGGCGGAGGATGAAGAAACCTGGGCGGAACTGATTTTTTCCGAGAAGGGCGGAATATACCGGATTCGAAGGAGTCCGTCCTACATAAGGCTGAGTAAGAAGAAAAACCGGGATGGAGAAAGGACAAAGATCTCATCGCCGCAAAAGGCAAGCCTTATTTACCCGGATGGGAGAGAACTGTCAGGAAAAATATCGGAGGTCAATGAAGAAATTCGCCGTATTGTGGGGCTTGATCGGGAACAGTATGCCCAGACAGCCATGATTGCCCAGGGAGAATATATGAAACTTCTTCACGCTTCATCCAGAGAGCGAAAAGAGATTTTCTCCCGCATTTTTAATACGGGAATATACTGGCGGATTCAGCAGCGTCTTAAGGAAGAAAACAGCCGTCTCACAGCTGAGCTCAGGGAAAATTTTGTTGTCTGCCGGGAAGCGGCCGGAATGGTTGTCCCGGATCCCGAGATGAAGGAATCCTGGGAGGAACAGAAAGAAAAGATCGATACGGACAGTGACGGAATTCTCGGATTTCTGGAGGAGACCGTCGAAAAATGCCGCTGCAGAGAGACAGATTCAAGGCGCAGAGTGGAAGAACTGATGCGGGCGGCGGAAGAAGAAAAACAGAAAATTCTGCATATCCGTGAGGTAAACCGGAAGCTGGATGAATGTGAGGAAGCGAAAAAACGCCGGGATAAGCTTGAGGCTCTCTCTGCATATTACAGGGAGGTTGAGAAAAAGCTTCAGGATGCCGGCCGGGCTGCTCTGCTGCGCAGCCGGAGAGATGAACTGTCCCGCGCGCGCAGAGAGAGGGACGGGACAGAGCAGGAAATCAGAAATCTGGAAGGAGAGCTTGAGAAGCTGCTTTTACTCTGCAGCGAAGCAGAGAAGAAACAAAAGCTTTGCAAAGACGAACTTCAGAGGCACGGGCCGGTTCTGGACAGCAGTATACTGCGCCTCACGCAGGCCATGCCTGCTTATAAAAGAAGAGAGGAACTGATGGCTCTCCGGGCCGGGAAAGAAGGGGAGCTAAAAAAGCAGCAGCAGGCTGCAGAGCAAAAAGAACAGAGGCTCGTGGAGATTTCAGAACTGCTTGAGAAACTTGAGAAGCAGCAGAGAGAAATGGCTCAGGCTGAAATTGAACTTCTGGAGAACGGCAGGCTTCTTGAGAGACAGCAGGTCCGTCTCGGTGTGCTGAAAAATATTTCTGCAGCTTTAAAAGAAACAGAGCGGCTTTCCCTGGAACTTGCAGCACTTCAGGAAAAAGCAGAAAAAGCCGGACAGGAATATGAGCAGGCAGAAATGGTTTTTGTCCGGAAAAACAGAAAATTCATAGAGGCACAGGCAGGAATTATGGCGGCGTCACTGAAAGAGGGAACTCCCTGTCCTGTGTGCGGTTCGCTTCATCATCCTGCCAGAGCCGTATTATCCGGCGGGGAGATAACGGGTGCGGAGGCGGAGGCTGCAAAGAAAGCAAGAGACAGGGCGGACGCCGAATTTCACAAAGCTTCCTCTCTCTGCGGAGTTCATATTGCCCGGCTGGAGGAAATCAGAAAAAACACCGGGGCGCTTGCTTTTGGACAGGAGGGGCTTGAGAAATCTTCTGAAATGTCGGATCAGGAGTACGCCGGACAGATAGAAAAAGCCATCGCATATACAAAAAAAGAGTGCGGACGCCTCACAGAGCTCACAGATGCTCTTAAGAAAACACTGGAAAAAAAGAATGAGCTTCTGCGAAAATCCCAGGAACTGTCAGAGGTTAAATCATCCACAGAAAAGCAGCTGCAGGATATAAAAGAGGCAGCAGGCCGGCTGGAACTGGATCTCAGAGGAACTGTTCTGGAAGAGGAACAGCTGAGCCGCAGTCTGGAGTGGCAGGATGAGACATCAGCCAGGCAGGAGCTTGTCCGTCTCAGGGAGGAGAAAAAACTTCTCGCTGACAGAGAGCAGCAGACCTCTCTTCTTTTAAGTGAAAAACGGGAGGAAATGCGGGAAAAACAGGGAAAGCTTTATCAGGGACGGGAAAATTTTAAGCGGTGCAGCAGGGCAGCTGCAGCGCTGGAAACAGCTTTTGGAAAGGCACTGGAAGAAAATGGTTTTTCCGGAGAAGATGAATATATGGCAGCACTCCTGGATGAGGGCAGAGAGCGGGAGCTGCGGGATGAGTGGGAGACATATGTAAAAGACAGACTGGAAGCGGAGACAATCTGGGAACAGCACCGGAAAATGACAGAAGGGTTTCTCAGGAAGCCGGAGGATGAAAGTCTCGGTCGTCTTACTGTACTTGCTGACAGAAAAAAAGCGGCTGATGAAGAACAGGCTGAAGCTACAGCTGCACGGATTCAGAATGAGACGGCTTACCGGAAACTGAAGGAGGCTTTCAAAAAAAGAGAAGAGCTCCGGTTTGACAGACAGCAGATTGATGTACTGTACAGTACGGCAGACGGAAAGCTGAGCGGTTCAGCGCGCATTGATTTCCAGACTTATATGCAGCGCCAGTATTTTAAAGAAATGATTCATGCCGCCAATCGCCGTCTGGCGGTCATGACAGGAGGTTCCTTTATTCTGCAGTGCAGAGAACTGGAAGATCTGGGAAAACAGGGAGAGGTAGGGCTCGATCTGGATGTCTACAGTTTGCTTACGGATCGGATTCGTGATGTCAGAACTCTGTCGGGCGGGGAATCATTCATGGCGGCACTTTCCATGGCACTGGGAATGGCTGATGTAATACAGAATGCAGCCGGCAGTGTTAGAGTGGAAGCTGTGTTTATAGATGAGGGATTCGGAACACTTGATGAGGAATCCAGAATGAAAGCAATACAGATATTGAAAGGGCTGGCTTCCGGCCGCTGCCTTGTGGGAATCATTTCCCACGTAACGGAGCTGAAGGAGCAGCTGAGCCGCAGGCTTGTTGTTACCCGGGATGCTGCCGGAAGCCGGGTTCGCTGGGAAATGGAGGAGTAGTGCAAAATGGTATTTGTAATTCCGGGCGTTCTTGCCCTGTCATTTTTCTCACTTTTCTTTTGCTGTATGATGCCTGAGACCGGGCGGAAGGGGAGAATGCGGGTTTTTGAGAGGCAGTACATCGCCCATCGGGGATTTCACGACAATGAAGCGGGATATCCGGAAAATTCCATGGCGGCATTCAGGCGGGCGATGGAAATGGGATATGGAATCGAGCTGGATGTCCAGCTGACAGCCGACAAGATCCCTGTTGTATTTCATGACTGGGATCTGAAGCGGGCAGCGGGAGTAGATCGGCGGGTTGATTCTTTTACATATGAAGAACTTAAGAAATACCCGCTTTTTGGTTCCGGAGAGCACATTCCGCTTTTTTCAGATGTGCTGGATATGGTGGGAGGCCGTGTTCCGCTTATTATTGAGCTTAAAGCGGAGTGGAAACATCGCAGACTGTGTGAGGAGACGGCAGTTCTGCTGGACAACTACCGGGGACCGTACTGTATTGAATCCTTCAGTCCTCTGGCCCTTGGCTGGTTCCGGCGATTCCGGCCCGGCGTTATCCGCGGACAGCTGGCTACCAATCACAGACGGGAGGGACTTAATACTCCGTGGTACCTGGAGGGTATACTCACAAACTGCATGCTGAATGGTTTTGCACGTCCGGATTTTATTGCCTATAACTGCCAGTTCAGCAATACTTTTCCCGTGACAGTTCTGCGTCATTTTTATAAATGTGAGATGGCGGCATGGACTATCAGGAGTCAGAAGGAGCTGGAAAAACACAGAAAGCAGTTTGATGTATTCATATTTGACAGTTTTCGGCCGGATGAAAAAGAGCGGGACAGCCTGTAAGGCGGTTCTGCCTTTTTTTTAGTACATTACAGGCAATGATACGGAAAGTCATTGCTTTTTCCGGAGAATCTGATACAATGTTAGGGACAATTTAATAATGAGAGATTATTACGAATTCGAGAGGTATGAAAATCATGAAAAAGAAACACCTTCTTTCAGGCGTAATGGCACTTCTGGTATCTGTTGCACTCTGCGCGTGCGGAGGCGATAAGAATGCAGAGGGCACCTCGGCGGGATCCCAGGCGGCTCAGAGCCAGGATACAACCGCAGAAGAAAGCAGTAATACTCTTTCAGAAGGAACACCAGTACCAGGCGGCAGCGTTGTCTTTGGCATGACGCAGGACCTGGCTAGTCTTGACCCCCATATTGATACGGACGCAGGAACTAGAGATGTGGTATTCAATTTGTACGAAGGGCTTGTAAAGCCCGCTTCAGACGGCAGTTTTATGCCGGCGGTTGCCAGTGATTATACGGTTTCCGATGACGCGAAGGTCTATACCTTTACACTTCGGGACGGGATCACATTCCACGACGGAACACCGGTAACCATTGAAGATGTCAAATATTCCATTGATCGTTATGCGGAGATTCAGGGCGAATCCTCCGCATTTTCTATTGTTTCGGAAACCGTGATTGTGGATGACAGGACACTGGAAGTTCATCTGAATGAGAGCTACACAGAGCTTCTTCCCATGATGACAGTTGCCATCATTCCTGCGTCCAATGAGGATCCGGCAGGAAACCCCATCGGAACGGGACCATTCCGCTATGTATCCTATACGCCGGGACAGAATATTGTTCTGGAGAAATATGACGGTTACTGGCAGGAGGGTGTCCCCAGCCTTGATCGTGTGGAGTTTAAGTTTATTGCCGATGTGGATACGGCTTTTGTAGAACTCCAGGCGGGCACGATTGATATTATGAAATATCTGACGGCAGCACAGGCTGAGACACTGGGAGACAGCTACAATATTTATGAGGGAAGTATGAATCTGGTTCATGCCATGTACTTAAACAGCTCATACGAGCCGCTTTCAAAGACGGGGGTTCGCCAGGCGCTGTGCTATGGAGTGGATCGGAATGCCATCAATAATTTCCTTTTTGGCGGAAAGAGCCATCTGATTGGTTCGCACATGATTCCGGCCATGTCCGTATACTATGAGCCGGAAGCTGAAAATGTTTATACGTATGATCCTGAAAAGGCGAAGGAGCTTCTTGCAGAGGCAGGTTACCCTGATGGCTTTGATCTTACCATTACGGTTCCCAGCTCCTACTCTCAGCATGTGGACACGGCACAGATTATAGCGGATGAGCTGTCCCAGATCGGCGTGCGTGTTACTATCAATCAGGTAGAGTGGAGTACATGGCTGTCTGATGTATATCAGGGAGGCGATTTCCAGGCAACGGTAATCGGTTTTGACGGAACACTGGCGCCCAGCGACTGGCTTCTCAAGTACAAGACGGGGCATGCGAAAAATTTTATGCACTATTCCAACACTTCATATGATGAGGTGTTTGATAAAGCCTATGCGGCTGTAAATCAGGAAGAAAAGGCAGAATACTATAAAGAAGCCCAGATGATACTGGCCGAGGATGCTGCGGCAGTTTATATTGAGGATCCGGTTAACCTGGTGGCAGTCAGCAAAAAATTCGGAGGCTATACCTTCTACCCGACAGCTGCAGAGGACATGTCGCTTCTCTATCAGGTTGAACAGCAGTAAGACGGCAGTTATCAGGATTTTACATTGTGTGAAAGCGGAAAACACAGGGAGGAAAAAATGAAATATTTTATAAAAAAACTGATTACTCTCATTATAACATTGTTGGTTATTTCTTTCCTGTCGTTTGCCGCTTTCTCTGTTATTCCCGGCGATGCAGCGCTTTCCAGACTGGGCAAGGATGCTACAAAAGAACAGCTCCTGGCTCTGCGGGAGGAGATGGGGCTTACGGATCCTCTGCCGGAGCGGTATGTCCGCTGGCTCAAAGGCGCTGTGCAGGGAGATTTTGGAGAGTCGTACCGGTATGAGGGTATAACAGTTCAGTCTCTTCTTGAGGAACCTCTTTTTGTTACGGTTCTCCTGTCCGGAATTGCTCTTCTCATGATACTTGTCTTCTCCATTCCGCTGGGAATTGCCAGTGCCCGTTTTTCCGGAAAGTGGCTGGATGTTGTAACAAATCAGATTTCTCAGATTATCATGGCAGTTCCCCCGTTTTTTCTGGGAATGATTCTTACCTATGTTTTTGGACTTACGCTGCATCTTTTCCAGCCGGGAAAATTTATTTCTCCCCGTGAAAGTTTCTGGAAATCTGTGGAGTATCTGATTTTCCCCGCTGTGGCGATAGCTCTCCCAAAGATTGCCATGGTCGTGAAATTTCTTCGCAATTCTGTTCTGGCACAGCTGAGCCAGGATTATGTGAGGACAGCTTTCAGTAAAGGAAATACCAGTTCAGGCGTGCTTTACGGACATGTCCTGAAAAATGCCATGATTCCCGTTGTGACATTTCTGGCCATGGTTATCGCTGAGATACTGGCCGGGAGCATTGTGGTGGAGCAGGTATTCAGTGTGCCGGGAATCGGGCGTCTTCTCATCAGTTCTATTCTGAACCGCGATTATCCTGTGGTTCAGGCCATTGTTCTTTATGTGACGGCGGTGGTTGTTATAATAAATTTTGTGGTAGATATTCTCTATCAGCTTCTGGATCCGCGCGTTCGGTCAGTGTAAGGAGGGAGAAGGCGATGAAGAAAAAAAACTTTAACCTGATTGCGGGCGGTGCAATTACAATCTTTTTTCTTCTGATTGCGCTGCTTGGGCAGATCTGGACGCCCTACGAGCCGACAGCGATGGATTCCATGGCTGTAAATCTGGCACCATGTGCGGCACATCCGTTCGGGACAGATAATTTTGGACGTGATATCCTGAGCCGTGTGATGGCAGGCAGCGGAAGCACATTTTTTGTCGCTGTTTCCACGGTTCTGATAGGAGGATTTTTCGGAACGCTGATAGGAGCCCTGACCGGCTATTTCGGCGGATGGGCTGACAACATGATTATGCGTTTCAATGATATTCTTCTCTCATTTCCCAGTATACTTCTGGCTCTGATATTTATTTCCCTTCTGGGCAGCGGCAGCTACAATATCATACTGGCGCTGGGCATCCTGTTTATTCCGAGTTTTGCCCGCATTGTGCGCAGTGAGGTAATACGGTACCGGGATCTGGATTTTGTAAAAAGTGCCCGGATTATGCGGGCCGGACATATGCGCATAATTTTTGCTCATATTCTTCCCAATGCGGGAGTCAGTATACTAACAGCTGCTGCAATCGGATTTAACAACGCAGTTCTGGCGGAGGCAAGCATGAGCTATCTGGGGCTTGGCATACAGCCGCCGGATCCCAGCCTGGGACGAATGCTGTCAGAAGCACAGTCTTACCTTTCCAATGCTCCCTGGTACGCGATTGCACCGGGAGTAACCATAATTCTCATAATCCTGGGCTTCAGTATGGTCAGTGAAGGGCTCCGGGCTCTGAAGGAGTAGGGGGGAGAATGATGAAACCACTGGTAGAAATAAAAAATCTCAGCATCCGGTTTCCGGAAGAAAAAGGAATCTTTGAAGCGGTAAAAGGAGTCAGCTTTGAGATACACCGCGGTGAAATACTTGGCGTTGTGGGGGAGTCCGGTTCAGGAAAATCCATGAGCGCGCTGGCCCTGATGGGGCTTCTTCCAAAGGATGCCGATATTTTTTCGGGAGAAATTCTTTTTAACGGAAGAGATCTTCTGAAAATGGAGGAAGATGAGTGGCGGAAGCTGCGCGGCAGCGAGATGGGAATGGTATTTCAGGAGCCAATGACATCTTTAAATCCCGTTCTTCCCATCGGAAAGCAGGTGGGGGAGAGCCTGAGGCTGCACACAAAACTTTCGGAGAATCAGATCCGGGAAAAAGTAGAGGAGGCTATGTGTGAGGTTGGCCTTACGGATGTAAAAAGACTCTGCCGGGCATATCCGCATGAACTGTCCGGAGGAATGCGTCAGAGGGTAATGCTGGCACAGGCAATGGTAAGCTCCCCTTCTCTTCTTATCGCAGATGAGCCTACCACGGCCCTTGACTGTGTGGTTCAGGCTCAGATTCTCAGCCTTCTGCGGGATATTCATGAAAAAAAAGGTACATCCATCCTGTTTATATCCCATGATCTCAATGTGGTCCGGGCTCTCTGCAACCGGGTACTTGTTGTATATAAAGGGGAGATTGTGGAAGAGGGGATGACACAGGAGGTGCTCTGTCATCCCAGACATGAGTACACGCGCAGCCTTGTGGCCAGAATTCCCGCGTATGACGGAAGAGGCCAGGGGGAGCGGGAGATGATCCGCCTGGATAATGTAAATGTATTTTATGACGTGAAAAACGGCTTTTTCCGGAAAAACGGAAGCAAGCATGTGATCCATGATATGAATCTGACAGCCCGGGACGGGGAGATTGTGGGAATCGTGGGCGAGAGCGGCTGCGGAAAATCCACACTCTGCAAGACGATACTGGGACTGCACACCAACTATACAGGGAATGTGTGGATAAGGGAGGATGCCAGACCGCAGATGGTGTTTCAGGATCCGTTTGGATCGCTCAATCCTGCCAGAACTGTGGGATGGATTCTGGAGGAACCGCTCCGGCTGCGCGGGATAAGGGATCGAAGTGAGAGGAAAAAAAGAGTCTCGGATATGCTTGAGAAGGTAGGACTGGATGCATCCTTTGCATCAAGGCGGCCCAGAGAGCTCTCCGGCGGTCAGAGGCAGAGAATCAGCATCGGAGCAGCTCTCCTGATGGAGTCGCGGCTTCTTATCGCAGATGAACCTGTTTCTGCCCTGGATGTTACCATACAGTCTCAGATTCTCGAGCTTCTCCTCAGAATTCATGAGGAGAGAAAAATGACGCTTCTTTTTATATCCCATGATCTTAATGTTGTACGCCGCTTCTGCAGCCGTGTCATGGTCATATACAAGGGACAGATAGTGGAGGAAGGGCTTTCAGGAGAGGTGTATGAGTCTCCGGCCCATCCTTATACCAGGCTGCTTCTCGGAGCGGCTTCCATGGAAACGGAAATGGAAGCCTCATATGCGGAAGGTAAGACGACTTCTGAAGAAAAAGAGGCGGCTCTCTGTGCCGGGACAGGCTCTTTCGGGTGTGCTTTTTATGACAGGTGCCCTGCTGCGTGCAGCATATGCCGGCAGGAGGAAATTCCGGTTACTGCTCTGGGAGAAACGCACTGGGTGCGGTGCAGCGTATTTGCCGAAAAGGCGAAGGGTAAAATAAACTGAGGCACAGGCCGGGAGTTTCTTTTTCTTGTAACGGACTCTCTTATCTAGTATAATAACAGTATGAAACAGAGGATTTTCGGGGAGGGGGAGTCTGAATGAATGAAAATATCAGTCTTTTAAAAAATGCGTTGGAGAACAGCAGCTATACGGTTGCGCTCTGCGGATCCGGGGTAACAGAGGAGAGCGGATTTGTGGGCATTAAAAAGCCGGAGCGAGCTTATGAGATTGAGCGTATTTACGGGGATTCTCCGGAAGATATTTTTACAAGTGTGTATTATAATACGCGGCCGGCAAAATTTTATCAGTTTTATGAAAAAGAGATCTTAAGTCAGATTCCGGAACCGGCCGGTTCCAGCTATGCGCTGGCGGCCATGGAGAGAGCAGGCCGGCTTCAGTGTGTTATTACGACCAATATTTTTGAGCAGGAGCAGAGGGCGGGCTGTGAGAACGTCATTGAGCTTCATGGCAGTGTATTTAAAAACCGCTGTCCCCGGTGCGGAGAGTACTATGCGGTGGAGGACATGAGGAGAGGCGGAGCGATTCCCCAGTGCCGTGTCTGCGGGGCTGTAATACGACCTCTTGTATCTCTTTACGGGGAGATGGTTGACAGCCGGATTATGACGAGAACAACGGAGGAGATAGGAAAGGCGGAAGTTCTTCTTCTTATCGGAACAACACTGCAGTCGGAGGTGTTTTCCAATTATGTCCGCTATTTTGGCGGAAAGACTCTGGCTGTTATACACCGCACAGAGCATTTTTCGGATAAAAGGGCGAATCTTGTACTTTTGGGCGATCCGGGACAGATTCTGAGACAGCTTGGATATTAACGGAAAATGCGGCACTGCCGGAAGAAAATATTGTATATCTGGAAAGGAAAAAGCAGGATGATAAAGAAAAAATGCATGTCAGGCAAGGCGGCAGTGCTGTTGGGGGCTGCTCTTTTGACTCTCCTGACGGCGTGTCAGTCAGGAAGCAAAACGGCAGAGGAATCCGGCAGTGGGACGGAGACAGTAAGTGAGGCGACAGGAGAGGAAAGTGAAGCAGAGCAGCCGCAGCAGACAGAGGCTGAGACAGAAACAGAGGAAGCCAGAGGTCTCTTTGAGGAATTTGAGGTGGAGGATCTGGACGGAAACCCTGTGACACAGGAGATTTTTGCCGGGTATGATCTTACGATGATAAATATATGGGCAACGTACTGCAGCATATGTATCTCTGATATGCCGGAGCTTGCGAAGCTGCGGGATGAGTATGCAGATCAGGGTGTGCAGGTTATCGGTCTCTGCACTGATACAGTGGATTACAGCGGTTCGGTTTCAGCAGAGCAGGTCGAGACGGCCAAACTTCTTGCAGAAGATACGGGAGCTGATTTTCTTCACATTGTTCCGTCAGGAGAGATGGCACAGTATCTTCTTCCTCAGCTTCAGGGAGTTCCCACTACCGTTTTTGTTGACAGCGAGGGGAAGCAGGTAGGCGGAGCTTTCATCGGAGCCAGAGATAAGGCGGAGTGGGAAGAGATTCTGAAGGAGTATCAGGAGGAAGCAAGGAACAACCGGTAAGAGTCCGTCAGGACAGGATAATAGAATAAGAGAGAGTTATGTAAAACGGGAGACAGCCGGCAGATGGCCGGTGCCTCCCGTTTTTGCGTAATATAAAGAATTATCTGCGGGGACGTTTTAACATATATCCCGCTGCGGAGACGGTTGTTCCCACGAACCATGCAAAAGGCCATATCCACCATACTCCGTTAATTCCCCACAGACTGGAAAAAATATTGCCGAAGAAGATACGTATCAGAACATCTGTCACAGTGGAGAGGGTAAAAAGCGTCATGGCCCCCATGCCCCGCAGTGCACCGTCGCAGATGATTTTCAGACATACAAGGAGATAAAACGGAGAGACAATATGTATAAATCCCATACCGGCTTCGATTATGGCATTTTTTTGCGGGTCTGATCCGACAAACAGGAACAGAATGGAGGGTCCGCATGAAAAAAGCAGAAGCACAGACGCGGCAGAAAATACATAAGCGGCAGTCAGGCTGATGCGAAAACCGGAATGGATCCGATCATATTTTTCTGCTCCCTTGTTCTGTGCCGTGTAGCCTGACAGAGCGTTGCTCAGCGCCATGACAGAGTTGACAATCAGGCCATTGATGCGGAAGGAGACAGAATACCCTGTCATCACAATAAGGCCATACCGGTTAATCACATTCTGCAGGACAAGCTGTCCGGCAGACATAAAAACGTGCTGTATGACACTGGGGATGCCAAGGCCCAGAATTTCACGCAGTGCTGTCCGGGAAATCGGCTTTTTTTTCGCAGGTTCATCCTGTGCCGGGAGGCGCAGGCAGATGCGGTATACGGCAAAAAGAGTGGCAAAAGCGGCTGCGGCCTGGGAAAACATGGTAGCAAATGCCAGGCCTGAGATCCCAAACGGAACAGCCATTACAAGGAGAAAATCCAGTACAATATTAACAAGAGAAGAGAGGATCAGAAAGAACAGGGGCGTTTTGGAATCCCCCAGTCCGTTCAGTATTCCCGTTGAAATATTATACAGGAACAAAAATGGGATACCACTTAAATAAATGGCCAGATATTTTCCGGAAAGTTCCATTGCATCCTCCGGAACTGCCAGCCACCGCAGAATGGCGGAAACGCAGGGGAGAGACAGGAGCATCAGCAGAATGGAGAAGGGAAGAAAACACCATAAAGCTGTCCGGATTCCGTCTTTTACCTGACTGAATTTTTGCGCTCCGAAATTCTGTGAACAGAATATGGAGGTTCCCATACTGAGTCCGGATGCGATTGCGATGTAAAACACGGTAATGGGGTAGCATGTTCCCACAGCACCAAGAGCTGCAGAACTGATTTGATTGCCGGCTATCCAGCTGTCGGCGAGGTTGTAGGCCTGCTGGAAAAACATTCCGGTAAGCATGGGAAGTGTGTACCGGGCGAGGACGGGGAGAGGAGCTCCCTCTGTCAGACTGACGGGTTTAATATTGATCTTCATAAAGAGAATCCTCCTGGTTTACTTGTCTTACATTATAAAGGCAGGGAAAACGGATAGGAACCGTGATCTTGCATAAAATTAATTAAATAAATTAAACAATATAACGAAAAATAAAAACCTGAGTTTGAACCATTGACATTTGTGCAAAGTAGACATATTATAGACACAGAGAAACGCAATAACAGCAAAAAGACGAAAGATACTACAAAACAGCTTGCGCGAATCTGATTGGTATAATAATTAATGTAATTAATTAAAAGTAGAAAGAGGAGGAAGTAACAATGAAATTTTTCCTGGACAGTGCGAAACTTGATGAGATTCAGTATGCTTATAATACCTTCGGTATCGATGGAGTGACAACAAACCCGAGACATATCATGGTCAGCGGAAAGCCCTTTATGACGGCTATCACAGATATCGCTGAGTGGATCAAGGCAGAAGGAATTGAAGGTGCAGACAAGTTCCCGGTTTCTGTTGAGATTAATCCCCATCTGGACGACGCGGATGAGATGGTGGAGATGGCAAAAAAAGTTGCTTCCATCAGTCCTAACTTTGTAATTAAGATTCCGGCAATCGAGCCTGGTATTATCGCAGCAAGAAGACTTGAGAAAATGGGAATCCGTACCAATGTGACACTGATTTTCTCCCCGGCACAGGCAATTCTGCCCGCAAAGAACGGCTCTCTGTTCGTATCTCCGTTCATCGGATGGAAAGAAGCAAATGGCGAGGACTGCAAGAAATACATAAAAGATATCGTTGATATCTACAAAAACTATGGTTTCTACGGTAAGACGGAGATTATCTGTGCTGCAATCCGCACTCCCAAGCAGATTGTGGACTGTGCAGTGGCAGGAGCTGATATTGTAACAACCGGTCTGGCTGTATATCAGGATATGATGAAGCATGCTTATACAACACAGGGCCTTGGAACCTTCATTAATGCGTGGGACAACACCATCACAGAGTAACGGATGACATAAAAAACTGCAGAGCATGTGAGAGGGCTGCCGGCCGGTTTCATGAAAAGATAAATTGCCGGCATCCTCTGAGGGAAGAGAGGAAAAGATATGAAAATCGGATTTATCGGTCTTGGAATCATGGGGGAATCCATGAGCGAGAACATTGTAAAGAAGCATAATGATACGGTTTATGTTTTTGACTTTGTAAAAGAAAAAGTGGATCAGCTGGCAGCCAAAGGAGCTGTAGCATGTGCAGACTCTGTAGAGCTTGCAAAAAAATCGGATGTAATTATTTCCATGGTTCCCAAGTCCGAGCATTCCAGAAGCGTATATCAGGGTATCCTGGATGTTCTTGATTCCACCAAGACGTGTATTGATATGAGCACTATCGATCCCAGCGTATCCGTTGAGATATCAGAGATGGTTAAGAAAACCGGCGCACAGTTCATCGATGCTCCTGTCGTTAAATCCAAACCGGCAGCCATAGCCGGAAAACTGGGAATCTATGTGGGCGGCGATGAGGAAACCTACGAGAAAATGCGCCCCATTCTTCTTTATATGGGAGAAAATGTAATCCGTATGGGCGGAAACGGCAAGGGTCTTGTCATGAAGATCTGCCATAATGCTCTTGTTACCCAGATTCAGAATGGTGTCAATGAGACAATTACACTGGCACAGAAAAACGGAATCAGCATTCCCGATTATGCGACAGCCATTTCTTATGGCGGCGGCCAGAATTTCTATCTGGATACTCAGTATGAGAAGCTTGCAGCAGAGGATTACACAACGGCATTTTCACTGGCAAATGCGGCGAAGGACGTAAATATCTGCATGAATCTGGCCCGGGAGTGCGGCTTTGACATGCCGGGAGAGGCAAACGTGCAGCGTGTTTACCAGACAGCCATGGACAAGGGTATGGGTCCGGATGACTGGAGATCAACCATCAAAATTGTCAGAGGCGAATAAAAAGGAAGGTTAATATGAATCTGCTTGAACATTTGAATCAGGTAAATGACGTGCCGGTTACTTCTGTGCATGACGCAGCTTTCGCTCCCTACGGCCGTATTGTGAGGGGCTATGATTTCTCAGAGCTTATCCGCTATATGGAAGAAAAAACAGAGATTCCGGAGAATGGAAACGTTTATCTCGCGTCGGTTTCGGATATGGAAAAGTTTCCCGTTGTGGAGCAGATAAGAAACAGTTTTTACGGCGAGATGGAAATTCAGGTGGGCTACTGCAACGGGCGCAACACAACCTACAATGGATTTGAGTACCACAAGGGAAGCGAGATTAATGTGGCAGTCACAGATTTTATGCTGGTGCTGGGACATGTGTGGGAAATAAAAGACAATACATACCGCGTAGAGGATGCAAAAGTCTTTTTTGTGGAGAAGGGGACAGCGATAGAAATGTATCAGACAACGCTTCATCTTTCTCCATGCCGGGTAACGGACGGAGGCTTTAAAGGCGTTGTGATTCTTCCAAAGGGAACCAATACTCCTCTGGAGCACAAGGGTCCGGCGCGGGAGGCGGAGGCAGAGCTTCTGCTTCAGAAGAACAAATGGGTTATTGCACATCCTGAAAGGGAACCGCTGATTCGCCAGGGAGCACATCCGGGGCTTCTCGGGAAAAACAAAGAACTGAAATATTAAAAAACAGGAGAATCTTATGGAACTGATTCGCAGTGGTTTGGAGTTCACGCTGAAAAACGGCGGGGACACAATATTGGAATGCAGAAAAGACAGGCCGATGATCTATGTCGGATATGGCAGAGAAGATGTAGACATGTATCGCGGCAATTTTAAAATTGAAGATTACGTGATTGAGAGAAGACCTCTTTTTGTGTCGGCGGCGGATGAGACAGACGGAGAACTTTTGCTTGACATGGAGGGAGAGCTCACAGTCCGCGTGAAAACGGAAGGCACCTGCACGGTTCTTTCTTTTGAACAGAAAAATCCGCAGATTAATCGTTTCTGGTTCCGGGTAAGCGCGGATGAAAAAGAGCGCTGCTACGGCTGCGGCGAGCAGATGTCCTATTTTAATCTGAGGGGACGTCATTTCCCGCTCTGGAGCTCGGAGCCGGGTGTGGGACGGGATAAAACGACGTATGTGACCTGGCGCTCCGATGTGGAGAACAAGGCCGGCGGTGATTACTATAATACGAATTATCCGCAGCCCACATTTGTATCTACAAAGCACTACTATCTGCATGTAGATTCCACGGCATACGGGGATTTTGATTTCAGAAATAAGGATTTTCATGAACTGCAGATCTGGGAGGTTCCTGCTTCCATACGCATTGAGGCGGCAGATACCTTTGTGGAACTGCTTGAAAAAGAGAGCGCCTTTTTCGGCCGTCAGCCGGAGCTCCCGGACTGGATATACAACGGTCTGATAGTGGGGGTTCAGGGTGGAAATGAGAGATCATTCGGTCTCCTTGACAAAACCATTGAAAACGGTATCAAGGTGTCGGGCCTCTGGTGCCAGGACTGGTGCGGGAAGAGAGTAACATCTTTCGGAAAACGGCTTCAGTGGGACTGGCAGTTTCACAGAGAGATGTATCCCGATCTTCCGAAGCATATTGAAGAGCTTCACAAAAGAGGAATTAAATTCCTCGGCTACATAAATCCATATCTCGTTAAAGACGGGGAACTTTACCGGGAAGGAAAAGAAAAAGGCGTGTTTGCCACCAAGGCTGACGGAAGTGATTATCTTGTTGATTTCGGCGAGTTTGACTGCGGAGTGGTAGATTTTACAAATCCGGAAGCGTTTGAATGGTACAAAAATGAAGTGGTAAAAAAACACAGCCTGGATATCGGGATAGACGGCTGGATGGCAGATTTCGGGGAATATCTTCCTACGGATGATCTGGTACTTCACAATGGCAAGTCTCCGATGATCGAGCATAACCACTGGCCTGTTCTCTGGGCAAAATGCAATTATGAGGCGGTAAAAGAGAGCGGAAAGCTGGGCGAGGTTGTTTATTTTATGAGAGCGGGAGGCACGGGCAGCCAGAAGTACTGCACGCTTCTCTGGGCAGGCGATCAGTCTGTGGATTTTACCATTCATGACGGACTTGCCACTGTTATCTGTGCGGCACTCAGTGCGGGCATGAGCGGATGCGGGCTTACGCACAGCGATATAGGAGGCTACACATCTCTGTTTGGAAATCAGAGAACAAAGGAACTGTTTTTGCGGTGGTCAGAGATGGCGGCATTCACACCGGTTATGCGTACCCATGAGGGAAACCGTCCTGAAGAAAATTTCCAGTATTACGATGATGAGGACTGCATGAAGCAGCTGGCCAGACTGGTAGATGTATACACAATGCTGGCTCCTTATATAAAGGAACTTGTTGCTGAAAATGCGGCCAGGGGAATTCCGGTACAGCGTCCGCTGTTTGTGCACAATGAAGATGATGAGGAATGTTACGATATACAGTATGAGTACATGCTGGGAGAGGATGTTCTGGTAGCTCCGGTTTATCTGGCAGATCAGACCGACTGGGAGGTTTACCTTCCCGAAAGAGAGTGGGTGCACTTCTGGACCGGGAAGGAATACGGGAAGGGAAAACACCGTGTTCCGGCACCAATCGGAGATACGCCGGCATTCTACAGAAAGAATTCTGCGCACGCACAGCTCTTTGAGGCAATTAATAAAAAATACGGAAAGTAAGGCGCGATGATGAATTACATACTTTTCCTTCTGGTTATTCTGGTGTCGAATATCATACAGGGAATTACCGGCTTTGCGGGGACAATCCTCGCAATGCCGCCCAGCCTGATGCTGGTGGGGTATCCGGTTGCAAAACCGGTACTCAATGTGTTGGGGCTGCTGTCAGGAATATATGTGTTCGCAGGCCACAGAAGGGATGTAAACTGGAGAGAGCTTAAAAAGATTGTGGCGGTTATGACCGTCGGAATCGTCGGGGGAATCCTGATAAAAGAGTTTTTTGAAGGAAAAGAGGAGATTCTCTACAGACTTCTGGGAATTTTCGTTATTCTTCTCTCGGTTCAGGGGGGGCTTTCTCTGCAGAAGCAGGATTCAAAAGCGGCAAAAGGAGAAAAAAGCGGCTCATTTATGTCCTGTCTCCTTTTGGGAATGGCGGGAATTGTCCATGGCATATTCGTCTCGGGAGGTCCGCTTCTGATAAGCTATCTGACGCGAAGAATTGACAGCAAGGCCGGCTTCAGAGCGACTATCTCGACGGTCTGGATTTTCCTGAACACCATACTTCTTCTGGATGACATATGGGCGGGATACTGGACAGCGGATCTTTTGAAGATCCAGCTTGTATCCATTCCGTTTCTGCTTGCAGGCATGTATATCGGCAGCAGGCTGTACCGGATTATGAGCCAGAGGCTGTTTATGATTATTACCTATATTTTGTTATTTATTTCGGGGGTATCCCTGCTGATTAAATAAGTAGAGCAAAAAAACACATTATTTTTAAGAGGAGGATTTTATTTTATGAAAAAGAGAGTTCTGGCACTGACAATGGCGGCAGTTATGGCGTTTTCTCTGGCCGGCTGCAGCACAAGCGGAAGCGCTCCCGCAGATTCACAGGCGGCTGAGGGAAGTGAGCAGGCAGCGGAAGGCGGAGAGGCTGCTGCCAACTCCGGAGAGACAGTTAAAATTGTGTGCCCTTACGGCGTAGGTGGTACAGCAGATGCAATTGCAAGAAAATATGCGCTGGTTGCCAATAAGCATTCTGATTATAATTTCATTGTTGAAAATATGACCGGCGGAGACGGATTCCAGGCAGCCAACTGGTATACAGATCAGGATCCGTCCACAACAGACCTTCTGGTTTATGGATTTGGTGTGGCTTACCGTCATGATCTGGGAAAGAAATATCAGACGGAGGTTGTGGATTTTGACCGAAATGATATCTATCCGGTAGCGGATGTTGATGACAGAACATGGATTGTATACGCAAAATCAGGTACAACTCTGGCAGATATACTTGACAAGGCGAAAAACGGCGGAGTTAAGATGTCCGGCGGAAATCCCTTATCAGATCCCCATCTTGCTCTCGGCTCTCTCCTTGCAGTGGATGGCGGAACTGTTATGACGGTTCCCTATGACGGAGGCGCCGCTCAGAAGAAAGGTCTTACAGACGGCGAAGTTGATGTATTTGTAGGTACAACCCAGGCTGCCATTGAAGATGTGGAGGCCGGAACTATTACTCCGATTCTTGCATTCTGCGAAGGTTCCTTTGAAGGCTTTAAGGGTCCGGACGGCGACATTACCGTTCCCGGTGTTGCAGGCGAAGGAATGGCTCCGGAGCTGGATTCTTCCAAGGATTACACGGGTTCCATCCTTCCGGCCGGCGGATTCATCGCAGTTCGTACAGGTGCTGATCAGGCATGGATCGATGAAATTGTTGAGATTTCCGAGGCAGTCTGGGCTGATCCGGAGTATACTGACTGGATGAAAGAGATCATGCTGAACGAGAAACCTCTCTACGGCGAAGATGCAAAGGCTTTCCTGGAAGAGGGATGTGAAAAGGCAGTAGCTGCATTTGAGCTTCTCAGCGGACAGCAGTAATTTCTTACATATGTTCCAACTGTCAATTCAGTCGAATTAGAAAAGAAGTGGCGGAGGGCTGCCGTCAGGCAGTCCTCCTCTTAGATTAAAAGGGGATCCGGCAAAAAATATGGGTATGCAGATATTGTTTTGCCGGAGCACACTGGAAATATGAAAGGGCGTATTTGATTATGAAATTTAAGATTAAAACGTATTTCTGGTCTGGCGTGATTATGGGACTTTTCAGCGTGTTTATGCTGCTTGCCATGCCAAGCCAGGTACGTCTTCCCATGTTTGATTCCGGCGCACCGAGTCCGCGTATTATTCCCGGTATCTGTCTGGTGGGCATTCTGATCTGTTCTGTTATACTGCTGATTCAGAGTCTTGTATTTAAGAAAGAAAAAATAGTTGAATTTGACTGGGCAAAGGAAAAACCATGTATTGTCCTGATACTTCTTCTTTGTGTATATGTTGCACTGACGATTTACATCGGATTTATTCCGGCAGTATGCATTATCTTTCCGATTCTTCTGTGGTACTGCGGAGAGAGAAAGCCTTTCATCTATATTTTTACGGTTGCGGCGGGAATAGGAATCTTCTTCCTGTTCAAATTTGTATTCCATATTTCCCTGCCGGGTATTCCGGGATTAGGAGGTTGATGGTATGGGTGATTTACAGTACATCATTCCCGCGCTGGGACAGGTATTTTCAGTTATGAATCTTGCTCTTATTTTCGGAGGGCTTGTTCTCGGTATGATTGTCGGATGTATTCCGGGACTTTCTGTTACGCTCGGTATCATTCTGCTTCTGCCTCTTACCTATACATTTCCGACACCTGATTCCGCCATTATTGCTCTTCTGGCAGTGTATGTAGGCGGTATGTACGGCGGTTCCATCAGTGCCATTACTCTGAACACGCCAGGTACCAACTCGGCTATCGCGACAACCTTTGACGGATATCCGCTGGCCAAGATGGGAAAGGTTAAAAAGGCGCTGGATACTTCTCTTTTTGCATCGACCTTCGGCGGACTTTTTTCTGCTCTGCTGCTTTTGGTCTGTGCCTCCTTTATTACGAAACTTGTATCAAAATTTGCATCAGTTGAGTATTTTTCAATGGCAATTCTCGGAATTTCCCTGATTGCCGGCGTCAGCGGCGACAGCCTTGCGAAAGGAATTCTGTCCGGCCTTCTCGGAATTCTGATGGCAGCTATCGGAACGGATGCCGTAACAGGCGTGTGGCGCTATACATTCGGTATAGATGCACTCCGTTACGGAATTGACATGCTGCCTGCCATGATTGCCCTGATTGCTCTGACGCAGGTGGTTCAGAAGCTCCGTGATTTTGTTATCACAGGCGGTAAGATGGACGATGCCAACAAAATTGACAATGTGGGTCTGACGGGCAAGGAAATGGTAAGTATACTGCCGGCATGTACCCGTTCATCTGTAATTGCTTCCATTTTGGGCGCCATGCCCGGTGTAGGCGGAGGCGTGGCACAGTTCATGTGCTATAACGAGGTAAGACGTACATCCAAACATCCGGAGCAGTTCGGAAAAGGAAGCCTGGAAGGAATTGCGGCAGCTGAGTCCAGCAATAACGCGGTTGTAGGTTCTGCGATGATCCCGCTTCTTACACTCGGTATCCCCGGAGACGGCGTTACAGCACTTCTTCTTGGAGCATTTATCCTTCACGGAATCCAGCCGGGACCGACCATGTTCACAAAGCAGGGTGTTATAGCCTATTCCATTATTCTTGGCTGTCTGGTGGCAAATATTTTCCTGTATCCTATCGGTCTGGCACTGACCCGTGCCGTGGCAAAGATTGTGCAGGTTCGCTATACATATCTGGCGCCTGTTATCATCATTTTCTGCTTTGCAGGAGCATTTGCTGCGACGGGAAATACCAAGGAGATGGTTCTGACGGCTGCAATCCTTATTTTCAGCTATGTTCTGACGCTTCTTGATATAACCAACACGCCTCTGATGCTGGGAATGATTCTGGCTGATATCATGGAGATGAACTTTGTCACAAGTATGATGAGCTATGACAAGGATTACCTGATTTTCTTCAAACGCCCGATTTCCTGTATCATTCTGATTCTGACGGTTGTTCTGGTTATCTCAATGCTCAGAATCAACAAGAAGGTTGAGGCTCTGAATCAGGCGCAGATGGAAGAAATGGAGAGAGAGCACGCTGAAGAGGCAGGCAAATAAACCGACATGGCCTCTGTGCTTCAGGTTTCCGGCGCTTTTACTGAAAAGTGGACGGCTGACCGGAGTATTCGGAGCGGCTGGGCCACACGGTCCGGCCGTTTGCCGTAAATAAGCCGTGAGAGCGGCGCAAAAAGAAAAGGAGATAAATAATTATGAGTTTTCAGGTTGCATATGTACCGATTGGCGTGGGAACCTTCCATCTGGAGAGTGCCCAGATTGAGTTTGAAAAATCTATTAAACTTCTGTCCTCACTGACAGAGGACGGTGTATATCCGGAAGAAATGCTGCTGACCATGGATGATCTCTGTGCGTTTCTTGACGGCATAAATCCGGATCTGATTGTTCTTCAGAATATTACTTTTGCAAATGCGGCTTATGCCAGCGAGGTTCTGAAACGGTTTTCCTGCCCGGTTCTTCTGTGGACACTTCGCGAGCCGGTAATCGACGGAGGCCGTCTGCGTCTCAACTCTCTGACAGGAGCGTATTCTGCGGCAAACGCAATCCGTGCATTCCGTGACGGGGAGTTTGAGTATGTATTTGGCTCTCCGGAGGAGAAAGAGGTTGAGAAAGAAATTGGCTCTGCAATCCGCGCCGCAAAGGTAAAATATGATCTTTCTCATCTTAAAATGGCTGCAATCGGCCATACGCCTCAGGGATTCGGATTCGGACGTGCGCTGGATGCTGAGCTTCTCCATTCCTTCGGTGTAACGTTGGAGGCAATTGAGGCCCGCGAGCTGATCGACAAGGCAAAAGCATACACAGATGAGGAGTGTGCGGCTGATCTGGATGAGGCGAAAAAATGGATGGTTGGCATCGAGAATACGCCGGAGAAAAATGTGAAGGATTTTGCCCGTCTCTACAAAGCATACAAAGAGTATGTAAAAGAGAACAAGATTGGAGCCCTGTCCTCCCGCTGCTGGCCGGATTTCTTCACTGCTTTCGGCACACCGGTCTGCTCAGTTCTCTCCATTCTCAATGCCCTGGGCGTTACGGCAAGCTGTGAGGCAGATGTGTACGGAGCACTTTCCATGTATATCGGAACCCAGCTGACAGGAAAGGCGACATTTTTCGGAGATCCGGTTTCCATGGATGAGAATGAAGGAACTGTTACATACTGGCACTGTGGAATGGCAGCGTGCTCTCTGGCAAGAAAAGATACGGGAGCACAGGTGGGGGTTCATCCAAACCGCAAGATCGGACCGGCCATGGATTTCGGATGCGAGGCGTGTGAAGAAGTGACTGTGTTCCGTGTGGGACGCAAACCTGACGGGACATTCCGTTTCTTTATTGCAGAAGGGGCTGCTCTTGACAAACCAAAACAGTTCCAGGGAACCTCCATTGTGGTAAAAACAAAGACAGATGCAAAAGAAGTTGTATACGGAAGCGTAAAGGAAGGATGGGAGCCTCACTTTGCGGTAATTTACGGAAGTGTGGCCTCTGAGCTTGAAAAACTGGCCCATATGCTGGGAGCGGAGATCTGCTCTTTTTAAACCTTCTGTGTGCGGAAATGTGTCCGGGGCATTTTGCCTGGGTCCGCCCCGGATACACGAGGATATGAGAGGCCGGAACCTCTGGCTTATTTGAATTTTAACTTGCGAAAAAAGACAGTTGCGATATACTTAAAGAGAAGAGATTTGACAGAAAGACGGTAAAAGAGTTTGGGATATACGGGAATCAATTTAGGAAATGTGAAGATAAGTAACCGCAGTGCAATTTTGAAGCTCTTAAATGACTGCGGTGCCATGTCCAGAAAGGATATAGCCCTGGCACTGGGTCTCACACCGGCTACGGTAACCCTGATCAGCACGGAGCTTCTGGCTGCGGGGATTCTCTGCGAGCGCGGCGAGGTGGAGGAAGAAAAAAGAGCCGGACGGCGAAAAGTATTGATTGATATCAACTATGAATACCGGTATGTGCTGTCTGTCTGCATTGAAGCTGCGGAGACATCCATTGCTATCAGCGATCTGAGAGGGCGCAGATGTGCATTCCGGAAGCTCCCGACAGACAGCGGTCAGGATCCGGAGCTTTTTCTGAAGCGGATTGCTGATCAGAGCAAGGCTCTTATGTGGGAGCGGGGAATTGTCAAGGAATCTGTTCTCGGAGCGGGAGTTTCTGTTCCGGGGCCGGTTAACCGCAAGGCAGGAATAAGCCAGCATGCGTATCGTGTGTGGAATGAGCCGGTAGCCGTCGGAGCATGTCTCAGAAAATATCTGGATTTTCCGATTCTTGTAGAAAACAATGTAAAAGCGTTTGCTGAGGGAGAACTGATATACGGCTGCGGAAAGGAGCAGGAGAATCTTCTGTTTCTGAAGTGGGGACCCGGTGTTGGTTCAGCCATTATCATTCACGGAAAGATATATGACAGTCAGAATTCAAAGACGGCTGAGATTGGTCATTACATCGTGGAGAAGGATGGAAAACTCTGCCGCTGCGGGCGAAGAGGATGTCTGGAGACGAAAGTTGCCCTGCATGCAGTTGCAGAGCGGGTCAGAAATCAGTGCACACCTGATACCATGCCGGAACTTTACCGGGCAGTGGGAGGAGATGTGAGTCAGATTGAGGCGCGAAATATTGCCTACTGGGTCGGGATAAAGGACGATGGTCTGGAGCAGGTGCTGGATGATGTTGCGGACGAGATGGCCAGGGTAGCTATTAATACGATTACTCTTCTTGCGCCTGACAGAGTTATTATTTACGGAGAAATGTTTGAGCTGCCGGATATGGAGGCGCGTTTCCGCCGCCTGTGCAGTCATTACGATCCGTCATACAACGGAGACTATATATTAAAGTCTGATTTGAGCAGCCAGATCAGCTACATCGGTCCTCTGGCTGTTGTGGTAAATGAAATGTTTCTGATGGCAGGAAACGCGGAGGAGGGCTAGAGCCGGAACCGGGTTTCCTGCCATCAGGTCAGCCGATTCGGAAATCGGGATTCTGTTCTTTTATGAGGGACAGAAGGGTTTCAGGATCGGTATTTTTTGTTTTTCTGAACCGGATGGATGTACCGCTTTTCAGTGTCAGAATGAGCCGGCCCGACAGAAGAAGTGCTTTGCCGGGAAGGGTAATCTTTCGCTGCTTTATTTTTCCGGCACTCAGAAGAGAGAGCGGAATCACGCACGGCCGTTCAGGAACCGCGCATATAAATGTGCCGGAGACAAGGTACAGCTTTCCGGTCCTGTAAAAACGGCTGCTTTTCAGCTCCGGTTCAATCCGGGCAGCCAGGCGGGATATAGCCTCCTTCCCTCTGAAAAAAGAAAAGGCGGGGGAACGTTCAGGCATTAAATACCACAGAAGACAGCATAAAAGATCTGCACCTGAAAAGAGGAGAGATCCGATTGCCAGGAGGCGGAACAGAAGAACTGAAACAATGGGATAGGGAAGTACTGAGATGACATAAGGAGATGTCATTTCCCTGAGTGAAGAAACGGTCCAGCCGAGTCCGTCGGCCATGCCTTCCAGGAGTTCTTCATATTCGGTATCATCGAGTCGGATAAGCCGCCCGGTTATCTGCATGTTTTCCCGTACCGGAGATGAGGGGAAACCATTTATGGCATCCAGAAGATAGAACTGGCAGAAACCGTCATTCAGGGTGTAATAGTAGTACCCCTGGACATGGCTGCCGGTCTGGCCTGTGAGTCCGGTGTAGGAGAGTCGGGGGACAGATACAGATACGTAAGGCATGTCTTTATTGTAAAAATTCTCATAATTGCTTCTGCTGTTGAGCGGACGCGGAAAAAAATAATTTTCTCCGGGGAGATAAAGCAGAACGGATGCTGCCAGAAAAAGCACCAGTGCGGGAAGCAGAGTACGCTCCAGAACGGCTCTGCGGATTATTTTTATAAGAAGGTATGTGCTTGTCATTTTTCAAAATTTTCTTTCTGTTATTTCACTGTGAAAGAGAGCGGGGGCTTTTGCCCGAATCATGTCTCTGCCATGTTATTAAGTATACCTCATACCGCCCTGTTCGATCAAGAAGCGGTTGCTTTTCTAACAGAAAATTGTTATGATGATAGGTAATCTGCAGTCAGAGACAGAGAAAACGGAGGTTTCGGAAATGGATGCATATACAGGTTTTGCAGAGGTCTATGACATGTTTATGGATAATATTCCCTATGAAAAGTGGTGCGGGTATCTGACCTCTCTTCTTTCGGAATACGGGATCGGGGACGGACTTGTTCTGGATTTGGGATGCGGAACCGGGACGGTAACGGAACTTCTGGCCGCCGGAGGATATGATATGATCGGCGTGGACATTTCGCCGGACATGCTTCAGATAGCTCTTGAGAAGCGGGAGCGTTCCGGTCTTCCCATCCTGTATCTTCAGCAGGATATGCGGGAATTTGAGCTTTACGGAACGGTTCGTGCGGTGGTAAGCATCTGTGATTCCATGAATTATATTCTGGATAAGGAGGATCTGATACATGTTTTCTCCCTTGTGAATAACTATCTGGACCCGGGGGGAATTTTCATATTTGATTTGAACACGGAATATAAATTCCGGGAGGTTCTGGGCTCTTCCACTATTGCGGAGACACGTGATGAGAGCAGTTTTATCTGGGAGAATGACTATGACGGTAAAGAGAGGATCAATGAGTACGATCTGACTCTTTTTGTCCGCCAGGAGGGCGATCTCTACCGGAAATTTGAGGAGACCCATTTTGAGAGGGCATATTCAGTGGAGGAGATAAAGGATGCACTTTCGATGGCGGGAATGGAGTTTCTGGCGGTCTATGATGCTTTTACCCGTGATGCCCCCAAAGACACAAGCGAGAGAATATATGTGGTTGCCAGGGAGCACGGAAAGAAAAGAAACGGAGAGTGAACAGATATGGATACAGAAAACAGAGAGGATTATATGATCCGCGCGACGGCGGCTGACGGACAGATCCGGGCTTTTGCCGCGACGACCCGCGGGGTGGTGGAGACGGCCAGAAGTGCCCACAACACCAGTCCGGTGGCTACGGCTGCTCTGGGGCGGCTTCTGACAGCCGGCGCCATGATGGGATCCATGATGAAGGGGGAGAAAGACATCCTGACCCTTCGCGCTGAGGGGGACGGGCCTATAGAAGGACTCACGGTAACGGCGGATGCCTTTGGAAATGTAAAGGGATACGCTTTTAATCCGGGGGTTATGCTGCCGCCCAACAAAAATGGAAAACTGGATGTGGGAGGTGCTCTGGGAGTCGGTGTTCTGAGTGTGGTTAAAGATATCGGCCTTAAGGAGCCATATGTAGGACAGACAATACTTGTCTCGGGGGAAATTGCGGAGGATCTGACATATTATTATGCAACCTCAGAGCAGACACCGTCCAGCGTGGCTCTCGGTGTTCTGATGAACCGGGATAATACGGTGCGTCAGGCAGGCGGCTTTATTATACAGCTGATGCCGGGAGCGGATGACGCCATGATAGACAGGCTTGAGGAAAAACTGGGTGTGATACCGCCCATAACATCTCTTCTGGATCAGGGAAAATCGCCTGAGGAGATACTGGAGGAGGTTCTGGGAGAGTTCGGTCTGGAGGTTCTTGATCGTCTGCCCGTCCGTTTTCACTGCAACTGTGACAAGGCGCGCGTTGAAAAAGCGCTCATAAGCATCGGGAAAAAGGAACTGCAGGAAATGATTGAAGAGGGGAAAACCATTGAGGTAAACTGCCATTTCTGCAATAAAAAATATGAATTTACGGTGGAGGAGCTTAAGTCGCTTTACGACAGGGCATCCCGCTGACGGAACAACAAAAAGAGCTGTCATCGGACAGCTCTCTTTTGTAATCATTTTCCTTAGATCAATATAGCTTATTCACAAAATATATTAAAAACATATTATGGAAACAGGTACACTGGAAAGTTGATGATTAAAGCTTTGTTACGTTTGTTGCCTGGGGACCTTTCGCTCCGTTAACAACCTCAAACTCTACCTGAGCACCCTCGTCAAGGGATTTGAAGCCTTCCATATTAAGGCCTGAGTAGTGAACGAATACATCGTTGCCTTCCTCATCACAGATAAAGCCGTAGCCTTTCTGGTTGTTAAACCACTTTACAGTACCTCTGTTCATATGATACCTCCAAAAAAAATAAAAAAATGTTGTAGCTGCCATTCCCTGCAGCCTGCTCTCAGAATAGCATAGTTTGGTATTTCTGTCAAATATTTTTGTGTAAAATTTTCGGAAACGTTCTGGAAATTCGGGAAATTTTGATATAAATGTTATAAATATTTAGAAGAGAAAGGATTTAAAGACAGTACCGAAAGCTGTTTCAGGGAAAATGGGCTGTCAAAATCCCGGTTGATAAAAAGAATGCCTTGCGTTAAAATGGAGAAAACGCCGGGTGCGGGGGAAAGCTGGAACGGGAGGATTGATAAAATGGGCATGCTGTTTAACGCAATCCATCATTTTGAGACTATTACAAAGCATAAACGGCTGGTTATGAAAAACTGCTTTGCCGTCGGTCTGTACCGGCAGGGCCTTCTTCATGATCTGTCAAAATATTCATGGGAGGAGTTTCGGACGGGCGTGTTTTACTATCAGGGAAACCGCAGCCCCAATGCTGCAGAGAAAGAAGTAAAGGGGTATTCTGCTGCCTGGCTCCATCACAAGGGGAGGAACAAACATCATTTTGAATACTGGATTGATTTTGCACCGGATAAGTCCAGAGGGCTCATAGGAAACCGTATGCCGCTCTGTTTTCTGATTGAGATGGTAATGGACCGTATTGCTGCCTGTAAGGTGTATAAAGGGGCTGACTATACGGACGCCAGCCCGTGGGAGTACTATCAGAGGGGGAGAGATTTTACGGTTATGCATCCGGCGACGAAGCATCAGCTGGAAAAGCTGCTTGTCATGCTTCGTGATGAGGGGGAGGAACGGACATTCGCCTTTATCAGGGCTCTTCTGAAAAGAGATAAAAACCGCCGTATGAGACAGAGAACAGAGAGAGTATGGAAAACAGCATCCTCTCTTTTTGGCTGCGCAAAAAAGTCGGGAACTACCGGGAACAGTCAATAACAGAAGACAGAACCGCCTCCAGGTACTGGACGGCGGTTTTATTGTTCTCAAAAAGAGTTTCGCCGTAAGGGGTATAGCTGGTTTTGCCGCGGCAGTCTGTTTTCAGGCATTCTTTCCAGAGCGGGGCAGGCTGGGGCAGAAAAAGTCCGTTTACTCTTGTATAACAGGTCCCGGCAGTCGCTTTTTTCCGGGCACTTTTGTCAACGTACTGTGCCACACTTTTGTGGACGGCACAGTCTTCATAGATCAGATAGTAGTAATTCTGGTAATCCTCATAATAGTGTTTAAGTTCTCCTTCAAACAGAGGAACTGACAGCGTGAGCTGATTTTCGTTCAGGGAGAGAAGAAAAATCCCGGCAGAAAATTCTGTTCTGGCCGGAAGGCATACAGGGTTTTTATATGTAAGGATAAGTTCTTTTTCTTTTTTGCCTGAATAGTCTGTAATTTCCCGAAGCTTCTGACCGCAGAAGGAAAAAGAACTTCTGAAAAAATCGGGATAACAGAGGATCGGGAGAATGTCAGGCATCCCTTTCAGATCATCCTCGTTGTGGAGAAGGAGGAGATGTTCAAGGCGGCTGTTTTTTGTAAGCAGGTACTTTCTGTAGACTTCTGTGAGCTCGCCTCCGCTGTACTGATCGGTACGTTCAAGTCCCAGAAAATTTTCAATGCTTTTCTGCTTCAGGCTTTCAAGTCCCAGCAGTCTGCGGAAAGGACGGATCAGCCGGTATATGTCCACACTTTTAAGTGCGTCAAAACAAAAGTCAAGCCCATGCTCAGAACACCGGCTCAGGATAAAGGGTATGTCAAAGCGATCTCCGTTGAAATGTACAAGAAACTGAAAGTTTTTTAAAAAACGGAAAAATGAACAGAGCAGTCTTGTCTCGTCCGCTGCATCTTCTGCAAACCACTGTATCATCTGCCACGAAGTCTTATCCTGCCAGACACAGCCGATGAGATAGATATGGTCGTGAGTGCGGGAAAAGCCGGTGGTTTCTATATCAAAGAAGACTGTGGTTTCCGGATTCCCGATCCGGTTAAGCGGATAGGAAACAGAAGGAAAAAATTCTTTCTGTATGGTTTTCATGGGCCAAAACCTCCTTTTTCTGAGCGTACTCTGTCAGTATAGCAGAAAAACAGAAAAAAGAAAACGGGCCGGATTGACAGCTCCCTCTTTCTCAGGATTCTGAAATCCGGAAAACATACATTTGTTCGATATTTCTTGCATTGAAAACCCCTCTATGGTATGATATTGGAGGTAGAAAACGGACAGAACATAGGAGAAATGCTGTGATATCGTACGTGAGAGGAATACTGGCAGAAAAAGGAAAAGACAGGATTGTTGTGGAGGCAGGGATGATAGGGATAGAGATTTTTGTCCCTCTTTCCGTGCTGGAGCTTCTGCCTCCTCTGGGAGAAGAGGTAAAGATCCATACCTTTCTCCAGGTCAGGGAAGAGGAGCTGAGCCTGTATGGTTTTCTGAACCGCCAGGATCTGGAGATGTTCGGACGGCTTCTCACGGTAAATGGAATAGGGCCCAAGGGAGCTATGGGAATTTTCTCAGCTCTCAGTCTTGAGGATCTGCGTCTGGCGATTTTTACAGGGGATGCAAAGGCAATTTCAAAAGCGCCCGGTGTGGGGCTCAAGACGGCCCAGAGGATTATTCTGGATCTGAAGGATAAAATCAGCGCTGAGGAGATTCTTGCGCCTGCATCTGCAGGCACGCCGTCCGCACCTGCGGCTGCTGTACTTTCCGGCGGGGCAGCGGGAGAGGCAGTGGAGGCTCTGGTGGCGCTCGGATACACGAATCTGGAGGCGACAAGGGCGGTAAAAAACGTCACGATCACAGAGGATATGGATGCGGAGGCCGTGTTAAAGGCCTCTCTCAAATATCTGGCATTTTTGTAACAGAGGGTGGCAGTTGTGAGCAGAAGAATCATTACAACGGATATAACAGAGGAAGATCGGCGCATTGAGAGCAGTATCCGTCCCCAGTGTCTTGATGAGTATATCGGGCAGGAAAAGATCAAATCCACACTGCGCATTTTTATAAATGCGGCCAAATCGCGGGGAGAGGCTCTCGATCACGTGCTGTTTTACGGGCCGCCTGGTCTGGGAAAAACCACTCTCTGCGGAATTATAGCCAATGAGATGGGAGTCCGGATGAAGGTAACTTCGGGACCGGCCATCGAAAAGCCGGGCGAGATAGCGGCTATTCTCAACGGGCTTCAGGAAGGCGACGTTCTTTTTGTGGATGAGATACACAGGCTGAACAGGCAGGTGGAAGAGGTTCTGTACCCGGCCATGGAAGATTACGCCATCGACATTATGCTGGGAAAGGATTCATCGGCGCGCTCAATCCGCCTGGATCTCCCTAAGTTTACGCTGGTGGGGGCAACGACGCGGGCCGGGCTTCTGACCGCTCCGCTCAGGGATCGGTTTGGAATTGTCCAGAAAATGGATTTTTATACACCGGAGGAATTAAAGACGATTGTGCTGCGAACCGCCGGGGTTCTGAATGTGGAGATTGACGATGCGGGAGCTTATGAGATTGCCAGGCGTTCCCGGGGGACTCCCCGGCTGGCCAACCGGCTGCTGAAAAGGGTAAGGGATTTTGCCCAGGTCAAATATGACGGGATTATTACCCGGGATGTGGCGAATTTTGCTCTTGATATACTGGATGTGGATAAGCTCGGGCTGGACAACAATGACAGAGCGCTTCTGCATATTATGATTGACAAATTTTCCGGGGGACCGGTGGGGCTGGACACGCTGGCTGCTGCTCTGGGCGAGGATGCCGGGACGCTGGAGGACGTGTATGAGCCGTATCTGCTCATGAACGGCTTTATAAACCGGACGCCGAGAGGCCGGGTGGCGACAGAAGCTGCATATCGCCACCTGGGCTGTGAGATACCGTCCGGAGAGTGACAGTGAAATACGGGAGAGAAGAAGGATATATGGATTCCAAGAATTATACGGATGTTTTAATCGGCGGCAGGATCTATACGCTGGGAGGACTGGAGGAGGAGAGCTATCTTCAGCAGGTGGCCAGCTATCTCAATGAAAAGCTGGGAGTGCTTCGCCGGCAGGAAGGATTTCTGAAGCAGCCGGAGGATTATCAGAATATTATGCTCTGTCTGAATCTGGCAGATGATTATTTTAAGGAAAGAGAGCATGCGGGAACCCTGGCAGTCCAGAAAGAGGAGCTGGAAAAGGAGACTTACCGGCTGAAGCATGAGCTTGTCAGCACTCAGATGAAGCTGGAAACTCTGCGGAAAGAGCTGGAGGAAACCAGGGAGGAGCTGAAGTGCTGCCGGCTTTCCGGAGAGGCAGAGAAAAAGAATGAGACGGACAGCGAAAAGCCGGCTCAGGGATAAAGGAGGGCTGATGTAAGCAGAAAAACTATTTTCTGTGCGCATCAGCCTGTCTGTTTGGAAAGAGACAGGGAGTAACGTGATGAAAAGAAAAGTGGAGATTTTGGCTCCTGCCGGCTCGGTGGAGAGTATGCGGGCTGCTGTGGCGGCGGGAGCAGATGCGGTTTATATGGGCGGTCCCCGGTTCGGAGCCAGGGCCTTTGCGGAGAATCCTGATGAGGGAGGGTTTTTGGAGGCTATTGATTATGTGCATCTGCATGGATGCCGTCTGTATATGACGGTCAATACTCTTCTGAAGGACAGAGAACTGGAGTCAATGTATGAGTATCTTCTGCCCTTTTACAGACAGGGACTGGATGCCGCCATTGTGCAGGATATGGGAGTTTTTTCCTTTATCCGGGAGAATTTTCCGCTTCTGCCAATCCATGCCAGCACACAGATGACGATCACGGGACCGGATGGCGCTGCCCTGCTTCAGAGGATGGGAGCTTCCCGCATTGTGACGGCCCGTGAGCTTTCTCTGGAAGAGATACGCCGCATTTATGAGAAAACAGGAGCCGAGATCGAGAGCTTTGTTCACGGGGCCCTGTGCTACTGTTATTCAGGAAAGTGCCTCTTCAGCAGTCTTATCGGGGGCCGCAGCGGAAACAGGGGACGCTGCGCACAGACATGCCGTCTTCCCTTTGAAGTCAGAAGAGGTGCCGCCTCGTTAAATAAAAAGGATGAGAGATACGTTCTGAGCCTTAAGGATCTCTGTACTCTGGATATACTTCCGGATATTCTGGATGCGGGCGTCTATTCCCTGAAGATTGAAGGCCGGATGAAAAGCCCGCGCTATACGGCAGGCGTTGTGCGTATTTACAGAAAATATGTGGATCTCTATCTGGAGAAGGGCAGAGAGGGGTACCGGGTGGATCCGCATGATCGCACGGAACTTCTGGATCTCTTTGACAGGGGCGGACAGACTGACGGATATTATCGACGCCGCAACGGACGGGATATGGTAGTTCTGAAAGAAAAACCTGCTTTCCGGGAAGAAAACAGGGAGCTGTATCGTTTCCTGGACAGGACGTATGTGGAGGCAGAACAGCAGGGGGCGGTAAAAGGACGGGCTTTTGTCTGTGAGGGAAAGCCCATGGAGCTTTCACTCTCCTTTTATGACAGGCTTAAAGGAGAGGTCACACAGATAAAAACAGAAGGGGCTCCGGTTCAGACTGCCAGAAATCAGCCGCTCACAGAGGAGCGTATCAGAAAGCAGCTGGAAAAAACAGGAAATTCTCCGTTCTGCTTCACGGAGCTTAATATTGAGGTGCAGGGAAATCCGTTTGTGCCTCTCCAGGAGCTCAATGAACTGAGGAGGACGGCATTTTTGAGGCTGGAGGAAGAGATCCTTTCTTCATGGAGAAGAACCGGAGAAAATCTGCGGGCAGGAAAGCCGGATAGAACAGAATGTGTCAGTGCTTCTGACAGGAAGAGCGCCCGGCATCGCCTCACGGTTTCTCTGGAAAATCCGGTACTTCTCCAAACGGTACTTGAATTTTGCGAGGTGTCGGCCGTCTTTCTGGACAGTGCTGATTTTGCCCCTTCTGACTGGGGAGAGGCGGTTCGGAAATGTCATGAGGCGGGAAAGAAATGCTGGCTTGCATTTCCACATGTTTTCCGTGAGGATACGGGAAAATATTTCGAACAGAATTTCCGACATTTCAAAGAGGCGGGGTTTGACGGGGTTCTTCTGCGTTCCTGGGAGGAACTGGAACTTCTGTCAGAGATTGCGCCGGACATGCCGATGCTTGCGGACTACAGCCTTTACACCATGAACCGGAAGGCAGAGGACATGATCCGAAAGATGGCCGGGGACAGAAATATCCGTTTTACTCTGCCTGTCGAGCTGAACAGCCGGGAACTGGCGGAGCGGGGATGCGCCGGGGCAGAACTTATGGTATATGGTTTTCTTCCGGCTATGGTCACGGCACAGTGCATGCAGAAGACGGTGGAGCGGTGCAGCCGCAGGCCGGGACTTCTTTATCTGCGGGATCGGATGGGGAAAGATTTTCCGGTAAGAAATAAATGCCGTTTATGTTATAATATAATCTATAATTCCAGTCCGCTTTCCCTTCTGGGGGAGAGAAAAAAAATTGACGAACTGCAGCCGGGGTCCCTGCGCCTTTCATTTACCGTGGAGGACGAAAACCGGTGCAGGCAGGTACTGCGGGCATTTTCAGATGTATTCTGCCACGGGGAGGAAAGAGAATTTTCCGGGGAGTTTACCAAGGGACACTTCAGGCGGGGAGTAGAATAGTCTGAACAGCAGACCGGAGATAGGAGAGGAGGCAAGGCTATGGTTAATCTTATAACGACACTGTCCCAGTATCTGATTATTCTCCTGATTGCGATCTATACCTGTTATAATTTTCGCTTTTTTGCGATGACGGATGAGTATTCCAGACGGAGAGTATGCCGGTTTCAGACGGTTTCCATGTATTTGATCCTTATTCTGGCCGGGGTGGTTTCCTATCTGTGGACGGAAAGTCAGACCATGCTTGTATTTTTCGGAGCTCAGGCACTGTTTTTTACGCTTTATCTTGTTTTTTATACTCTGTTTTACCGCAATGCCTCACGCCTGCTTCTGAATAATACGTGTATGCTTCTGTGCACGGGATTTATCATGCTGTCACGCCTTTCCTTTGAGCGGGCTGTCCGACAGTTTGCGATCGTGTGTGTGGCTGCATTTCTTACAATGATAATTCCCTACATTATAGACCGGACATGGCAGCTTTCCAAAATTCCGTGGGTTTACGGGGGAATAGGGCTGCTCCTGCTCGTTATAGTCTGTGTTATGGGAAATTCCAGTTTTGGTGCACAGCTTTCCATTTCCATAGGCGGTTTTGCATTCCAGCCATCGGAGTTTGTAAAGTTAAGTTTTGTGTTTTTTGTGGCGACAATGTTTTACCGGTCGGTTGATTTTAAAAATATTGTTATTACCACGGGCGCGGCAGCAGCCCATGTGCTGATTCTTGTTCTTTCCAAGGATCTGGGAAGTGCTCTGATTTTCTTTATTACCTATCTGCTCATGCTGTTTATTGCCACCGGGAGCTGGCTGTATCTGGGAGCCGGGATGGGGTGCGGGACTGCAGCGGCTGTGATTGCCTATTCCCTTTTTTCTCATGTGAGAGTCAGAGTTGAGGCGTGGATGGATCCCTGGGCGGATATTGCGGGAAAAGGGTATCAGATTACCCAGTCGCTTTTTGCCATTGGAACCGGCGGGTGGTTCGGAATGGGGCTTTATCAGGGTATGCCTTCCAAAATTCCTGTTGTTGAGAAGGATTTTATATTTGCAGCCATATCGGAAGAGATGGGGGGAATCTATGCTCTCTGCATCATTCTGATCTGTCTGGGGTGCTTCATGCAGTTCATGCTGATTGCCACCAGGATGCAGGCACTGTTTTACCGGCTGATTGCTTTTGGTTTCGGGATTGTATATGTGGTCCAGGTGTTTCTGACAATCGGAGGCGTAATAAAGTTCATCCCTTCAACCGGTGTAACACTTCCGTTTGTCAGCTATGGAGGAAGTTCGATTCTCAGCACATTTATTCTGTTTGGCGTTATCCAGGGCCTGTATATACTGAAAAGAAATGAAGAGGAGGAGGAAAATGAAAAAGCGCAGTGAGACAGATTCCAGAGCCCGGTCAAACCGGAACATACTGAGACTGACATACGGCATCGCGGGCATATTTCTCCTCATGGCGGTTTATTTCGGGTGGTTTATCCAGTTCAGAAGTGAAAATGTGATAGGAAGTTCCTATAATGCGCGTCTTGATCAGTTTTCGGATCGCATTGTGCGGGGCTCAATACTCAGCAGCGACAGGACGGTTCTGGCAGAGACCATAAGAAATTCTGACGGAACGGAGACGAGGCATTATCCGTACGATTATCTGTTTGTCCATTCTGTCGGATATTCCGGCAAAAACGGAAAGACAGGCCTGGAGTCTCTGGCCAATTTTTATCTTCTCTCATCTCACGTAAATCTTCTTGAAAAAGTGGTAAATGAACTGCGGGGAGAAAAAAATCTGGGGGACAATGTAATAACGACTCTGAATCTAAACCTTCAGAAGACAGCTTCTGACGCACTGGCCAGTTACAGAGGGGCGGTTATTGCGATGGAGCCGGACACCGGAAAAATACTTGCCATGGTTTCCCAGCCTAATTTCAATGCCAATCTTGTAGACGAGAAATGGGAGGAGCTGATTTCTCCGGACAATACGAAGGCACAGCTTGTCAACCGTGCCACACAGGGACTTTACCCGCCGGGGTCAACCTTTAAGATTCTGACGGTTCTGGAATATATGAAAGAAAATCCGCAGACATGGCAGGATTTTACCTTTGACTGTACGGGAACGTATCAGAGCGGAGATTACACCATCCGCTGCTATCACGGGGAGGCTCACGGAAGCCAGAATCTCATTCAGGCGTTTGCCAATTCCTGCAACGGTGCTTTTGCCCGGATTGGCCTGGAGATCGATCCCGATCGGTTTCACAGCCTTGCGGAGCAATTCCTTTTCAATTCCCCGCTTCCCTGTTCCCTTCCTTACAATCAGAGTTCTTTTACAATGGACGGGACGGCCGATGACTGGGAGAAGCTGCAGACTTCCATTGGCCAGGGAAAAACGCAGATTACACCATTTCACAATCTTCTGATTGCGGCGGCGATTGCCAACGGGGGAACGCTCATGAAACCCTATATGATTGATCATGTTGAAAATGCAGGGGGGCAGACGGTAAAAAAATTTATTCCTTCTGCATACGGTTCTCTTATGCAGGCTTCAGATTCCCAGTTTCTGGCTGAGATGATGAAACAGGTAGTGGAGATTGGCACGGGTTCTGCGTTCCGCGGGGCTTCCTATACGGTAGCAGGTAAGACGGGATCGGCTGAATTTGAGACGGGAAAGGAGACACACTCCTGGTTTATCGGCTATGCGCCTGCGGACGATCCGCAGATCGTCATCAGTGTTCTGGCAGAGGAAGCCGGATCCGGCGGCCAGGTGGCAGCGCCCATTGCAAGGGCCGTATTTGATGCATATTTTTCCGGTCAGAATTAACGGACCGGGAAGATTATATAAATCAGAGAAGAATACAGACAGCGAAGCGGGACTGTCCTGAATGTTAAAATTCAGTGTCAGTCCCGCTTTTTGTCCGGAAATACCGAAAGAAAAGGTGCTGCTGCAGCATCAGAAATATTTTTTGCTGCCCCACAGATTGCTTTTCTTCAGATCCAGATATTCGTTGTATGCCTTTTCCAGGATCTGTTTTTCATTGGAAAATTTTAAAAGATGATATGCTTCATAAAATTTGTAATATCCGGAATCGATAAAATATTCCTCACGCTGCGGTTTACTGTAATAGCTGTCAGCCATCATCAGATACCAGTGGACTACTTTCTCCACCATATCCTGGGGAGTATTGAAGGAATACTGGCTTTTTCCGATGTATTTAATAATAGATGCACTGACACCGGTTTCCTCCCTGACCTCCCGTAGTGCCGTTTCCTTGTAGTCTTCCCCTGTCTCTACAGTTCCCTTTGGCAAAACCCAGCCTTCATATTTGTTTTTGTAATTTTTATAAAGGACAAGAATTTTCCCTCGAAAAATAACCACACCGCCACAGCTCGTTGCTTCAATCATTGCAATCCCTCCAGGTGTGTGTAATTGCCGTGGTTTGTCAGGATTTATAAACCTTCGGCCTCATATTGAATCAAGTATACCGCTTTTTGTTTTATTATGCAAGCCGGAGCTGGAGAAATGGAAGCAGGCCTGCGGATTGTGACAGACACAATTTTTGTAATAAAAATATAACCTTCGTTAATATAAATGATACAGATAAGTAAAAAAAAGAAATAATGAGGGAAAAGCAGGTGTCTATGATAATAAAAGAAAATAAGTTATCTGTGCTCAGCAAATTTTTGTTTATGATACTGACAGCAGGAATGCTCTGTATGGTGCCCACCGCTGCGCGGGCCGGTGAGGTTGCAAATGCGCCTTCCGGGCCGGCATCAGACATAGAGAAAAAGGCTGAAGAGACAGAGGCCCAGCCAGAGGAAACGGAGGCGGCAGAGGCAGTATCGCCCTTTACTGATGAGGAGCTTTTTATTATGGCTCATCTTCTGGCCGGGGAAGCGCAGAACTGCCCGGATGAGGAACAGCTTTATGTGGGATCCGTTGCATTAAACCGGGTAAATCATCCGTCTTTTCCAAATACACTGCAGGAGGTTGTGTTCCAGAAAGGGCAGTACTCCTGTGTGAGAGACGGAAATTATTACAGGGAGCCCACACAGCAGAACTGGTCCAATGCGAGAATACTTCTGGAGGGCGGAAGCGTTCTGCCGCCCCAGGTTGTATGGCAGTCGGGAGGGAGACAGGGAAAAGGCGTTTATCTGAAAACGAGATGGCATTATTACTGTTACTGAAAAAAGAAGATTAAAAACAGACACGGGCAAAGACGGTCGGAGAGGGAGTAAAAAGCTTGCCGCACCTGTGTCTGTCATTTTTTGCTGAAATATGATAATATCAGGTTTAGTGTAAGCTGCGGCGGCACATACTAAATCAAAGCAGAAAAATGGCCTGTGAAGGCTTAAATTGCAAAGGAGAGAATAGTTATGGCGGAAACATTTGAAAAACTGAACCGTCTTCTGGAACGGGCAGCTGCCCTTCAGACTGCCATGGTTTTGTTTGAGTGGGACAACGAAACTCTGGCGCCGAAAGGCGCGGCCCTGCATACGGCTAAAATGATTGGTTCCCTGTCGGAACAGTATATGGAGATTGTGACTTCTGCGGAGCTTGCGGATCTGATAAAAACCTGCCGGAAAGAGGGCGGACTTACCGGGCTTCAGGAGGCTGTCGTCCGTGAGACAGAGGAGGAAATTTCCAGGTGGAAGGATATTCCGGTAGCTGAATACCGTGCTTTCAGAGAGCTTGTATCCCGTGCTACCGGAATATGGGCAAAAGCCAGAGAAGAAAATGATTTTGCCTCATTTGCACCGGTTTTAAGAGAAATAATCAGCTGTCAGAAGCGTTTTGCCGCCTGCCGGGCGAAAGAAGGACAGAGTCTTTATGACGTCATGCTTGGAGATTACGAGAAAGGGTTTGATACAGAGATTCTTGATGACTTTTTCCGGGAACTCAGGGAAAATATTGTTCCTCTGCTGCGGGAGGCATCAGAGCGTTCACAGAAAATCAGAACAGACTTTCTTTCAGCTGATTATCCGGTTTCGGCACAGGAGCGGGCAGCCAGATTTCTGGCGGAGTATGTGGGTTTTTCATTTGACAGGGGAGTTTTGTCAGTCAGCGCCCATCCTTTTACAACGAATCTGCACAACCATGATGTCCGTATTACAACGCATTACGGAAAGAGAATTGATTCGTCTGTATTTTCAGTGATACATGAGGCGGGACACGCCCTTTATGAGCTGGGAATCCGCGATGATCTGACACAGACTCCCGTGGGACAGGGGGCCTCTATGGGGATGCATGAGTGCCAGTCACGGTTTTATGAAAATATAATCGGCAGGAGCCGTGCATTCTGGGAGCCGATTTACGGAAAAATCGGAGAAATATTTGGAGAACCGCTGGCTTCCACACCCCTTGACGATTTTATGGCAGCTGTCAACAGGGCAGTACCCGGCCTGATACGGACAGAAGCGGACGAGCTTTCTTACGGACTTCATATACTTGTTCGGTACGAAATTGAAAAAATGCTCATCGGAGGAGAACTGGATGTGGATCATCTTCCCGAAGTGTGGAACGGGAAATACAGGGAATATCTGGGAATATGTCCGGAAAGTGACAGCCAGGGAGTCCTTCAGGATATACACTGGTCACAGGGTTCTTTCGGGTATTTCCCGTCCTATGCGCTGGGAAGTGCCTTCGGAGCACAGATTTATTACCATATGAAAGAAGAGATCCCTGTGGAGGATCTGCTGCGAGAGGGAAAGCTTGGGGATATCAGAGAATACCTGCGGGATAGGATTCATCAGTACGGAAAGCTTAAGGACAGCCGCGCTATTTTGCGCGATGTCACGGGAGAGGATTTTTCTCCCCGGTATTATATAAGATATCTTAAGGAAAAATACGGGGCATAGAAAAAGTTTTAATCCGGCATATGTGGCGGAGCGCGGCAGGCAGTGCCGTCTTTTTGGCTGTCAGATGCATTCAAAGAAGAAAACAGGATATCCGATAAAATCCGGTGTTTGAAGTATACGGACTTTGTCGGCTATCCTGTTTTTGTCTGTTATTCGGGAGAATTTTCCGGCTGTGTTCCGTTCGCTGCGGCTTTTTCCCGGAGTGAAAAAAGGAGATTATCCAGGTGTTTTGCCATTGCATCTGCCGCTTTATCAGGGTCGCGCTCTATAAGAGCCTGTATGATGGTGTGGTGTCCCTCAGCCTGTTTTATAAGAAAGCTTTCAGAGTGAAAAGCAAAATCGGCATATGCGTGGTGTGTCGTCAAAAGCAGGGTTAAAAGCTGATGCAGGGTTTTATTTTGGGAATAACGGGCCAGGGTCAGATGAAACTTCAGATCCTGTGAGGAGCCGTCCCCGCCGTTGTTGATGTCGTACAGATATTCCAGCATAATTCCATTCAGGGATTCCAGCTCAGAGTCTGTCGCATTCCTGCATGCCAGGCGGGCAGAGCGGCGTTCCAGATCCTCGCGGATTTCCAGAATTTCAATCAGTCTGTCCAGTGACAGGGAAGAAGATGAGCGTATCAGACTGTCTGCCGCCTCTTCTCTGTTCTGACGCTCAGATGCACTTTTCAGATAGGCGATTCCCCTGTCACTGAGAATACGTCCTTTGTTGCTGACTTTCTGAAGATAACCCTCCTGCTCCAGCTGATTCATAACGCGGCCGATGGTCGCCTGGGGGATGTGGAGCTGTCCGGTCAGGGCGGTTGCTCCGGTTGGCACAGCGCGCGCGTGAATGGCGCGCAGTATCTGAATATCTATATTGCTGTACAAATTGCTTCCTCACTTTTCCATAAAAATTGTTATTCATATATTATCATTGATATAAAAGTGATGCAACTGTAAATATATTTAAATACTTGACAAAGATAAATGAAGATAGTAATATGATTATACATTGATTATAAATGAGTAATGTAAAGAGAAAAAAGAGAAGTGACAAAGGGAGGGATACAGTGAAGCAGGTTTTATCTATTTTTGCAGTGGATGCTCACACGACAGGTTCGCCGGTACGGCTGATAATGTCGGGAATTCCCCCGCTGCGGGGAAAAACTATTTCGGATAAAATGGAGTACATGAAGACACATTATGATCATCTGCGAAACAGTATTCTGCAGCCGCCGAGGGGCTGTCCGTCTCTTATGTGCGCGGTTGTGACAGAGCCGCAGGCAGCTGAGGCGGATTACGGTCTGTTTTATATGGATGCGGGGGGATATCAGCCGATGTGCGGCGCGGGCACTCTGGCTGTGTCCAAAATTCTGGTTGAGACGGGGATGATTGCCCGCACGGGAAAGAGAACACAGATTATCTATGAGACCGGTGCCGGGCTTGTTACCGTGCGTGTGGAGGATCAGGAGGACGATACATGCCGGATTGTTATGGAAAATGCGCCGGCTTTCGTCTATGCGGAGGATCTGTCTGTTCAGGTTCCCGGGATTGGAACCGTAGATTTTGATCTGGTGTTCGGAGGGAATTTTTTTGCCATGGTGGACACGCAGCAGCTGGGATTTTCCATCACACCGGAGAGCATCCCCATTCTGCAGGACTATATGCCCAAAATAGTAGCTGCGATCAGCAGCAGATATGAAATAGTCCATCCGCTGAATCCGGCGCTTAATTATCTGAATGAAATTCTGTTTGTCCAGAAAGGGCCGGAAAAAGACGGGGGGTATCTGGCGCAGGTAATATTCGGAAACAGCCAGGTAGATATATCTCCCTGTGGCACAGGAACCTGCGGACGGATGGCATACCGATATCAGAAAGGGCTGTTAAAGCAGGGGGAGACTTTTATCCAGACACAGGTATACGGAGGCCGTTTTTTCGGAACTGTTCTGCGTGAGACGAAGGTGGGAAAATATCCTGCGGTAATTCCGCAGATTTCCTGCTCAGATGTCCATATTACAGGATATGTACATCTGACTGCGGAAGAAAATGACCGGCTGAAATATGGGCTTGTGCTCTGAGAGTGAAGAATGTAAAAAAAGAGAACAGGGAGGAAAAACACATGAGCAATCCATTCTGGGACGGAAACGGTGCGGCGCACCGGCGTGTAATCTATAAAGGAGCAGGATTTTCTGACTGTGATATCCGGAACAAGCCGCATATCGGAATCGCAAATACATACAATGAAGGCAGCCCGGCACACGGTCAGATGAAAATTCTGTGTGAGGCAGTCAAACAGGGTGTCTGGGAGGCAGGAGGAGTTCCGGTAGAATTTGGTGCGCCCTCTACCTGCGGGAATATCGCTATTGGTACGGAGTGTATGCGGTATGAGCTGGTCGGGCGGGACGCGGTTGCCATGTCGGTAGAATTTGTGGCATCCGTCCACAATTTTGACGGTCTGGTACTGACGGCCTGCTGTGATAATATTATTCCCGGTATGCTTCTTGCGGCGGCCAGGACAAATATTCCCAGTATTGTTCTGACGGGCGGCCCCATGTTTCCGGGAAATTATCAGGGAAAGCAGCTGATTACACCGGATATTAACGTGGGCTCTTTTTCGGATGAAATACCGGCAGATTTCTGTGAGATGGAGAATGTATGCTGCCCGGGAGCCGGCGCCTGTGCAGTTATGGGAACGGCTAATACCATGCAGATTCTGACGGAAGTGCTGGGAATGTCTCTTCCGGGAAGCGCTACGATTCCGGCTGCCATGGCGGATCGGATCCGGGCGGCAAGAGAGAGCGGACGCAGGGCTGTAGAGCTGGCCAGACAGGGAATCCGTCCCCGCGATATTATGACAAAAGAAGCACTGGACAATGCAACGGCGGTAGATCTGGCCATCGGCGGATCCAGCAATGCGGTGCTGCATATTCTCGCTCTGGCCTGCGAGCTCGGGATACCCTATTCCCTTGACGAGTTCGACAGGAGAGAGGATATTCCCTGTATCTGCGGGGTGCGTTCTGCGGGACCGTATTCGGTCGTAGATCTCCACTTTGCGGGAGGCGTGCCGGCTGTAGAAAAGATTATTGAAAAATATCTGCATCTGGATGCCAGAAATGTGGGGGGCTCTGTGCTTCGCGATGTGATTGATAAGGCGCACCCGGTTCTGGGAGGTGTTTTAAGACCGCTGGAAGACCCGTGGCATCACTGCTCCGGTCTGGCAATTCTGCGGGGAAATCTGGCTGAAAACGGAGCAGTTATCCGGACGACGGGGGTAAAGGAAAATATGCGGAAGTTCCGGGGACCTGCCCGCGTATTTGACTGCGAAGCGGATTGTGCAGCAGCGATCCTGGGAGACAAAATCAATCCGGGAGACGTGATTGTACTGCGCTATGAAGGGGTAAAGGGATCGCCGGGAGTCAATGAACTGATGCAGGCGACGGATGCTCTTCTGGCAAAGAAGCTGGATGACTGTGTGGGTCTTATTACAGACGGGCGTTTTTCCGGCTTCAATTATGGTCCTATTGTCGGACACATTTCTCCCGAAGCCATGGAAGGCGGCAATCTGGCGCTGGTAAAAGAGGGAGATATGATCGTTGTGGACTGTTATGAGAAGAAAGTTTATGTGGAGGCAGACGACGAGACGCTCAGGGAGCGGAGAAAAGAATGGAAAGCTCCGGAGCCAAAGGTAAAGCACGGAATTCTTTCTCTGTATGCGGCTACGGCCCGGCCATCCCATGAGGGCGGTGCGATGCAGAACTGGAATACCTATTAAGACGGCAGTCCCGATGTATGTGGAATCATATGGGGACTGTCGCACTAAATAATTAGTGCGGCAGCACTTTTTTTGCAGAGAATAAGAGCCAGGTCTGTGCAAGGCCTG
>CALWSF010000008.1 GCA_944384125.1 uncultured Lachnospiraceae bacterium | reverse complement strand
GTATATGAATACTGAAATCCTATAAGAGCCCACTTTCATGACTTGTTGTAAGACAGGTTTATTTTTCATGGAAAAAATAAATAATCCATCCCATTGAATTTCAAAAAAACACCTGCATAACACTTAAGTTGACGACATTGCCCGCAAAGCGGGTGGTTGATATTTCGTGTGCGCTCATTTCTCTGTTGAGAAACTCACTTGCACACTCAACTGGGTCTGTCCGACCCATAATAAAATTCCCCGACCCATTAAACAGAGTCGGGGAACAGCATTTTTAAATATAAATTATAGACATTCAGCCTACAGATTATTTATTAATCCATTTTGTTTCTGTCTGGCTTGTGTAGGTATAAACACCATCATACAGAGCAATGAACGGAACTGTTATAGATGCAGAGTTCTTATCTTCCATTGTTTCTTTGTAATCAGTGTTCCATGTGATTGCAGCAATGAGTGTATCGATATCTTCTCCGTCGATAGACTCAACAACACCATTCTTATTTGTCTTAACTACAACATCTTCATCGCCGTTGTATGCATCGTTTTCGATGTCATCATACTTCTTGCCGCCATCGCTGGTAGCTTTCTGTACTTTACCCTTTGTATTTACCAGATAAACAGAACCATCTACAAAGTAGAAGCGATAGTCATCATCTGCTTCCAGTCTCTTACCATTGAAGTACAGATAACCATCTTTCTCTCCGGTGTAACCAAGACCGTTCTTACCATTTGTCGTATTGAAGTAGAATGTATAATCATCATCCTCACACTCAACGCTTGTTACGCGGCCTGTCTTCTGGTAACCATTTTCGTCAAAGTAGAAGAATCCACCGTCATCTGCTGCATACTGTAAACCAGTCAGCATCTGTCCTTTTTCATTAAATGCAAAATATTTATTTCCGCTGGCTTTAATCTTCTTACGCATTACATATACATCATCGTCGCCATCTTTTACGTTAGCAGCCTTATCCTCTGCTTTTGCGTAAGTAATTTCACCATCGTCAATGTAGTACCAGTCGGTATCTGTATCTGTTCCCATATCCTCGGAACCATCGATCTCATACCAGCCATCGCCTCTCCAGCCTTCTTCTACTACGTTGTAATAGAGCATATCAGCTGCAGAAGCTTTACTGTTGCTGCCATCGAGCTGTGCGTTGGAACCACGCTCAACCTGTGAACCGTTGATCCACTCATAGAGCATCTGGCCATGTTCATTGAACATATAGTATCTTCCGTTGATTTTCTTTTTGGAAGCTCCATTATAAAGCTTACCGGAAGACTGGAACCAATACCATCCCTCATCGTCACACATATCATCATCGTCATCGATGCATCCAAAGATCTGATCCTGCTCATCTTCGTCTGTATCTACAAGACCGGATCTCTCAAGCCAGAGCCACTGATTCTCAGCTCTCCATCCTTCATCTTCGCCGCCAAAGTAGTAGCCGCTGCCATCTACTTCCTGCCAGCCATACTGCATTTCGCCATCCTCATTGAAAAGGTAGGTCTTGCCGTTAATTTTTCTTGTATCATCTACAACTTTTTTACCCTTGCTTCCGAAGTAGTACCAGTGCTCGCCATCCTCATCCGGATCATCCTGGTCTTCATCAGCGTAGGTTTTCTTCCACTGATTTACCAGCATAGCACCATCTTCGCCTACATAGTATTCATCGTCTACCCATGCATCGGTCAGCATATTGCCATCTTCATCCAGATAGAACCACTTGCTGCCGTCCTTCTGCCACTCATCGTAAACCATCTCATCGTCGCTGTCATAGTAGTGCCAGATTCCAGCGTCATCTTTCTCCCAACCAGCGGCGAAAGAAGTCATGGAAGCACCCATTGCGAGCAAAGCTGCTGCAGAAAGAACTGCAACTAATTTAGTCTGCTTTCTCATAATTAATGCACTCTCCTTTTTTCTTTTTGAAATACTTTTTCTCGAATTTCCTAACTGCATTACGAGGCCATTATACTTCGGATATGAAAAATTATCAATAGTTTTTTTACAAAATCCCCAACTTTTTGTTTTAAAGTGAAATATTGCCTTCATTACGACTACTGATATGTTTTCCAGGAAGTACGCCTTACCTCCGATACACCCACATTATAATATAAGCTCAGACAAAATACCATAACATTTCTCTGTGCATTTTCTTACGGATTTTTTACAGAAACTACTTTTTAAATGAAAATTGTTTTTATATTAGTGCAATCTTAAGAATTTCCGTTTACTTTAACGCAATTTATGTTATAATGTTCACATATTGTTTTTATTTATACTTTTTGAACATTTATTCAAAATATCCTCAGAATGGTTTATATGCCTTTTATAAACCATAATATTCGTAACAGTTCAGCCAGGCGCTTCTTGTCCGCTGTAAGCGGGCAAGAAGATGCATGCCTGAACTGTTACGAATATTCATATTCAAAAAAACCACTCAGGAGGTTCCAAATGGATCGATATGGTATAGTCTGCAGAAGTGTTTATGAGAACTCTGAAATTACTCAGCGGGAGCTGGCGTCCATTTTGCGCATATCCCTTGGAAGTACGAATCATCTGGTCAGTATGTGTATGGAAAAAGGTCTGATTACCGGTGGAAGCGAATACGGGAAATACGCTGTTACTGCAAAAGGGATGGAATATCTTGAACAGTTCCGGGTTGACGGGGCTGTTATAACAGCCGCAGGATTCGGTTCCCGTTTTGTTCCCCTCACATATGAAACACCAAAAGGCCTTCTGGAGGTTTTCGGTGAGCGCATGATTGAACGCCAGATCCGGCAGCTCCATGAAGCCAGCATTACAGACATTACGATTGTTGTGGGGTATCTGAAAGAAAAATTTGAATACCTCATAGATAAATATAATGTGAAGCTTCTCTACAACCCGGAATATGCCTGCAAAAACACACTGGCTACTTTTTATCATGCACGGGAACTGTTCCGCGGACGCAATATGTATCTTCTTGTGTCTGATAACTGGCTGCGTGAAAACATGTTTCATCAATACGAGTGCGGGGCCTGGTATTCGTCTGTTCATACGGACGGAGAAACTTCAGAATGGTGTCTGACATTTAATAAGAAGGGACGAATTCAGTCCGTCTCCATAGGAGGGGAAAATTCCTGGGTCATGTACGGCCCCGCATTCCTCTCACGCTCTTTTTCTGATACATTCATACCGTTCCTTGAAAAAGACTATTTCCGTCCCGGGACGGAACAGCATTACTGGGAACATGTTATTATGAATCATATTGACAAGCTGGAAATATATATGAACTTTCAGCCTGAAAATCAGGTTTATGAATTTGAGAATCTGGAAGAGCTCCGTCATTTTGACCCCAGATATCAGAATCATTCTGATAATCAGGCGCTCCAGATTATTTCCTCTGTCTTCCATACAAATGAATCAGAAATCCGCAATATACGCTGCCTGAAATCGGGAATGACTAATCAATCTTTCCTCTTTGAACTTAAGGGAAATTCATATATATGCCGTATACCCGGTCCGGGAACGAAGCTTCTGATCAACCGACAGGAGGAAGAAGCAGTTTACCAGGCTGTGGCACCGCTTGACATTACTGAGCACATCATCTATTTTGACGGCGCCACCGGCTACAAAATTGCCCGGTATTATGAAGGCGCCCGAAATGCAGATCCGAGAAGCTGGAATGATATGACAGCCTGCATGTCTGTACTGCGCCGGCTGCACCAATCAGGCATCAAGGTGGGGCACTCCTTTGACCTGAAAAGCCGAATTGATTTTTATGAAAAACTGTGCAACCACCGACAATCCATTTTGTTTGAGGATTATGCGCAGGTTCGGGAATGGATGGATCAGCTCCTGACGCGGCTTAAAAAGCTGAATCGTTCTGTATGTTTTTCTCATATAGACTCTGTCGCTGACAATTTTCTCTTTCTGCCGGACGGCTCTGTTCGCCTGATTGACTGGGAATATGCAGGAATGCATGATCCCCTCATTGATGTTTCTATGTGCAGTATTTATTCGTATTACACAGAAGAAGAATTTGATCGGCTGATTACCATTTATCTGGATCGCAACCCCTCAGAAGAGGAACGCTTTGTACTTTATTCTTATGCAGCCCTTGGCGGCTTTCTGTGGGCGTTATGGGCCATTTATAAAAGTTCCAACGGGATTGAATTCGGAGACTACACAATCGTCATGTATCATTATGCCAAACAGTATTATAAAAAAATCCGGCGTCTTCAGCTTCTGTCTCTGAAATAAGCCCGCATTTTGCCAGCACAATTATTCATACCGGCCAGAGGCACAATTGTAATAAAACCTTTAGAAAAAAATACCATAAAATGTGCTACAATATTTAATGTCATATTATATATTGCTGAACACGTTACAAAAGAGGGGGAAAAGCATGAGTTTCAGAAAAACCTTCCGGATTGCAGGAATGGCCTGTTTCATAACAATACTGAGTATAGGGGCAGCCATACCCGGTCTGGCTTCCGTTTCATGGACCAAATCAAATGGTGTCTATGTAGGAAGCGATGGAAGCACTATTGCCGGTGTTGTTGCCAGAGGAATTGATGTATCCCACTGGAAACAGTCTGTCGACTGGAATGCGGTGGCCGCAGATGATATTCAGTTTGTAATGGTAGGGGCCCGTTATGACAACGGTGTGGATCCATATTTTGATACGAATGTAAAAGGAGCATCGGCCGCCGGACTAAAGGTTGGAGTATATCTGTATTCTTACGCAACTACCGTGGAAATGGCAAAGGAAGAGGCCGCTTTTGTTCTGAATCTGATTAAAGATTATCCCGTTTCCTACCCTGTGGTGTTTGATGTGGAAGCTCCCGCCATGAGTACGCTATCGCCCTCTCTCCTGGCTGATATTATCAATGCTTTCTGTGGCCAGATAAAGGACGCCGGCTACTATCCTATGCTTTATGCCAATGATTACTGGCTTACTGACAAGATTGACATGACAAAAGTAAAATACGATGTATGGGCAGCCAGATACGAGGCCAAGCCATCCTACTCCAATGTGTCTATGTGGCAGGCTACAAATCAGGGTAAAGTTTCAGGCGTCTCCGGCGATGTGGATATTAATTTCTCCTACAAAGATTTCAGCTCTCTTATCCCGAAAAACCAGTGGCGCCAAATCGGGGGAAACTGGTACTATTATGCCAATTATCAGAAACAGACCGGATGGGTCAACGACGGTAATGGCTGGTATTACATGAAAGACGATGGAACTCAGTACAAAGGATGGGTTCATATAGGGGATAAATATTATTATCTGAATAATTCAACCGGAAAAATGGTTACCGGATGGATGCAGGATTCCTCTAATTCCAAATGGTATTACTTTAACGAGACGGGAGAAATGGCTACGGGATGGGTACAGACAGGCGGCGAAACCTACTATCTGAACACAGACGGAGCAATGGTAACACAGTGGCTGAAAGTCGGAGACAATACTTACTATTATCTGAAAAGCAACGGCAGCATGGCTACCGGATGGTACAAGGTTGATAATACCTGGTACTATTTTAATCCAACAGGAGAAATGCTCAGAGGCTGGATTGATGTGGATGGTTCCCGTTACTACCTCAATAATAATGGAGCAATGGCACAGAACTGGCTGCAGATAGATAATATCTGGTACTATTTTGGCTCAGACGGTGCAATGCGGACAGGATGGCAGTATCTGGACGGCGCCTGGTACTATCTGAACAGCAATGGACAGATGCTGACCGGGTGGCAGCTTATTGATAAAAAATATTACTATCTGCATGAGGGGAAGATGCTGACCGGATGGCTTAATGACAGCAACGGACAGACATATTTCATGGACAGGGAATCCGGAGACATGTCCATCAGCTGGAAGCAGATTGACGGAAACTGGTACTATTTTGATCAGTACGGACATATGCAGAAAGGCTGGCTTAATCTGTCCGGAAAATATTATTATCTTGACCCGGAAACAGGAAAAATGACAGCAAATGTTTCCCGGATAATTAATAATGTTAATTACACATTTGATAAGAATGGAGTCTGCCAGAATGAGACCAGCGGCATGAGCGGAATTACTGACAGCTATTTTGATCCTGAAGCGGTTATGAACACGACCGGTTCATCGGCATCTTCTTCTGGCAATGTTACCTCCGGATCATCATCCGGTTCAGCTTCCGGAGCAGGAGCAACATCCCAGACCGGAAGTGCGCCAACGGGAGGCAGTGTTACGGTTGTAGATCCGACTGGCGGAACCGGCAGCACAACATCCGGAAATACCGGTTCAATACCTGCTCCGGGCAGCGGGTACAGCACCGGTACTTCCTATGGTCAGACTTCCGGAAACAGCATGGCCCCCGGATCGTCTTCTTCCTCCGCACCGGGAAGTACTTCCAATAATGACAGAAATACAATTCAGCCCGGACTGACAAATGGGCCCGGACGTTAAAAAAATAAGTCGTGGCAATGCCACGGCTTATTTTTTATGTTCGTCCAGATAAGCATTCAGACGAACCTCTGTGTTTTTCTGTAAATTCCGGTAAAAAAACTGATAGTCATAAAGATGGTACTCTCCTTCCGAAAAAACAGAAAGCACCGGAGGATAATCAGCTGGTGATACATCAGGTACCTTCAGGGCACCGCGAGTTACATCAATATAGGCACCAGTCAGATTTGGAATCTCTGTTTTGATATTTCCGCTGTAGTCAGTAAAACAGGCACCCAGATTTTCTGTTTTATCCGCAGGCGTTCCGTCAGTTTTCCAGTTGAGCGGATTGATTGCCATTGTTTTTGTTCCGCTGGGAATTATCAGAGAACTGCTGACATTCTCCGCTTCACTGTTAAAGGAAATAATCACACCTGTATCATCCTCTCCGGCTGCAAATTTCAAATGAGGATATTCCTCCAGCTCTTCTTCTGTAATTCTCCAGCCTATAGCATAACATGCCACCAGCAGATCATTTATTTCCTCATCCGCAAAACAGTCTTTCAAAAGACGAATACTCATATCTGCACCCTGAGAAAAACCCGCCAGAATAACAGGCTGTCCATCATTGTAATTATCCATATAATAAATAAAGGCTTCTTTTACATCTTCATATGCTTCTGAAAGATATGGTTCCCGTTCCTCTTCCGGCATTTCATAAACATTCAGCCCCGCCTGACTATAGTAAGGGGAAAAGAAGCGGCAATTTTGATCATAGATTCCCTTTTCCATATTAATTGCCCCTACAAAGCTTTCCCTGCTCTCCTCATCATCCATAGGCATATTAAATACGTCTTCTTCCCCTCCATACACTGTGGGACAAATGAAAAACACATCGGCCGGCGCACTTTCGTCCGTCTCCAGGTATGCCCACGCTTCTTCTGAAGCATACAAAGATTCCTCCGTCTGCCCGCTTCCGCATCCAACTACAGCCGCAAGCATGGCAACTGCAAATATTCCACCTAATACTTTCTTTTTTATCATCATCTTCTCCCTCTAAATTAATTTTAATAAGCCCAAAAAGACCCGACAGAAGATTAATTCAAACCTGTAATCTCCTGTCAGGTCCCGGTTATTTATATATCCTCAGAATTATCTTTTTCAGATACTTTTCCTTCTCTGCACAGACATCAGACTTCAAAAATCAGATCTCCATAGCTCGGGAACGGCCACAGTTCTTTATCTACCAGCATTTCAAGCTTATCTGCCGGCGCGCGAAGCTCCTGCATGGCAGGAACCACCTCTCTGAGATATGAAAAAGCCCTTTCTTTATTATCTGCTATTGCGGCAGCGCGGGTTGTTATTTCCTGCAGGTTTGTCAGAGCCTGTTTCATCTGAGCCAGCAGAGAAGAAGTCTCTGTCAGTATCTCTTTCTGCGTACTCACGTCAGCTTCCTGACATGCCTGCCGAACAGCAGTCAGAGAAGAGGCCAGCTGTGTCGTATATTTCACAACTGCCGGGATTATCTGCTTTCCGGCAATATCTATCATAGTGCGGGCTTCGATGTTAACAGTCTTGGCATACGCTTCATACTCAATCTCAGCACGGGATTCAAGTTCTGCTCTGGTGTAAACGCCAAATCCCTCAAACAGACGCACCGCCTTTTCCGTGCGAAGCGCCTCCACAGAATCAATTCCTGCCTTCAGATTGGGAAGCCCTCTGCGTTCCGCTTCCTTAACCCATTCCTCAGAATATCCGTTGCCGCTGAAAATAATCCGACGGTGTTTTACAAAAAGCCTCTTTATCAGATCATGAACAGCACTGTCAAAATCATCACTCTGTTCAAGCTCATCCGCTGCTTCTTTGAAAGCCTCCGCGACAATAGTATTGAGTACCACATTGGGAGATGATACGGAATCCGAAGAACCTACCATACGGAATTCAAATTTATTGCCGGTAAACGCAAACGGAGAAGTACGGTTTCTGTCTGTGGCATCTTTGGTAAAGTCTGCCAGCGTCGCCACTCCTGTCTTCAGGACGCCTCCCTGCTTGGAATGTGCCGCCTCTCCCGTGCTGCAAAGCTGGTCAATAACATCCTCCAGCTGCTCCCCCAGGAAAATGGAAATGATGGCAGGCGGAGCCTCTGCTGCTCCCAGCCTCTGATCATTTCCCGGAATAGCGGTTGACTCTCTCAGCAAATCTGCATGGGTGTCTACCGCCTTCATAATACAGGCAAGAACAAGAAGGAACTGAATATTCTCATGAGGTGTCTCTCCGGGATTCATCAGATTAATCCCATCATCACTGGTCAGAGACCAGTTGTTATGCTTACCGGATCCGTTGATTCCGGCAAAGGGTTTCTCATGAAGAAGGCACGTCAGGCCGTGGTGTCCGGCCACCCGTTTCATCGTCTCCATAACCATCTGGTTATGATCCACTGCCACATTGACCTGGCCATATGTAGGCGCCAGCTCATGCTGGGCCGGTGCCACCTCATTATGCTGCGTCTTTGCACTCACACCAAGACGCCACAAAGTTTCATTCAGTTCTTTCATAAAAGCGCCGATACGCGGACGGATACTTCCGAAATAATGATCGTCCATCTCCTGCCCTTTGGGCGGCATGGCGCCAAACAGGGTTCTTCCTGCATAAATAAGGTCCTTTCTCTGCAGATATTTCTCCTTGTCGATAAGGAAATACTCCTGCTCCGGCCCCACATAAGGGATTACCCGTTTAGATGTAGTATTCCCAAAAAGACGGAGAATCCGCAGAGACTGCTCATTGATAGCCTGCATGGAACGAAGAAGTGGCGTCTTTTTGTCCAGAGCTTCCCCGCGATAAGAACAGAACGCGGTAGGGATATACAGTGTTACCCCCAGTGTATCTTCACGCAGAAAAGCCGGGGAAGTACAGTCCCATGTCGTATATCCGCGGGCCTCAAAAGTGGAACGCAGCCCACCGGATGGGAATGAGGACGCATCCGGCTCCCCCTTAATAAGTTCCTTTCCGGAAAATTCCATAATCACACGGCCATTGGAATCCGGCACCGAAATAAATGCATCGTGCTTTTCGGCAGTTACCCCCGTCAGTGGCTGGAACCAGTGGGAATAATGCGTAGCTCCCCTTTCAATCGCCCAGTCCTTCATCGCATGGGCCACGACATCTGCAATAGAAGGGTCTAGCTCCTCTCCATCCTCTATCGTCTGTTTTAACTTCTTGTACACACTCTTTGGCAGGCGCTCCCGCATGGCAGCATCATTAAATACATTTTTGCCAAAGATCTCTGACACATTAATCACATCACTCATCTTATACTCCCCTGCAAGACGATTCTGTCTGACTTAAAAAACATCAGGCCTTTCCAACAGAGCCAAAAAGCTCCATCTTCTCTTTAACTGTTTCCTTGATAGCCTCCGTTCCGGGAGCAAGAAGTTTACGCGGGTCAAAGCCCTTGCCCTGCAGATCCTTTCCCGCCTCAATATATTTACGTGTTGCATCCGCAAATGCAAGCTGGCACTCTGTATTTACATTGATTTTCGCAACACCAAGAGAAATAGCCTTTTTAATCATGTCAGCCGGAATACCTGTACCGCCATGAAGAACGAGAGGCATGTTTCCCACTTTTTCCTTAACAGCTTCCAGTGTTTCAAAGCTAAGCCCCGGCCAGTTTTCCGGATACTTTCCATGAATATTACCGATTCCGGCAGCCAGCATATCTACACCCAGATCGGCAATAGCCTTGCACTCATCCGGATCCGCACACTCTCCCATTCCGACAACACCATCCTCTTCGCCTCCGATAGAACCTACCTCAGCTTCAATGGAAAGGCCTTTTTCTGCACAGACTTTTACAAGTTCTTTCGTTTTCTCCACGTTTTCCTCAATCGGGTAGTGAGATCCGTCAAACATAATAGAAGAGAAACCTGCTTCGATACATTTATAGCAGCCCTCATACGTACCATGATCCAGGTGCAGGGCCACAGGAACCGTGATGCCAAGCTCATCAATCATTGCCGCCACCATGGACGCAACCGTCTTAAAACCTGTCATATATTTTCCGGCGCCTTCAGAAACACCAAGAATAACAGGAGAGTTCTGCTCCTGTGCGGTAAGAAGAATTGCCTTTGTCCACTCCAGATTGTTAATATTGAACTGACCTACTGCATATTTTCCTTCCCTGGCTTTCTGAAGCATATCTCTTGCATTTACTAACATATACGAACCTCCTTGTATTTATTCTGCTGCCCGGCTCTGGTTTTCTTTCCGGCCAGCAATGATTTATGGTTTATTATATACCAAATTTATCGTTTTGGAAAGGCCGTTCACAGGCCCGTCTGCTTTATTTTAAAATATCTGAAACAACCTTCTCCATCTCATCGGGAGCGCACTGGCGATGATGCCGAATTTCAGCATTTCTGATCTCCTCAATAGCAGCAGGAACAGGAACTCCGGAAGCCTTTTCAAGCTCTTCGATCAGCTCAAATTCTCCCTTTCCTTCCACATTCCCGGAAACAGCCTCCATCACACTTCTGGAAAATTTATAGGGACTGGCTGTTGAAGCGATTACCGTCTTTGTCTGATCTTTGGTATCCCTTACATATTTTCTGTACACACAGGATGCCACACCCGTATGTGTATCAATCAGATACCCCGTATTTTTATAAAGACGTCTGATCTCTTCTGCATTCTCTTCCTGCGTCGCAAACCCACCTGCAAAATCAGTCATGCGTTCTCTCATATCCTCAGATACCGTATAGCTTCCATCCTTCGACAGCTCTTCCATCAGTTTTTTCGTCCGTTCCGGATCAGAGCCGGCAGAGAGATAAATAAGCCGTTCCAGATTGCTGGAAATCAGAATATCCATGGACGGGGAAGATGTAAGTATAAATTCTCTTCTGCGGTCATATACACCTGTCCGGAAGAAATCATACAGCACCTTATTATCGTTGGATGCACAGATAAGTTTCGCTATGGGAAGCCCCATCTGTTTAGCAAAATAAGCTGCCAGAATATTTCCGAAGTTTCCGGTGGGAACCGTAACATTGATCTGCTCTCCGTCAGCAATCTCCCCGTTCTCCAGAAGTTTCACATATGCATATACATAATATACAATCTGCGGAACAAGGCGTCCGATATTAATTGAATTTGCTGAAGAAAGCTGATACCCCCTGGCTGCCAGCTCTTTTTCAAAAGCCGTATCTCCGAAAATTTTTTTCACACCGCTCTGGGCATCATCAAAATTGCCGGATATCCCTACAACACTTGTATTTTCTCCTTTCTGTGTAAGCATCTGCAGTTCCTGTACACGGCTTACTCCGTCCTTGGGATAAAATACAATAATTTTTGTGCCGTCCACACCAGCAAAACCGGCCATCGCTGCTTTTCCCGTATCTCCCGATGTAGCTGTCAGGATCACAATTGTGTTGTCAACATTATTTTTTTTCGCGGAGACAGTCATCAGATGCGGCAGAATAGAGAGTGCCATATCTTTAAATGCAATAGTGCTGCCATGGAAAAGTTCCAGATAATACGCCCCATCTGCCTTCACAAGAGGAGCAATTTCCTCCGTATCAAATTTGCTGTCATATGCCCGGGAAATACAGCTTTTGAGTTCATCCTCCGTAAAATCAGTAAGGAAAAGCTTCATTACCTCATAAGCAACTTCCTGATATGTCATATGGGACAGCTTTTCCAGGGAACAATCCAGCTCCGGAATTCTGTCCGGCATAAACAGGCCGCCATCCTTTGCCAGTCCCTGTAAAATTGCCTGGGACGCCGTCACATTTTTCTCTCCTCCACGAGTACTGCTATAGTTGATCGCCATGCTTTCCATCCTCTCTTTCGCCGAATCCTCTGCTTACACAGAAGGGACATCCGCTTTTTTCCATCTCTCAGTCATCTCCACCTTCTTAAGTGGTACTAAACAGCAATTTACCGCCGGTTGGGCAGTAATTTCCTGATTCCAGATTTTATCACACTTTATGATATCACGCAAGAAGCAAGCGCTTTGAATCTTCAGTCTCTCATGCAATACTGCTGACAGAATTCCGGACAGATTGCGTTGTTTCTGATTGTACGCTATACTGTCTGAATGGAGGACACAATTATGAAATATGAACACACTGTATCAGGTTTTTTTATAAAGAGACCAAACCGTTTTATTGCCCATGTTGAAATTAAAGGAAAAGAAGAGATTTGTCATATAAAAAACACCGGAAGGCTGGGAGAGCTTTTGCTGCCGGGCAGCGAACTTGTTCTGCAGTTTCATCCGGATGCCCGGAAAGCGGGACGGAAAACAGAATATTCTGTCATCGGGGTATATAAAGAAAACGCCGGTTTCAGCCATGAGAGGCAGCTGGTCAATATTGACTCACAGGCTCCCAATACCGCAGCGTATCAGTGGGTTGAAAACTGTTGTCTTTTTCAGCATGTCTCACATCTGCGCAGAGAAGTTACCTTTCACTCCTCACGCTTTGACCTGGCATTTTGCGAAAATGAAAAGCAGACATTTATGGAAGTCAAAGGCGTGACACTGGAAAACAATGGCATAGCCAGCTTTCCCGATGCCCCTACTCTGCGCGGGGTCAAACATATTGAAGAACTCTGCAGAGCTGCCAGAGAAGGCTTTGGCGCCTCTCTCCTTTTTGTAATTCAGATGAAGGGGATACACGCCTTTACCCCGAATGAGGGAACTCATCCGGAATTCGCAGAAGCACTCCGTGATGCCTCCCGCCAGGGTGTTCATCTGATGGCATTCGACTGCCTCATTACACCTGATTCTATCCAGATTGATCAGGAGATCCCAATTCTCCTGTAACACCCGTAAGCTTTTCACATATCTAATTAGTAAAGCTGTCTTTCTGTGATGTGATTACCTTGCTGTATCCTTTAAGTAAATTAAATATAGATCAAAGTGCTGAAATATTCTGGCTGTCTGACCATAAGCCTGTCTCAATGCGGCTTCTGGATCTGGGATTTGAGCCAGGGACACGTGTAACCTGCGTTCTGAAACGGGGCAAGGATGAACTGTCTGCCTTTCTTGTGAAAGGAACTGTTATAGCTCTTCGCCGCGAAGATGCCGAAATCGTACTGGTTTCAGAACCTTCCGAAACGCCTGTGTCCGCCGCTGATATTCCCTCATGCAAAAAAAATGCCGCTGACAGCGGCAAAAACAGACTGACGGAAGGAGACTGCCTATGAATCAGCCTCATTCATTTTCAATCGCACTGGCGGGGAACCCCAATGTGGGGAAAAGTACTATTTTCAATGCGCTGACCCACCTGAGGCAGAAAACCGGCAACTGGGCGGGCAAAACGGTTGCCTGCGCATCCGGAACATTCCGTTTCCAGGGCATCAGCTGTCCCGTTGTGGATCTTCCGGGAACCTACTCTCTCCGGACTCACTCAGAAGAAGAGAGAATTGCCCGGGACTATATTCTGTCCGGAGAAGCTGATCTTCTGATTCTGGTTTGTGATGCGACCTGTCCGGAACGCGGCCTTCGTCTCTTAAGTCAGATCCGTGATCTTGGGAACCAGTGTCCGGGCCGTATCCTTATCTGCATGAACCTCTGTGATGAAGCAAAAAAGAAGGGGATACTTGTTGATTTTAAAGCTATGGAAAAAGAACTGTCCATTCCGGTTATTCCCTGCACAGCCCGGGACAGACACGGCATTGAACCTCTAAAAGAAGCCATTGCCTCAATCTGCCGGGAAGAGATGAACTGCACACAATGTCATTTCTGCCCGGGATGCAATGGATGTTTCTGTTCAAAGGCCTCCTGCCCTGTTGCAGAGTTTTCCCCTGAGGCACTTGTTTCCCGCACAGTTTCCTTTCAAAACCCGGATTACATGGAGCATCAGAAGCGTGTTGACCGTTTTATGACCGGACGCGTAACAGGGAGTCTGATAATGCTGGCTCTGCTTTTTATCATTTTCTGGCTCACGATTACCGGTGCAAACTATCCATCCGCCATTCTGTGGGATATTCTGTTCGGAATTGAACCTCGCCTCGCCTCACTTCTTACCGCAGCAGGTGCACCGGCATGGCTGGTTGATTCAGCCGTATATGGCATATATCGTGTTGTTGCATGGGTAGTCTCTGTGATGCTTCCTCCAATGGCTATTTTTTTCCCGCTTTTTACTCTTTTAGAGGACCTGGGCTATCTGCCCCGGGCAGCATTCAATATGGACTGTGCTTTTAAGAAATGCAAAGCCTGCGGCAAGCAATGCCTTACCATGTGCTTCGTCAATACAGCCAGTCTAATACGTTACCTTCCACTTTCCAAAAAGCCCTTTCTTAAAATGGGAAAAACGGCGGACAGCGCTCTCATTCCCCATCTCAATAGCCTTCTGATAATACTCGGCTGCCCGTTCCAGATCCTCCGGCGACTCATTTTTCCTTTCACAAAGAAAGCCCAGCTCATAAAATGCATATCCATCATACTCTGTCTGAGCTGCCCTCTCAAAAAATTCTCTCGCCTTCTCCTCGTCAGCCTCACAGCCCTCCCCTTTCAAATACAGATAAGCAAGCTTTGAGTAGGACTGGAGCGTTCCCATTTCATAACACCTGTTCAGCCAGAAAAATGCCTTTTCATAATCAGTCTCTATCCCCTCTTCCCCCTGAAAATAAAGGCAGCCCAACAGCTCCATACATTCCGGATTTCCCATTTCAGCACCCTTTTCATACCAGGAAACCGCGCTGTCCATATCAGGGGCACCTCCCAGCCCGTCACGGCTGAAATTCCCCAGCGCCAGACATGCCTGTCCGTCTGTATCCGCCTCTGCCGCCTCCTTCAGCAGTTTTTCCGCCTTCTGATAATCCTGAATTTCTGAATGTCTGAGATACAAACGCGCGAGAGGAAGCGCCGCCTCTTCATGGCCTGCAGCATATGCTTTGCTGTACCAGTAAAAAGCCTTTTCATCATCACGTTCAACTATCTCGTCCCGATAAAAAATATTTCCGAGCTCTGTATAGCTTTCCGTCTCCCCCCGCGATGCAGACTCCTTAAAACACTCGACTGCTTTCGCCACATCTCTTGCTGTTCCCTGTCCGGATAAATACATACGTCCCAGACGAAGGGGCGCTTTTGCATCTCCCTGACGAAATGCCGCCTGAAAATACTGAAAAGCAGCATCATCATTTTCTCTCTCTTCATGGTAGAGCCCCATACGGTACAGCCCCCAGACATTTCCGCACGCAGCCGCCCGGTCAGCCCACTCAATATACCGGGAAAGATCCTTATCTGTGTATTGCCCATTGAGAAAACATTTCCCCATTTTTACCATGGCAGGAACAATTCCGGCCTCCGCTGCCTTTTCGTACCATACAAGACATCGGGATTTTCCCCGTTCTTCCTCAGGAAGAACAGAAAAAAGCGTTTCCCCCTCAAGAGCCTCAGCCAGCTGCCAGGCAGCGAACGCATCGCCCGCTTCAGCCGCATCCCGAACCGCCTGATAACTTTCTTCCAGTGTCAGAACCGCTGCCTTTTTCATCTCCCCGTCATACTGACCCGCACGCACAGCCCCCAGAACAGCTCTGGCACTTCCGCCTTCAGCTCCCTTTCTATAACAGTCATAGGCTTTTTTTTCATTAAAGCCAACCGTTCCGTCTCCCCAGCTGTAGCAGCGTCCAAGAAAAAACCACGCCTCCGGATCTCCCGCATAAGCAGCCTCCTGCAGATATGTAAGTCCCTGGGAATAAAGCTCCTCGTTACACTGCTCCCACAGAAGCTTCGCCCCTTTTTCACACAAGCCCGTCATCTGTACCGCCATATATACTCATTCCTCTTTCTATTCGATAAACGTCTCAATGCTCTTGTTTTAATACGATTATCATACTATCTTTACCTTTGCGAAACAACCATTTTGAAACGGTTTTAATTGAAATTTAATGATGTTGTAAACAGGAATGTTTCTATTTCTTTGAGAAATAACAGGCATTAAAACGCATACATTTTATAAACATTTGATCTTACAGGTGTAAAAATGACTGATTTTATTTCTGAGAAATATTTTCCCGAAAATCTCTCCGCTTCCTGTGACCAGACAGCTTTGGACCCCTCTCTGAAAATCAATGCCTCCTCCCCTCCTTTTGGTGCCATCTATCTCAGACTATCAAAAGATGATGAGGGCTCCGGAGAAAGTCTCAGCATATCAAATCAGCGCAAACTTCTTCTGCGCTACGCACAAGAGCATCATTTTACCATTGAACGGGAATATATAGATGACGGCTATTCCGGAACAAGCTTTGACAGACCCGGATTTTCCCGCCTGATCGAAGATATCAGAAACAAAAAAATCCATCTGCTTCTTACCAAGGATCTCTCCCGCCTGGGCCGCGATTACATAAAAACAGGAGAATACACAGAGCTTGTTTTCCCTCGTTACGGTGTACGTTTTATTGCCGTAGGCGACGGGTACGACTCGGCCTTTTCAAATTCCGACTGGATCCCTTTCCGAAATGTAGTTAATGAAATGTACGCACGCGATATTTCCAGAAAAATCCGCTCCGCACTTCTTACCCGAATGGAAGACGGATCCTATATCGGGAACTTTGCACCTTACGGCTATGAAGCTGTTGGCAGAAAACACCGGCATCTCCTCCCGGATCCCGAAACCGCTCCCATTGTGGCTTTTCTTTTTCAGCGCGCCTGCAGCGGCTGCCTTCCCTCCGCTCTGGCCGAAGAACTTAATGACCGGCAGATCCCATGCCCTTCCCGTTACCGCTTTCTGAAACATCCCGGTACCGGTACAGCTCCCCGGGGAAAAGGTCTCTGGACCGCCAACACAATCATAAAGCTGCTTCACAATCCGGTATACATGGGAGATATGGTGCAGGGAAAAACAAAAAAAATATCATTTAAAAGTTCTGTGTGCCAGACAGTACCTCCAAAAAAGCGCATCGTTGTGCGCCACACTCATCCCCCCATCGTTTCAGAAGACGACTTTATGCTGTGCCAGCAGCAGCTGGAAAGCCGCAGGACACGCAGGCATTGACCACTCATGGCCATGGGCTTTGGCTGTAATGCGGCAGGAGTAATAGGCTGCAGAATCATCGACTCGCCCCGGGAACGGCTGATAGCCATTCTGACCAACTCTATGGTTCCCTGCAATGGCCGTTTTCCCACTCTTATTACTCTTATAACCATGGCGTCTCTCGGCGCAGGCAAAGCCTTCGGCTCCCTGGCAGCTGCCGCCATTTTGACTTTTTTTATCCTTTTAGGAGTCGCAGCTACTCTTTTTTCCTCTCTGTTTCTGTCAAAGACAGTTCTTAAAGGTGTGCCCTCCTCTTTTACTCTGGAACTGCCTCCATACCGGCGTCCTCAGCCGGGAAAAATTATTGTCCGCTCCGTCCTGGACCGGACCCTCTTCGTCCTGGCGCGCGCTGTCTGCGCTGCTGCCCCTGCAGGCCTCATCATCTGGCTGCTGAGCAATATTCAGGTAAATAACGTAAGCCTCCTTATGCATCTGGCCACTTTTCTGGATGTCCCCGGCCGCCTTTTAGGCATGGATGGAATGATTTTAAGCGGGTTTCTTCTTGGCTTCCCTGCCAATGAAATCGTTCTTCCCATTATTCTGATGGGGTATCTGCAGACCGGTACCCTGGCAGAGCCGGCAGATCCTGCTTCTCTGTTCAGCATTTTCGCTGCACAGGGATGGACTCTCAAAACCATCGTCTGCACAGCCGTTTTCTGCCTGTTCCACTGGCCATGTTCGACTACATGCCTTACCATAAAAAAAGAAACAGGAAGTATCCGATGGACGGTAGCCGCAATTCTTCTCCCCGTCTCTATTGGAATCCTGCTGTGTTTCCTGATTAACGCTCTGTTTTAACCGGATAAAAATCTCCGGTAAAAAAGATATCTTTCTGCCGCATCAAAAGCAGAAAGATATCTTTTCCCTTTTTCTCCACTGTCTATCGTGTCTTTTCCCAGGCCTCACGCATCATATGAATCTCACGCGCATAGCCATCAAGTTCATTGGGCGTCTCAAGATAAAACGGAAGCTTCCGCAAAAGCGGGTGGCAGACGACACGGCACAGCGCTTCGTATCCTATATGCCCCTCCCCGATTCTTGCATGGCGATCCTTTCCGGCGCCCAGAGGGTTCATACTGTCATTCAGATGAATGGCCCGCAGTTTTTCAATGCCTATAATCTGATCGAATCTATTCAGTACATTATCAAGATTATTTACAATATCATACCCCGAATCCCACACATGGCAGGTATCCATGCATACTCCCATCTTTTCAGGAAAATGTACCCTGTCAAGTATCGCCCGGAGCTCTTCAAAACAGCCGCCTATTTCACTTCCCTTTCCCGCCATGGTCTCCAGAAGCACAATCGCAGACTGCTCCTGCCACATAACAGTGTTAAGCATATCAGCTATGTATTCAATTCCGCTATCTGTTCCCTGGCCCACATGACTTCCGGGATGAAAATTATAGCAGAGGCCCGGCGTATACTCCAGTCGCTCCAGATCATCTTTCATCGTCTCTCTGGCAAATTCACGGACACGGGGTGTGCCGGAACATCCATTTAAAGTATACGGAGCATGTGCCAGCATCTGTTTGATATCGTTTTCCTCACAGAAATCCAGAAACGCTCTGATATCTTCCGGATCAATAGCCTTTGCACTTCCTCCCCGGGGGTTTCTTGTAAAAAACTGAAACGTGGTTGCCCCAATCTGCCTCGCTGTCTTGCCCATAGCCAGATACCCTCTGGCAAAAGACAGATGGCACCCGATCCTGAGCATTTCTTTATTTTCGGACTTCACTCCTTTTTTCCTCCTGCATTTTTCCTCATTGCATTATTTCTGTCAGGAAATCCATTTTTTCCTAATCAGCTGTTTTCAGCTTATATTTCTCTTTTGCGCGGCGAACCGGTCTTCTCTCCCTGTGCGGTCTCATACGCCACGGTGTAACTGTGCAGACTGCTGCCGCAATCAGAATAACTGCCAGAATAAGCTGTGCTGCAAGACTTGCAAAAATCCAGTGTTCCGTAACCCAGTTATCAGGCATCGCTCCGAACCACTGCTCAAATACGCTGCGCAGATCTCCGCTGCCGGCCTGTCCGTTTATTACAGCATAAAATGTTGCAGCCGGATTCAGAAGAAGCAGATACAGAAAACCTCCCGAGCTGGCTCTGCGAACTGTAGAGGCAAGTGCAGACACATAAGAATTGACTTCGTTGAGATCCATTCTGTATGCAAAAACATTGACTGCATATGTCCCGGCAACCAGAAGCACGAGAATAACATAAGTGCATACAGTAGAGATCGTGGAGCGCTTTAAGCACGATGAACAGAAAAGTCCTATGCCGCCGGTCAGAGCCGCCACAATGCCATGACACAGAAACAGCAAACCTATATCCGCTACCGTAATCCCGCCATACACAAATACCAGTGACTGAATAGGGAGCGCTGACACCGCAAGAATAAGCATTGTGGTAAGAGAAGAATACAGTTTTCCCATTACCATCTCTCTTGGCTCCATGGTCGTCGTCAGCATAAGCTCCAGTGTCTGCCTCTCTCTCTCTCCGCTGATACTGCTGGCTGTCAGAGCCGGCATGATAAACATCAGCATAATAAATTCTATTGCTGACACAAATGTATACAAATCCAGAAACCGCGAATACTGGATCTCCGCAGTGATTTTTACCTGTTCCATAACAGAATACAGATTAAACAGTGCCACAACCGCAAGAATTCCATTAAACACTACCAGAATTACAGCCATACGAATACTGCGGCTGCCGACTGTCAGTTCCCGTCTAAATACCGGATTCCATTTCATGCTTCAACACCGCCTTTTCTTCCTCGTGACCCGTAATCTGCATAAACAAAGTCTCAAGACTTCCTTTTTCCCTCATAAAACCGCTTATCAGAACATCCGCATCTATCAGCTGCTGGAGAAGCATTGCTTCATCCTGGCGATCTCCTATAAATCCCAGCTTAATCTCATCTCCCCTGACAGCAATTGTCTGCACACACGGATGGCTCTTTAATATTGTCAGCGCCTTCTCCTTATTGCTGAATACAGAAATGAGAAGCGGATTAGAGGAATTGATACGCTCAAAAATCTGTTCCATGCTTCCCTGAAGCACCATTTTCCCCTGTTCAATAATGCCGATGGACGTACAAAGCTCCGAAAGTTCAGACAGAATATGTGAACTGACAATCAGTGTCTTACCCTGATCCCGCAGTTCTCTCAAAATCTGGGTAAATTCCACCCTTGTTCTCGGATCAAGTCCGGACGCAGGCTCATCCAGAAGCAGAATATCCGGATTGTGAATCAGAGCTCTGGCAAGACATAATCTCTGTTTCATTCCCCTGGAAAGCCCATCCACAAAAAAATCCGCCTTATCTTCCAGCTTAACCTGCTCCAGCAGAAGTGAACAGCGCTTTCTTGCCTGGAGACCCAGGATTCCGTAACAGGAAGCAAAAAATTCCATGTATTCCGATACCTTCAGGTTGTCATATACACCAAAAAAATCGGGAACATATCCTATCTTCATCCGCAGAGCACGGCTGTCCTGCAGCATATCCATATCTCCCATTCGAACAGATCCCTCATCAGGAGACAAAAGCCCTGCCATAATTTTCAGAGTAGTCGTTTTTCCGGCCCCATTTGGTCCCACAAATCCAAAAAGCTCCCCATCCGCAATCTCCAGATTTAATCCGTCAAGCGCCTGAAAATTGCCATATTTTTTTCGAAGGTCTTTTATCTCCAGCATTACTTTTCCCTCCCGATGACATAAAGCATGGGCAGATGATTTTCAAAACCATACGTGCCGTCTCCCTCACTCACATATTTAACTGTCAGCGTGTTGGACGGAGACAGATAAGGCTTCAGTTCTTCCGCTGTAAAGCTTTCCTTAAGCTCCACAAGATCATTTCGTCCCGTATCATAATTATAAAAATACATGGAGCCCGAAAACGCCTTCAGATAAGGATACTGGGCATTCTCCACAAACTGCCGGGAGAGTGTCTCAAAATTTACCCTCTCAATAATAAGATCATTGCCCAGAGAATATTCTATGATAGCAGCCTCCACAGGCTCCGAGGAATACATGGTATTTGTCTGTGCATTATAATTTCCCGATATGACATTGGGCTTCTGTCCGAGAACATTCCTGTACACAAGACCATCCTTTTTCCGGTTAAGATCTATCTCCTGAACGATCATTGTAAGTCCCTCTGTTACCTGCGCATCCGCAGCCAGAAATATTTTCTGATTTTTATCGGGACTGAATGCGACCACACGGGCCTTGGAAGTGTAATCTGCCATCTCTGAATTAAGATAAAAGCTCATCAGGCGGCTTCTCTCCTGAGAGCGAAGATACCCCTTATCCGTCACATCCACTTTTGTATACTGATCCCCTCCTGTTGCCGCCTGTGCCAGAACATAGGAATAACTCAGAGGATAATTTAAAACCTCACACCCATCAAGAACAATCTCCTGTCCCGGCTGTAAATCTCCCAGAAGAATGGCTTTACCATAAGTGAGAAGAACTGCACCTTCAAGCGCCATATCAAAATGATTTACCAGATGACCGCTTACGCTGCCGTCATACAGAGTAACTTCTCCTTCCAGGCCCATTTTTTCTGTCTGTGCAAACCGCCGTTTGAGAGTAAATAGTTTGGGAGTAAATGCAACCGTATCCCGAATACGTATCTCAGTCCGATCCTCATAAAACTGCAGTCCGGTTCTGTAATCCTCATTTCCTGTAAAATCAGGAGCCGTAACCGCCTGGTAATAATAGCTTTTGGTAACCGGACGAATCTCATACTCCGGCTTTATTTTTACAGAATACGGTTTATTGTAAGGACTTCTCACATTTATATACGTATCCTCGGTAACCTCTTCCCGCGATGTATCAATAATGGTAGCATACGTAAAAAACGGTTCCCTGAAACGGGTCTTCAGTCCCATGATATAGATAATTCCCGTAAATACCAGAGCACACGCGGTCACGCCGGCCAGATAATAACGGTGCACTCCCCTTTTTTTAAGAAAAAGATAAATCACAGGGCCCAGCAAAACCAGGTAGATCACAATAACTATCGTATACAGAAGAACATTGGGCAGACGTCCCGCATCTCCTGTATTGATAAGGCTCTGAAGGTTGAAATACTGACCGGAAAATCCAAAAAACTCCTCCTGCGACAGTTCGGAAACCTTTTTCTCTCCGACTGCCATTGTATACAGTTTCTCCGTAAAGGACGGTGTATTTCTGCAGAATTCCGCTATATCATCCAGAGCAAACGCCGCAGCAGCAATCCGTCCCTTTCCCCGATTTACATAGCTTAAAAGCGGAAAGCTTTCGCCCTGCATCAGAGAACTTCCATTTCTGATATTCAGGTCAACACAGGGGATCATCAGGGTTGTCTGTACAGTCTGATCCTGGGATCTCTCCGCACTCAGATCAACCTCCGTCAGCTGCGCCTGTGTCAGCGGATAATCCAGGATGTCCTGTGCGAATTTTCCCATATTGTCTCTGTAGCGTTCGCCCCCGCCGAACAAAATCACGCCCCCGTCATCAACCCATTGGCCAAGTGCCGCATACTGCTGATCCGAAAGACTGTCGAGATTGAAATCAGAAATAATTACCAGATCCAGCTGGTCATAACCAAGAGCATTTTCCGGTGCAGTAGCGCGATCCAGATAGACCAGCTTGGTTCGGATGGAACCGTAATATATACCCGCATCATCCATATAGGAAAGCGCCTCCGGATTATCACTCAGCACACCGACAAAACTCTCAGTATTATCCTGGCTCATGTTAAGCTTCAGCCTTTTTTTGACTATCTCCCTGCCCGATGAGTTTGTCAGACTTACAAACATCTGATCGGCATCAATCCCCAATGGCACATAATACTCCCGTTTCTCTTCAGTTCCTGCCGAAACAGAAACAGGATATGAATACTGGTAAATCTCCCGGCTGGATTGAGTTGTCAGGATTTCTATATTACCTGAAAAATCAGTTTCCCCCTGATTATCCAGCGCAACTGACACTCTGAGATAACGATCGCTTTTTGCCGTATTGCCGAACCCGTATAAAACATCCATCCCTACAGTCCCGGTCTCTTTGGCAGATTCCGCCCTGCTTGTAAACGGAAGAAAAAATATACCTGCCAGCATAAACAGCAGAAGGAAGCTCACAAAATAAATTCTTGTCCTCAAACACATTTTCTGTCCCTTCCACATCATGGAATCAATCATCCTCCCCCGCCCCTGAAGGATACAAACAATCCTGATTTAAGGCGTGTCAAAATTTTCTTTATTGACATCAAAGTTTGTTTTCAGCTTGACGGCAAAAACAGTTCCATCCAGATCACTGGTTACCTGAATGGAACCGCCATGCATGTCCACAATATTCTTGGCAATCGCCAGTCCAAGTCCCGTTCCGCCCGTATTTGTTGAGCGCGACTGTTCAACGCGATAAAATTTATTAAAAATCAGCGGCAGCTCATCCGGCGGAATTACATACCCGTAGTTTGTCACAGAAATCGTTACCGTACTCTCCACAGCATGTATTTTTACCAGCACCCTTTTGCCATCTGCGCCATATTTGATAGCATTATTTATGAGGTTATCAAAAAGCCGTGCCAGAAGATTCCCATCAGCTGTAATTACTTTGGCAGGAACATTGCTCTGGAGCTCATATGACAGATTTCTGTCTACGAAACTCGGATAAAACTCCTCCAGAAGCTGACTCAGAAGCTTTACCACATCTACTTTTGAAACATGCATTGTCATCTTGCCGTAATTCATCTTTGTAAAACTGAATAAATCTTCTATCAGCTTTTCAAGGCGCTTGGATTTCGCATAGGCAATATCGATATATTTTTTCTGCATCTGCGGAGGAATTTCCACTTTTCCGGACAGAAGTTCCAGATATCCTATAATAGAAGTAAGCGGTGTGCGGAGATCATGAGCGACGTTGGTTATCAGCTCATTTTTGGTTCTCTCCGCTTCCCTTTCTTTATCCATCAGATTCCTAATATCTCCCACCATTTTATTGAGATTGACTGCCATCGCTGAAAATTCGTCATCTCCTATTACTTCTACAGTTGTATTCAGATCTCCCTCGGAAATATTCTGGACAGCGGCCGAAAGACGACTTATATAGCGCATTGCTTTTTCCTGCAATGCCAAAAATGTTACAGAAAAAATAGCAATCCCCGAAATAACATAGATCAGCATCATAAAAGTATCAAGTTCGAGAAGCTGCAGAAAAAATGAGTCTGCATATCTCGTCTCACGGAGATATGCAGTAATCATAGAGACATTAGCTACCAGAAAAACCTCGATAAGACATGCGATAACAGCGCTGTAAAAAATATTCATTACCATCCGCGTACGGAATCGCTTGCTCATATCCTTATTTTTCAATTTTGTATCCTACCCCCCAGACAGTTGTTATGATTTTATTCTGCCGGGTATCCTCCTTCATTTTTCCTCTCAGTCTCCGGATATGTACCATAACGGTATTATTTGCCTCGTAGACTTTTTCGTTCCACACCTTTTCAAATATCTCATCTGTGCTGAACACACGTCCGGGATTGGAAGCCAAAAGATACAGAATGTCAAATTCAATAGGCGTCAGCTTTATCTCCTCGCCATAAACCATCACTTTATGATTATCCTTATTAATAATCAGTCCCTTGATTGATATTTCATTCTTTTCTGACATCCCGGCATTGCTCTGAGGATTCAGCTGGGTGTAACGGCGAAGCTGCGATTTCACACGCGCCGTCAGTTCCAGCGGATTAAACGGCTTGACTACATAATCATCAGCCCCAGTTCCCAGTCCCAGTATCTTATCCAGATCCGTCGAACGGGCGCTGAGCATGATAATCGGAATATTATTAGTCTCCCGAATCTTTCGGCACATCTCAAGTCCGTCCATTCCCGGCATCATAATGTCAAGCAGCACCAGATGAATAGTCTCCTTCTCCAGAATATCCAGCCCTTTCTGCGCATTGTCCGCTTTAAATACTTTATATCCGTCGCTGACCAGATATATTTCCACCAGATCTGCGATCTCCTTCTCATCATCCACTACCAGGATACTGATTTCAGACATAAAAAATCCTCCCTCATCCGTAAACATTAACATTATGCGGAAACCACCAGGACATACTCTTGCTCCTGACCGCCATTCAAATCTAGTTTACCATATGGGGAGGAATTATGCTTTAAAATTATCTTACATTTTTGGGGAAATAATCCTTTGAAAATACAAGGGTTCTTTGAAAATTTGTTACTAATGTGTTGCTAACCGCATTTCTCCCATTCAATACAGATTGAATGTTTTTTATTTCTAAAGTCAGGAGGTAAAATTATGAACGAAAGAAAAGCCCGTAATATCGCTGTACAGATTTTAGCCTATTACCTGGGAGAGGCCTGGCATGATTTAGACTGTACTTACTATAGTACACTGCAAGAATATGAAAAAGAACAGATCAAATTTTATATATACTTCTATGCCCATCGTTTTTTTTCGTCAACTGAGGCATCCCTATAAATTGCATTAGAAATGATAAGCGTGGCGGGGCAAAATCCCCGCCACATTCTTTATTCAACATACCATATTTCCTGAGCGCCGTTTTCCCGGGAATGCCAGCAGGCCCCCTCCAGCGGACCTCCGGCTGTATTATCCAGAAAATACCAGTCTCCCGGCTCATCGGACGCAACTACCCGGCTGCCATTCCATTTCTGCCATCCGGTCAACATATAACCGTCCGGACCGAATAGATACCAGTGATGATTGATGACAAGCCACTCATCAGCCGCGTATTCGCCGTTTTCCTTCATATACCGATACTTGACCCTGTTCTCATATTCCCAGCCCACAGCGGCGGGCTGATTGACCGCCAGAGCTGCCTTAAAGGCGGCCCAAGTGTGAGTGGTGTGATTGTAGACATAGGGGTTGGGGCAAATCTTTCCGGTCACATCGTAGTGCCGGATAACATGATCTGCGTCGATGTTGTATTTCTCCATCAGCATCCGAGTCAGCTCCTGCGCAGCCTGTACCGTGGCATCCTCAAAATACCAGTCCCGGCTGTCCGCCGCCTGGCTGCCGCGATTGCGCACGCACAGCTCAATACCGATGCTGTTGGAATTGCGGCATTCCGAGTGCTTATATGATTTCGCACCACAGTGCCATGCAATATTTTTATCCTCCACCGACTGCCAGATTTCTCCGTCAAATCCCACATAATAATGAGCGCTGGCTCCAATATATTTACTCGCATAATATTTGCAATTAGCCTCCGCGCCACCGGTGGCCCCCACATAATGGATGACGATGTAGCGGATGCGGTTGGCAGAACCGCTGCTGTAGTTGTACGGTGTTAAGAGCTTATTAATCTGCATCGACGATTCCCTCCTTTCCATCCGGCCCCATCGCATCCGGATCGATCATTGCGCGAAAATCTTCAAAGGCCTCCGGCGTCGCCTCGGCCACCTCCTCCTGCAACTTCTCAAACCATTTTTCGCCCAACTCTTTTTTCTGCTCGCTGTTTACCATATTTATCGCTCTCCTTTCGCAAAGTTGACGCACAAGATTTTCGTTGACTTTTTTCCATCAACAGAGTATGATAAAAACAGCTAAGGAAAGCTGCTATTGTCCATAGGGCAAAAAAACGAAAACCCCAGAGGGTCAGGTCCTCTGGGGTTTTCTTGCTCTTTACGGCGAGCTATTCCGTTTAGGCTGCTGCTGTCTATTCATCTCTGCTCAGCCATTTGCATATGTAGTAGCTAACTACACCTGCTATAACAGAGATAAGGAAAGATACCATGTATTCCATAGGGCACCACCTCCTTTCTGCTGGAGGTTCGACAGCAACCCTATTATATCACAATACCTTCTCTACTTCGAGCTCTTCCGCCACTTTTTGCTATTTCGCCGGCCCCGCAGGCGTGTTTCCGCCACCCAGACCGGGACCTGCCGGCGTGTTCCCTTTTCCTTCCAGTCCCGGGCCCACCGGAGTATTTCCTTTTCCTTCCAGAGCCGGACCTGTAGGAGTGTTCCCTTTTCCCTCTAAAGCCGGACCTGTACAGCCTACATCACAAGTACAGGCTGTATTCGGCTCATAGTTGTGTACCTCGTTTGCCAATTTTTCCCCGTGTACCGGGCATACATTTTTTTCGTTACTCATAAACTCTCTCCTTTTCTTGATAAAAAAAGGAAGCCTTTCAGCTCCCCAGGTTACCTTTGATTATTTGACTAAACATCTGATGAAGCCCTGTACTGGCTAAGCCCGTGACAGCTCCATAGACAATATTTTCCAGCGTAACCCCGCCGGCTGCCACGCACCCCAGCGATGCCCCCAGCACAGCCAGGATCGTGGGGATGTATTCATTGCTGACCGCCTCCAGCCAGGAAATGTGTTTTATACAGTACCCCACCACCAAACAAGCTACCAAAACTACGGGAACATAGTGCTCTGCGATAAACGATAAATCCATTTTTATCTCTCCTCTCTACTTAAACAACAGGGCCGCTGCCGCTCCGGCAACCGCCCCTATTAACGCTCCTATTAAATTTTCCCACCGCGCAGCCGGCTTTTCTTTAAGCTCTGCCACATCCTGATTGAGACGACGGATGGATTCATTCATATGCTTTATTTCCTCCGTCTGTCGGGCCATTTCCATGGCCAAGCTATGTACCGCATCAACAATCCGCTCCACGTCGTCGACACGACGCTTCAACGAGCCAATCTCTTTGTAGTGCTCGGCCAGTGTTACCTCTATCTCTGTCTGTGTCACATTTTTATCCTCCTTTAGTCTTCTAATATTTCTGAATATCCCAGCCTTTCCAACTCTTTTTTTGTATCAGCCTTCACAACTTCAGGAACATCCGTGATTTTCTTCAGACCCTTGATGATAAGCTGAGCATAGATGACATCCATTATTTTTCGCCTCCTTACACGTTTATATTATTAGCTGACACAGCCGCTTCAAAAACTTGTGCCAGTGCTAACTGCAATTCTGTGATCTGTTTTTCCTTTTCTTCGTATATGTTCTGTATCGCCATCAGCATGTTTATGTCTTTGTACGGGTAAACCGCTTTAAGACTTCCATCTTCAAATACCTCATAGCAAAATCCCTTGATAACCTCTGAACACCAGCCATTGAATAAAGAATCATCAACCTCATATTCTTTTAACGTATCATCCTCAGTATCATTTTTGTTCACAGCCTGTATTTGGTTAAAACCGTCTACATATATTTTTATTTTCACTTTACCACCGCCTTTATGACAACCATACTCTTCTTATTGATCCTTTGAAGTATTCGTTGATATCTTTTTTTATCTTTATATAAAACTTTCCTGTCACTTGTAGGCTAGAAATATCTAGCGCAACTGTAAATTCTTTAGATGGCTGTCCAGCGTTTCCAAAACCTGCGTATGAAACCCTAGACCATCCGACCTTCTGCTGATACAAACTGCATGTAGAGCTATAATTAGCAGCTTCTATATAAGCAGTTACATTTAGTCTACTATAACTCGTAAAATTCACAGAAAACTCAACCTCAAGATTATATAGATCTGTACCCATCGATATCTGAGAAGTGTTGAATGTCGCATTACCATCATGCGGTATAAGCCCACCTTTATTTATTCCTCTATTATACAAGTCAGAAGGCCCTACCGGAACTGAATATGCTGTACCAGCTACACCGAATATTGTTTTTCCGCGTATTATGTTAGCAGCTATTAAATTGGGATCTCCTTCCACAATCACATTACCAGAAGCGTAATACCCTGCACTAATAGCTGTCTGGTTGGTTGTTCTAGGTGTTATCGTCGCTGCCCCCCTGGTGGGAATGCTTTGCGTTACTTTTCCAGAGCCATTATGATATCCTGCCGGTATCGTATAGCTGCCATTGATCCCCAGACTCTGAGACACAGCCCCTCGGTTTACCATACTGCCTGTCCGCTTTGCCTTCGCATCTGTGTTATAGTATGTTTGTCCTGCCAGTACCTGACTATCTGCCGCCGTTCCGGTAAGAGCCAATGTTCCTGTCAGCGGCTCCCCATCAGAACCTACAATAACCTTTCCTGCCAGTATATCGCCGGCACCAGCTGTTACCACATCCAGATCGGTACCGCCGCCTCCCCCTGGCAGCCAAATCTTACTCATACTCTCACACTCCCCTCAGTCCGATCGTAATATCTGTCTCCGGCTTTTTATACACCTTAAAAGTCGCCTGCCCGTTTCCCAGCTCCGCCGTTCCACCACAGATGATACCAAAAGCCTTCACATAAGCTTTCTGTGTTGCTTCATCAGCCCCATCCGCCAGAGCACTGACTACTGTTGGTTCCATCCCATCTACTGCATCAGGAACCGATACTGTCTGACTATACGGTGCAATATCGCCAGTCCATCCTGTCGATACCAGTGTAATCAGTGATGTGTGTTCCTGCCGCTCTAATTCTGTTTTCAAATATACATCATTATTCAAAAGCTTCTCTGGTACATTCGACATTGCTGCACCATCGGCAAATGTCTCTCTGTTCCATTCTTCAATATTTGTGGTAAATTCCGGCGGACTTTTAATTTCAAATGCCATATTCTTCTCCTCCTGGTTTAGAAAATTTCGTCCATTTCATATGTCTGAGGTATATCTGCGTCCTTTCCCTTTCTCATAAAAGTTCGATAGGCAATAAGATCGCCATCTTCATCCAAAAGACCCATCTCGGATATCTCCTTTCCCGTCAGTTCTCCCGCATCCAGAGTTGACGTATAGCGGCATGTTGTTTTTTCTTCATTCACATATACATGACCTTCTATCGGTTTTTCCAAAAGTTTGTTATAAAGACCTATTTCATTTCCAGTAGTATCTTTGGGAATTCCACTCTCATCAACTCCACCATCCCCCCAGACCATCTTTGCTATTTTAGGAAGCGCTGCATCCCCGGCATGTGCCTGGCAAAGTTTCTTACGTCCAGTTACTGTAATAACGCCTTTACTTTCTGCCATACTATTTCCATCCTTTCTTTCCTTGATTAATAAAAAAACACCTCTTAAAAAAGGTGCCTTTTCCATCATCACAAATTGTCCGATTTTATATTCTTTTACAATTCGCTTAATCCTCCATCCAATCTTCGACTGCCATCCAGTTTCCAGGAAGCATCCAACCTGTTCTGCTGTGTCACAAAACTTCTTGTGCCCATCTGCAGGCCTGCTCCAGCGCGAAAACAAAGTTTTTCCTCCGCTTGAATATCCATCAGCACTGATGAGCGAAGTCTCATTTTTTCTTTAGATTCCACATCAGTGTCTACATTGCCAGTAATCAGTATCTTTTCATCTGTTCTTAAAATCAACGGTGCGCCCATACCGGCACAAAAATATACTGGATAGAAATCTAAGATATCATCCGTATCATAACCATTCAAAAGACGTGTTCCGTCTAATTTCCACAGCCCGTCCAGATGGAGATACCCCAAATTATATCGCGGATAAAATTCTGTTTGGAATACTATACTGTTTCTCCAGGAAACCGGAACATCATATTCCACCCCTATATGGAATGAAAGGGCTTCCAGCCAGGAGCGCACATTTTTATAGGCAAGGATGCGCTGTACAATCTTATTCCCATCCCCTACCATTATTTCATCGCTCAAATCCAGGTCGATAATTGCTTTAAAATAATACGGTTCTCCACCATAGTTGAACCACTCCTCTACTCTTCCCCCCTGATACAAAGTAGCTAAATACTCCTCCAGAACAGAAACAGTTCCGCCACGTAAATACCAGTCTATCGTTTTTTGAATAATTCCTTCCCGAACTTCCCGCGAATCAGACAGATCATAATACTGCGCACGCAGCTCAACAGCCAGAAGATTCAGGATATCATCCGGTAATTCATGAACAGCCGCATATACAGAAAGAGCTGAAATATACTGTCGGATCAATAAAAGACCTCTTTGCAGAGCAGCGCTTAACGCTGCTGTCTCTTCATTTTTCAAATTATCCGGCAGCAAGGAAAACAGGGTTGCATCTTTAAATTCAATCATCCTGAATACCCCCATATGTCAGTGTAATCTCCGTTGCAACCGCTACCTTAGCCTCAATTATTTCCGTGAACACCGGTTTTTTTATATCAACCCATTTAACCCCCGCCTGCATCAGTTCATACATCAGACGTGAAGGATTAATGTCGCGGCCGATGGCAGCTCGCTGCCATTCCACGAACCGCTGACACGCCTTCTGTGCCTTAACTTTAATTTCTTCCTCAAGATTCCGGTCTGTACTGTTGATATAATAGGTCGCCTCAATCTCATACTCCTGCTTTTCCGGGGCCTTTGCTACAACCTTGTCCGTCAGTGGCCGCCTGCTCTGTCCGGACAGCGAATCCACCAGCCCCTTCAAGAAATCTGCTTCTGGCAACTTGCCGTCCTCCAAAAGCACATAGATATCTACCTCTCCTGGCAAATCACTGGTTATCCTGCAATCCTGGATAGCGGTATTGTAGGACATAACCCAATACCGATACGCATCCTCCGGACCAGCTGTTGAATAGGCAGATGGAGCCAGATAAATCCTTTGTGCCAGGGCATCGTCACTCTCTTCATCTGTTCCCCCGCTTGTTTCCGTTGTGTTCATTACTTTTTGAACATAATAAATCGGATCAACCAATGTACTCAACTCCCCCGGCAAATACCCATTCCCTATCGTTCCGGCCGTCAGGCATTCCACCGGCAGATCCACATATGTTTCGCCCGCCGGGATCGTTCCTGCTTTTGTCGTGGCAAAAAATAACTCCCCGGCCTTAACCCGCATCCCCTTGGAAATCTCTACCGGGCGCTCCAGAGCTGCTGACAGGACAAACCGTTCCGTCGCCCTCGCCGCTTTTGCCGGTAAACGCTCTACCCGCTTCAGAGCCGCCAGATTGTCCAGGAATTTCCCCGTGCTATACTTGAGAAGCCCCATCTTTCCGCCGCGGTCAACATACTGCAGTCCCTGATAAAGAAGTGCCGCACAGGTGTATAAGATAAGTCTGGACGGTTCCGCCGCCCCCAGTTCCGCCTCCAATCCCGTCTGTTTCTTATATTCGTTGCCATAGGCTTCTACCAGTTCTGCCAGAAATGTCTCAAATGACATGCCGTCAATAAAACTGATATCCGGATATCGATCCAGGACCCCCCGTACACTATCACTCATTTTCATTCCTCCTCCCGCAGGATATCGCAGCCGTCATCGCACCGCTTTCTGGATCGTGGTCAAACGAAACACTTTTTATCTGGATATCTGGAATATACTTTTCCATTTTCTGAAGCAGTTCCTGGTAAAAAAGACTTTCAGCCACCTCCGGCGGCTCATCCAGAAACGTCCAGGAGATTCCAAAATCCCGATCTACCGGAACACTCCCCGCCCTCGTAGAAAGCAGCGTCCTGATCTGCCGACGCAAATTTTCTTCTCCATCAAACTCAATAACAATCTTCATTCCATTATCTCCATTCCTATACATACTCCTGCAGGCTCAAATCAACAGAAGCTCTGTATAGTTCGCCCTTTACCAGGATGGTGTTCCATGTTTCAGAGCTTTTTGTAATAACCCAACGATGTTTCCCCACCCGTTCTTTTCCGATAATCAAATACTGAGCGTTACCACTTTCCACCATTTGCTCCAGGGTGTCCAACATCTGGCGAGGCGGCACGCCCAGGCTGGCATCCAGAATAATTGTAAAGCCGATTGACTGCAGCTCCGGGCCAGAAAACACCGCCAGCGGCTTTTTTCCGATGCGTTCTATTGTGCTCCAGTCAGCCGAAACCTGCCGCTTCATTTTCTGAAATGTCAGAACCTCCTTATCACTGACAGCAAAACGAAGTTTTCCAAACGTTCCAATTCTGGACATTTTCTATCCCTTTCCTTTACAATGAATCCACCTTCTGTTTCATTTCAATTAACTGTGATAACGTAATTGAACCATTTTTTCCACTAAGTGTCACATCTTGTCCACCACACAATGTTAATGCTCCAGATACCACCTGCAGAAAAGCTGTGCCAGATGAATCAAACACTTTCCGGTACACACCTTCAGCACCCTGCACCGGAATATTTTTAGCAGACCAAAACCGTCCCATCACAATTCCGATACTACTATCATTGGATAGGTGCAGTACTAAAACAGCATCATTGATCTGTGGCATCTGGTACTCCCCCATTCCACAAAATACAGGTAATTCCGCAGTCGTTTTATCACTCTTATCTAAGTAAACTACTCGTACTGTTCCCGCTTCATAATTAATGCTGGACACTCTTCCTACACGCACCTCATTCATGCTTTCATCTCTCCATCTTATTCTTACCCGGCTGGGATCGTCAAAATTGTCCCCGGAAAAATCCAGTATCCACTATTTGAGCTTCCCTTTCCTCTACGTGTTGCCTCTGCTTCAATCACATCCCGATTTGCATCATAAATAACCGTATATTTTGTGCTGTCTCCATAGAAAGAGCCGGCCAGATCCCACAAAGTATCCCCTTTCTTAACCTCGTAAACTGTTCCCGCTGCCGCAGCCTCTTCTGTACCAGTTCCCGCTGTATTTTTCTGTTCATTCAATCGATAAACACTGAGCTGCACAGAATAGGCGCCCCGGGAAATCCGATGTCGAACATTTGTTATAAAAAAATTTCCATCCATTTTTCCAAATCCCTCCAGCGTAACCACGCTGGACGCTGCCAGAAAAACAGACGGAATAAAGGAAATGTCCATTGTAATCTCCTTTCGGTTTGCAGCCCGAAGCGCATTCTCTCCGATCCGCTCTGCATCTGCAATGCTCTCCGCCTTCTCATTGACCGTCAAAATACGTCCCTCTGCACCAACAAATGTCTCAACTACTTCATCCTTTTGAGGATCGGCATAACTGACCTTCGCCCCGGTATATGTTCCCTGTATGCTTCCCTTATAGCTCCATTTAGACACCATATCCGGCCGTATTGCCAAAACCGGTTCTTTTTTTTCATATTCTTCATAAGACCAAATTACTATCTGATCCGCATAAACTTTAATACCCAACCCATATTTATTACACAGCTCCTGTAGATAAGTGCTGTCTGCTTTATCATTCTGTTCCTCCCTCTCCAGAGTAATATCCTGCACAGTATCATATATTAGAGCAAGGCTATAGCGTCCGGCTATCTCTGCAGCCACCTGGCGAATTGTAACTTTCTCCCAGGTCTGTGTCCGCTTTGTTTCTTTAAACTCCTGGTTGACTGGAGAAGATACCCCCTCAACCACCAATACCGGAGGAGGAGATGAGAGACGAAATGAATCTACCACAAAATTTCCACAGGAAAACACTTCCACTTGACCTTCTTCTGTCCAGTTTTCCCTCCGAATCTTTGCACATATCTGATCGCCATTTTCGGGCATCCAGGCATCAGCCCATTTTCCATCCGGATCTCCTAATGTAATAGAAATAGAATCCGATTCCTCTGTAGCATCACTATATTCAAAATCTGACATCACATCAGCAATATCCATACTTGCATCTATGCCATTATAGAGAATGTCCAGATGAATTACTCTGCTTTTCATCCTTTCCTCCATTCCGGCAGATTCTGGCTGTCTGCCCTGTCAATCTCCGGCACATTCACAAAAACTCCTGCCGGAAACACCACATAATCCAGCAGGAGAAAATTCGCACCCATCAATACATCCATCTTTTTTTCATTTCCATAACATTTTTTTGCAATTAAATCCCAGGTATCTCCCTGGATAGTTCTGTATTGCTCCATAGTATCCCCCGCCCTGTTTCAAAACCTGTTATTGCCTTTAAAATCTTACCCTGTTTCGTTTTTCCTCATATCGTTCCCAGTACGCTTCAAATTCCTCAAAAGACATCCTTGCAGCCTCCATCGCATCTTCACGTCCAGCATTTCCATACAAATTATATACGGGAGAAAAAGTTACTGTCCCTCCATTCTGAGAAGATGATTGCGACGTCGCAACGCCTTCTATTCTTTTATTTAAACTTCCAAAATCCGTCATTTCTGGCACTCCCAGAATACGACCTGCCTCTTCCCAGATAGAAAAAGCATTTGCAGAACCATCCAAAGGAACCACTGCTTCCGGCCCGTCTTCTGCAAACCAGGCGATATGCGGGATGTCAAAAATTCCACCCTCCGCGTGACCGCCTGGAACAGTCACACTTGCATTCATTTTACTGACTGCCTGCAGCCCGGCCGAACTCTTCATAATCGTATTTAAGTTCACTGGAACAGTTACTGTCAGTCCTTCATTGAACTCTTTACGCATAGCATCCAAAAATCCTCTGGCTGCATCTGCTGCATCTCCATATCTGCCTTCAATCGCTGCTATAGCTGAATCCGGGATCTGGCCACTTTGCTGCTCAACGGTAGAAATTAATAATGAATACTCTGGGCTTTCCGATATTTGCCTGCCAATTATTCCCCAAATATCTTCCGTATTCCCCGCCGCGGCTCCCATTGCCTGAAGGTTAGAAAATGCCTGTGCAACACTCTCCGGAATTTTCCCCCCGGCCTGTTCGATTTGAGCCGTCAAAGTACTCAGTTGTTCTTCTGTCGGGACCATGCTGTCCAATAACATCTGTAATGCATTCTTCGCATCCTGAGACATATTTCCCGAAGAATTAACTGCATCCGAAATTGCCATATTGAGGGAGTTCACAAAATCTTCTGGTGCTGAAATATCTGGATTTTCCATAATTTCCTCAATGGAATTATTCAGGCTTTCATTAATAGAATCCAGTGCCGGCTGAATCTCACTTCCATAAGTTGCCATAATCGTATCAGCCATAGCCTGATAGCCATTTAATATTGATTCTGCTTTTTTCTCATAGTAACTTTGATATACTTCTGCTTTTCTGGAATCAAATTCCTGCTGAGAGATGCCTCCTTCCTTTCCGTTTTCTCCAGCTATTCTCTGCATATTCAAACTCGCCAATATTTTTTGGTACGCGGTATCTGTAGATTCTATCGCCTGATTTGTATAATCAGCAATTTCTGCCTGTAAATTTTGAAAAGAGTCCGCATCCAGTGCCGCCCCTGCATATTTCCCCTGAATCATCTGCAATTTGGCTGCATTTTCTGCCTCTGTGATCATGGATGTAATTTCTGCCATCTGATCCAGATATTCACTCACAAGCTTCTCTTTATCTAATGTAAGGCCATTTTCTGTGATGTCCTGCAATACATTGCTGATATCTTCTTTCAGCGGATCCAGTTCACGCAGCAAAGACTGATAAAAAGCTCCGCTTTCCGATGAAAAATCTGAGCCATCTTCTCCAAACACCAGATTTACCGCCAAATTCAATTCATATCCCTTTTCACTGATATAGCTCTGCGCATTGGAAATGTAATTATCAACGGCCGTTACATAAGATTCCGTATCCCCTGTGTCCAATTCAATTCCCATAGACAGCTTCCAGCCCGTTTTCCGTATCTCCTGCAAATTATCTTTCATGGAGCTGTACAGATCATCCGCTTTTTCAGCAGATAATTCCATTGCATCTATGGTATCAAAAAGATCGTCTCCTATAATATGCCGGGCAGCCTCATGTAACTCTTCCATTGATAGAGTGATATCCCCAAAATGCTCCGCTAAATTTTCGGCCGCCCGGGATTTTGCTGCAGCCTCCATAGCTGAGTGAATTCCGACCAATCCGCCAACCGCAAGCCCGGCGGCAGCTACCGGCCAGGCTGACAACACTCCAGACAGGGAGCCCAGTAATTTTACCGCTGTGGTTGCTCCCTTTGCCGCCTTAAAGGTAAGAAGCGCTGCACCAATGCCTTTCAGGCCACTGGCCACCACTTTAGGATTTTTCATCATCCATTGTCCGGTTCCTATAATCGGTCCGAATATTTCTTCCATCCCGCCGGCAAATTCTCGGGCCTTACGTCGTATGGTGGGGATCTCTTCTTCCAGATTGTCTGTTATATCAGAAATCCAACCGGTAAATGATTGAACTCCCTCTCTTAAATCTTCAGAGAATCCTCCATAAACTTCTATCCCCATACCTTCCAGACCACTTTTCAGAATCGTAATATCCCCTTTCAGATTATCAATCCGAATCTGAGACATCCTTTCCGCAGCTCCTGCAGAATTATTAATCGCTGTAGCCAGATTGTTATAATCAGCATCACTGGCGCCAACAATGGCTAAAAGCCCCGACATGGCCTCCTGACCAGCCAGAGCACTGGCCACGCTGGCCTGTTCCGCCTCCGAAAGACCAGTAAATCCGGCCCTCAAATCCTTCATTATGGCATCCAGCGATTTCATGGAACCATCAGAATTTGTCACAGTAAGTCCGAGTGTATTCATGGCATCCTGAACTTCTTTAGTTGGTTTTACGAGCCTGGACATAACAGCGCGCAATGCTGTTCCGGCCTGAGATCCCTTTATTCCGGCATTAGCCATTAGCCCTACTGCAGTGGCGGTATCCTGAATAGAGAATCCAAGTGCTCCGGCTACTGGTGCCACATACTGGAAAGTTTCCCCCATCATAGCTACATTCGTATTGGAGCTGCTGGAAGCCTGCGCCAGCACATCCGCAAACTCCGCCGAACGATCCGCTGAAAGGCCAAAAGCAGTCATTGCATCCGTTACAATATCGCTGACCAGACCCAAATCTTCTCCTGAAGCGGCTGCAAGATACATGATTCCCGGAAGACCAGACAGCATATCCTCTGTTTTCCATCCGGCCATGGCCATATACTCCAGTCCCTGCCCTGCCTCCGTAGCCGAAAACTTGGTTGTCCGCCCCATCTCCCTGGCCAGTTCGTTGAGCCGTGCCATATCCGCTTCAGACGCCTGAGAGATGGACTGCACCGTACTCATCTGCTCTTCAAAACTGGCCCCTACAACTGTAGCTGCCGTCAAGCCGCTTACAAATCCAGCCGAAGCCACCGCGGCTCCCTTGGCCGCAACAGAAAATGCTTTATTGGCCAGCGAATCCAGCTTATCGACACCATCTAAAAAACCCTGGTTGCTCTTTTTAGATATACGATACAACGCCTGCAGTTCGGTTTCGGCCTTTAAAAATGCTTTTTGGAGGGAAGAATCCGTCTCTCCTCCCAGACGAATTTTTATCTCATACTCTTTACCTTTTGATGCCATTTATTTTTTCCTCCTTCGGCTTGCTTCCGCTGCATCAGCCACATCCTGAAGCGCCAAATTCAGGCGCTTCATAGGAAGGCTGTAAAAATAATCCAGACCTGTATTACTGAATCGTGCGGCAAACACGCAGGACTTTCTCGCTCCGCGAATATCCTCCGGACTGCTTATACCGACATGTAAAAAAAACGATATATACGATTTTTCAGTTTTATTGCATCTTTTGCACCGACTTTCCCCAGTGCTTCCAACGGAACTCCGGTCAGACGCTGAGCCGTCAGCTTTGCAAAAAGTAACGACGATTCCTGCATAACTGTACCTTGACCGCCCATCGCATCATAAAGGTTATACACTTCAATCATGTCATCCAACGTCAGATCATCCAGGCCGGTCAGATCCAGTGCTTCCACTTTCATTCCCATGTATTCTACCGGCTTTTCCAATGTGATGAACTTCCATCCCTCTTTCTTCAGCGCTTTCTCCGGCGTCTTTTTAACCGCCTTCTCCATATCCTCCTTTTTTACTACCTCAATTTTTTTATCTTCCATAGCCACTCCTTAACACATATTGCGCACTTCTTTCAAAATGTCTTCGCCATTCACAATATAAACCCCATTCAGTTTGTCAATCTCCAGCATCGTTGTTCCATCAATGACAATTTTATAGTAGCTCAGACTCAGGGTAACACTGGATTCCATTTTAGCCCCTGCTTTCACAGAACCAGGCGTAAACGTTTTAACGAGTCCGCGGACCGCAACGCTCATCTGAGAATACCCTACTTTTCCTGTTCCGGTATCCATACACTGAATCGCACCATTCAACATTAAATCCGCCGCCTGGCCGGGATTCATCAGTGCAAAGGCATCCTTGCTCAGTGTCGTGAAAGGAATCTGCATGTCCATCGTATCTGTAAGGCCAATAACAGGAATTTCCAGATTGCCTCCCGTTCCGGCGCCCTCAATCGTATCCGTCAGGTTTGTAATTTCCGGCAGCTCCACTTCTCCGGAAGTACCCACCAGCTTAGAACCGTTACGGTATACATTAAACCGATTAATTACCTGAGGTATCTTCATCTTCTATTCCTCCTCTCCCACAATAGCCGCCTGAAGGGTCGTCATATCAAATTCCTCTGACGCCTGTATATATTCTAATGGCGTGTACGGCGCCAGATAAATCTGCACCTTCACATGGCCATTCAGCAAATCCTCCTCGCTGTTTTCGCTTTCATCGTACTCCATGCGAAGTCCCGCACACATCCCCTGACTAACCAGGCTGTTGCCCCAAATATTAAAACTGTTCACAATATCATCAATGGTCCTGCGATTCATCGGACTATCCAGTCGCTGCTGATACTGTCGAATAAAATAATTGGCTACAAAAGAAAACATTCTTCTGCATCCAATCCGATAATCTTTCGGATCTGTGTTCTCCGGGTAACATCCCGTATTATTTCCCCAACTCCGAAAACCTCCGTCATTAATTGCTGTTACAATCCCATCCCCATTTAAATAAGCTGCCTGTGGAGGATCGAGCGTAATTTCCGTCCCATCCGCCAGAGTTGCGCCATCCACTCCCAGAAGTTTATTCGATGGATAAATATAAGGCACATCGCCATTAGTTGCGGTGTAATAGCTGGCCATTGCTCCATAAACTGCTGAATAAGATATGTGTTTATCCGCTATTAAAAGCTCAGGCCACAGTACAATACTGTGGGGATCCGTATAACCGTTCTTTTTCTTTGCTGCCCCGCATTCTGTATACTTCGTAATCTCCGATGTATCCAGATCCAACACACATTCACAACGAAATACTCCATTGATTTCTGAACATTTTTCCTGCAATGCAGCTCCCACATTGGGTTTCTGACTCCATCCTGGGGCAAGGATCAATCCAGGAGACACATGGAAAAGAGGATATACCTGGCGTATTAACTCAATCCCTGTTTCTTCTCCTGTTTCCATATTATATGCGCCGATAATATCTTCCTCAGTAACCATGGTCGGATCCAAGTACCGATAAGTTACTTTTAATTCTTCCAGATCATATCCTTTTCCCGTACTAAGCAATGTAATAACAGCGTGTCCCGCCTCATTTGTACTGACAATATAATCTTCATCCAATACGAGTGCAGGCGCTGCAGATTCATCTCCTACAAGTGCTGTACCTGCAAGCGCCATTCCTACTATCGATTTGGCCCCCTGATTAATTGCAATACTGTTTACCAGAACGCCGCCCTGCTCAATTTCTACCTGATGATTTATAACAGAAACGGATTTCTCCTCCTGTACTTTGCTGTGCTTTTCCGGATCCAACACATTAATAAACACCGCCGGATATACATTGAATATCTGCCATGATGCATACATGCTCTGACACAATGTATAACTCCAGTCATCTGTATATCCCAGTACCGCTTCTGCCTCCGAAAAGGAATTTAAAAGAAACGGCCGATTCACTGCTGCAGACGGATCAGCCGTCAAATGAACAGGTGCAGTTCCTATAATAACCTGTACACCATACTCTGTGGCCAGCGGCCGCTCATAAGCAGTTCGTTTCTCTTCCACTTCTATTCCATGCTTATACATGCTTTCCCTCCTTTATCTGTCTGGCCTTTTCATAAAGCATATTCATCTCCGTCCCCGTTTTGTGTATTTCGTTTCGCTTACCGGCCAGTTCTTCAAGCGGAACAAGCAACCCATTCAGAAATGGATGTTTTTCCAAAAGTGTCTGCATTTTAGGAGGAATACCTCCTGTCATGACGGTACCCTTTTGAATAATTCCATAAAAAGACGGCCCCAAATAAACCCGGGCCGCCGCATCCTTTTCACTGTATCTACTCATTATTCATCTCCTCACATTCCCAGTCCGGCAAATGCCAGATCATTTCAATTCCTCCAAAATAATACGGATATGTATCCTCATCCTGAATTACTGCTTTCATTTCCCGGCTGCAAAAGAACGCATCTAAAGCTGTATCAGAACGAAAACGGCCTGTAATCCGATTCAGAATATTCCACAAGGCCTGATAACCTTTCATCTTCTCATCGCTATCATAAATACAGAAAACAAGATATACTTTTGCCTGTGCCCCGTCCTCCATATAAGAAAGCTCTGGTGTCCGAACAATAAAGTATGGTATCAGCGCATCCTCCGGCTCTGTATCTCCCAGAGAATTTGATTCCTCTTCATCCCATTTTTCCGGAAGTGACAGTTGGGGAAGTGCTTCCATATACCCTTTCAGCGCTTTTCGTTCCCCGTTCACTCCCTTCAAATACAGGCCAGAACACACCTCCTCTATTTCCTGTATTAAGCACTCTTCCAACCAGTTACTCGTCATTATTTTCTCCTTTATGATGACGTACAAATTCCCCGGGCAACCAGAACATCTATGATTGCATTAACTTTTGTCGCAATCTCAGCGGCTTCTTCCGATCCGGCTAATTTTTCCATCGTCTGAGCTTCTCCCGTCAGACCGACTCCATCGGCTCCGGCAGCTCCGGTATCTCCTTTAGGCCCCATGATAGATAATTCATATGACCACGTTGCTGTATCAGCATCCCCCGCCTGTACACAAATGTAAACATTTCCCTCATCTGTATTCAAATACCGATCGTTTGTCAAAGCATCTGTCACTCCACTGGAAGCAAATACCTGTTCCTCAATTCCGGAGCCTCCGGAAATTCCGGTACCGGAAAACCATTTTGAACCCCGAATCCCGTCTTCTCCCGCTTCTCCGGGAGTACCCGGTGTTCCAGGCTCTCCCTGAGGTCCAACCTGCTCATTCTGGATTCCCATTTCCATCTTATTTAATTTTTCCGCTGAAATCAGATCTCCTGTTTTCCATACTGTCGGTTCATATGCCATTTCTTTTTCCTCCTTCTAACTTATATGCGGTATCTACTTAAATGCCTCATCAATAAACCTCCAGAGAGCGGTTTCTAAATCTCTCTGCGTTTCACTTCTTATGGAACGATAAGTAACTTCTGCCAGTTTTGAAACAGAAGAGCCCAGGCTCTCCCGAATCTGTTCTCTTCCTCTGGTTATTTTTGCTGAATTATTTTTGTATGGTCTGCGTTTATGACCTTTCATATAAGTTCCCGGAACCCTCTGAAAAATCCCTGTATGCCCATTGGGCATAGTTACTACAAATCCTTTCATTCTCCCCATCTGAATCGGCTTAAGGGGTCCTCGTTTCTGCGCAGCTTTAGCTGACGTCCGCTTCCCGTTTTTTCTGTGCTTATAATAAGTAACAAGAGATAATTGCCTGCCCGACACAAAAATTTCTGCCCAAAGCTGCGAAGATGTTGCTCTTTTAAGCTCCATTGTGCTCATTGAAACTCCATGCAGCGTATAATCTTTTCTTATCCCTTTCCAGATTTTCTTTCTGGTATTCTTTGCTGTTTCATTGACAGCCTGCCTTACTATAAACCGCGGGCGCCGGCCTCCGGCTTCTTTCAATAACCTGATTATTTTTTCCTGGTTCTCCAAATGTGCATCAATCCGAATCACGTTGCTCTTACCGCCTCCAGGCTAATGGAATACAACCCACTCTCGTTGATGGCATCAATGACGCGGTAGGAACCTCCATCCAATGTCAGCATCCTGCCCACCGCCGGAAGAGGGCCAAAATCTGCAGCTTTCACATAAAAGAGCAATTTCCGTTTATAGACCCCTTCCGTTCCATCATACATAGGTGTTCTTTTTTCGCGCTCAATCATCTCGTTATCATCAACAAGGATACACATTTTTCTGTTTCCTACCGTATGCAGCTCTCCAAACTCTTCCGGATTCAAAAATACATTTGAGATATCATCCTTTATAAGTTCTTTAAAGTCCATCCATATTACCCCAAAATTTTCACGACAGCTGTTTCATCCTGAGCATTCGCAGCCTTCACAGCATACCCCATCACATCCCCTGTCGCTTTATCAATTCCATCAGATTCTGTAAAAACAATATTATCTCCTGCACTTAATGCTACTCCAGATTTTTTGGGAATCTCAAATACCCCCACCACATGAACTGCACCAGTTTCTCCCGGCGGAATGTCTCCGCCGATTACCCCGATCCTTTTTCCAAAAAGGATGGCCGTTCCTGCCGAAATCAGTTCCTCTGTAGCGTTCTGATAATCCAACGATTCCCCGCGCTGGATATAAATTGCTGTCTTTGCCATAAAGTTTACCTCCTTAAACTGTTGCGATTGGAGTAGTAACCTCCACTCCGGGATTCTTTACTGCACCGCGGAAATCCAGGACAGTAATACCCCAGTCTCCATATACATCCCATACATATCCTAACTGCCCCGGAGTTTCCATACGGCGAATATTAGGAATTTCCTGCCCATTCAGATAATCCACCTGGATAAAATCTGTATCATTGGTGTCGCCTACCATAAACCACGGAATCGCCCCCGTCGCCACCTGAGCATTTAAAGTCGCATCTTCTACCACACGGATGGTATCTTTATACTGATACAGAGGATTAACATCTCCAGAAGCACTGATCGTAGCAGAATTGAACAAAGTGTACATGGCGAATTTGTATCCAAGCGGCACCACAATCACAGCCGGCCGAATCAGAATTGCCTGCTCTGCTCCATCCATCTTTTTACGGTGGCCTCCAAGAGCCAGGATCATAGACTGAACCGCCTCCTGTGTAACACCAGTTCCTTTTGCCAACAGGTTCTTGTGATCAGTACCAAAAAGCTGCTTTCCATCATAAATTTTGGGATTCCCTGTCAGGATACGATATACCTGAGTATTTATGGTTGTCCTTGCCGCTTTTGCCGCCCTGGCAGGAAGTGTTGTGATTACTCCCATATCATCATTAATAAATGCCTGACGTGACATGGTAAACTGTCGTCCATATGTTTTAAGCTGTCTCTGCGGCAGTTTTTCATCCGTCGGCAGCGTGTGCTTAAGCTCTCCTCCTTCCGATACTTCCAGGAACTCGCCAAACCCTCCCTGGACATAATAATTATCCGCTTTCTTAAAATCGGAAAGTGTGCCTCGGGTGGTAAACTGATCAAAAGTGACCGGAGCGGTCCTGTGTCCTTCCACATATGCCTTATTAATTACCTGATCCATAATAGCCGGAAACGCTGCTGTCGGATTGTAATATGAGCGCCGCATTACCTCGCTAAACAAATCATTTCGACTCATCATAAAATAATCCCTGGTATTTACTCCATCCTCATCTGCCAGGCAATGAGCCGCAATTGTCCACAAAGAAGCACTTCTAAAATCATTTGCTCCCGGAGCCGGATTTGCAACATGGATGTTATTATGTAACAGAATTCCATCTGCAATGGCTGACCGCTTCTTATCAGCCTCATCCTCCACCACTCTGGCTGAGATCGGCGTCCCATTCCGCTCCAGGCGTTCTAATACGGCTGTTCTTACCTGATCAATGGAGTCTCCTCTGGAGATATATTCTGCTGAGTCGATTCCAAATCTCTGACAAAGTCCTACAATCTCACTAATCCGAGTTCTCTCTGCCAGAGCTGCCTGCTGTCTTACACTCTCGGTATTACTTACAGATCCTTCCGCTGCCATTCCCATAGACCTCTGTCCGGAGCCTTCCACACTCCTGCCATTCCCTTCCCCACCTGTTCCGGCAGATCCAATGTCTGCCTCCGCATCAATCTGCACCTGGAGTTGATCAAATTCCCTCTGCTCATCCACTGTCAGACTGCGACCTTCTCTCTTTGCGTCTTCAACAATCTGTCTCTGACGCGCAATCATTTCCTGTAAATTCATACTTTTTTCTTCTCCTTCCTACTCTTTCATCATTCCTGCTGTCTTCATATTGGCAATAATAGCAGCAATAGCTGTCGCACAGGTCTCCGCTGTAGCCCCTTCTCGGGTAAATTCCACAGCATCTATTTGCGCAGTACCTCCAGAATCCCCGGTATAATTCTCTGCGATATACTCACAGATTTTTTCCATCTGTTCTGGCATCTCTGCTTCTTTTTCGCCTGTCAATGCTGCTGCCACCTTTTTCATTGCCTGCTCCAGATTGTTCATTCTAAAACTCCTTTCTTTTTATATTAAAAAGAACGCCCCTCCAAAGAAGGACGTTCCGATCGTCATGATTTATTTTTCCTCTCGCTCTTTTTATGTTTACGTCTTTATTTTATACGCATTTACTTTATACGTATTTTATGCTATAATATTTGACATAAGGAGGAATCGAAAATGCCCAAAAAGCCAATCGAGATGGAAAGAATCATTCTTTCCGACGGTTGGGTGTTTAAATCTCAAACCGGATCACACCGGCATTACATACACCCAACAAAATCTGGAAAAGTAACGATTCCTTTTCATTCAAAAGAATTGCCAAAAGGCACTGAAAATTCCATCTTAAGACAGGCAGGACTAAAATAGTCCTGCCCCTTTAAAGGAGGTTTCAATATGTTATCTATGTACCCAGCTTGTTTTTGTAAAGAAGATACGGGTTATTCTGTTTTCTTCCCTGATTTAAACTGGCTTTCTACCTGCGGGAGCGACCTAGAAGAGGCTATGGCAATGGCTATAGACTGTCTGGCCGGATACCTTTATGATTGCGAAAAGGATGGAGAGACAATCCCCACAGCCTCTGAAATAGATTCCCTTCATATCGAAGAACAATTAAAAGAAATCTATGAAGATTCTCCCATACCTCCACATTTTGTAAACATTGTGTCAGTTGATGTAGACTCTTATGCAAAAGAACATTTTGAAAAATCTGTCAAAAAGACCCTATCAATCCCGGCATGGCTCAACAAAGCTGCCATAGAACGGGGAATCAATTTTTCTCAAACTCTGCAGGAAGCCCTTCTTGCAAAAATTCAGTCATAAATTTAAAAGCTGTCCAACCAGGGCAGCTTTTATCTTTTTCCCTTTATCAGATTCTCATTTACCTGCACCATTCTCTCCAGGATCGACAGCTCCAATGGCAGAGTTGTTAATATAATTTCAGATTCATTATATGCCCGTCCAACTCCTACTGTCGGATCTGCCGGCACTGAGACAATGCTAATCTCAAGCGGTGTCCATTTCTTGGCAATATAACAAGGGCCAGTAAACCTTCCGTCACTTGATTTCTTTCCGGCTGCTACTTCCTCCCATGCATCCACACTGTATCCAACCGATACGCCCTTTAAAGTTCCGCCTGTAACCTTCTTTCGTATCGTTTCAGCCTCATCGTCATCATCAAATTCAATAATTGCCTGCCCTCTTCCTTTTTCATTCCAGGCTTTTACAATCTTCCCCAGAACCTTATTGGTATTGTGATTAAATAACACAACCCCAACAGACTGCAGGCGGCTTAAATCCATGCAATCGCCGGAATGATCCAAAATTTCCACTCCGTACCATCTTGTATAAGGCTCTTCCGATGAAAAAGAGAGCTCAAACCGCCGTTCGCTTTCCTCCCCCTCTAAAGCCCGAATCCCGGCATCTATAAAACGAAACGGGCGAAAATCATCCTGCCCCTGAGGGTTTCTTCTCATTGGACATTCTCTGTTTTTCCCACCCTGTCTATTTTGATTTCCCATCTGTTTCATCTTCATTTTCCTCCTTTACGCCCGTTTCCGCAGCCGTTCCCTGTACCAGTGACAATAAATCAATCCCCTGTTTCATCGCATATTCCTGCGCTTCTGCCACTTCATCAACAACTTTTTTCCAATCGCGGCCATTTTCGGCACACATTTCCTGAAAGGTTTTCTGAACTGTTTTTAATGCAACCCCATTGGCATTTGCTTCCTTAGATGGATCAATCCAGCGCTTTGGTTTTACAACCCACTCGTGAGAAAAATACTTTTCTTTTTCTTCCCAAAAACTGACGGGAGAAATAATCCCTTTCAGCCAACAGGAAATTACAAAGGACTCATACACTTCATTCATAACACTGTCTATCAGAAGTTCCTTTTCCTCATCGTAGGTCAAATCATCCTCAATCATAGATTGACGGGCAGAGGCATAATTGGTTTCTGACATATCTCTGGAAGTTGCCTCATAAGACAAACCGGCGGCAGATGAAATCATCCTCTGCTGGGCCTTAATAAAAGCCGTGGCATCCGTACCCTGACCGGCAGGATTTAACATTTGTGCCTCGTCTCCCAGATTCATCTCCATAATCATCCCCGGTACTACACGTTTTCCCTCATACTTAACAGGATTCTGGCTGTGCTGGTATGTCCTGCCAGGCGATCCTCCGGCGGGATTGGTTCGCTTAATAAAAACAGCCAGGCAGGCAGCAATCTTCTCCTTGATTGTAACAGCTGTCATAAACTCATTCATATCTTTTGTCCGAACTAATATCGAACTCATGTCCGATATTTCCCGAACTTGTGACGGGCGTTTTTTACTGTAATAAAAAATCACATCATTTGCCTCCAGATAAACCGGCGCCAGTGATGTGTACCCGTCAATCGAATACTGACGGATCCAGAACCCTTCCGGACGATTCCATGAATTATATTCGATACCTCCGACCACCTTATTTCCCGCCTTATGCGGCTTGATCTGAGTTGAATCCAGCTCATCCACCTCTAAAACCTGTAACTGCAGCGGAAGGAATCCCTGATTCGTATACCGCTTTACAATCAATACCCCGCCATCTGTAATTTTACGTTGGATACACATCCGTATCATCTGGACAAAAGACTGCTGTCCGGTTACATCACAGTTCTTCGCCTTACACCATCTGTTCCATGCTTTTTCCAGCACTGCATCCAGATCTGTATCTCCTGTTGTTGTTCTTACCTGTAGTCCGGCGCCAATTACATTTCTTCGAAAAGCTCGCAAAATTGAGTTCATCACATCGGAATTACGTTCCAAATCGCGCGCCCGGGCCCGCACGGTATCTCTTTCATATCGGTCTGTCATCTCTGCAGATAAATTTTGAGATGTCCATTGATTTTGAAGCCTTCCAGAATCACTGGCATCATAATTTCCCCTGTATGCCTCATACTGGCTTCTCCAGGCCGCCCTCTGTGCCCCCATTTTAGGGCTGACCGCACCAATCAGCCGGTCAATCACATTTAGTTTCATACCTACCTCCTGTTATCCGGCCCAAAATCCGCAGCATACGCCCCGGCCAGAAGCGTTGTATCGCTGCCCCGAATCTGAGCTTCCAGTCTATCTCGTTCCCCAATCAGCGTTCCCAAATCTGCCCTGGTCAGAGAACGGGTACCAATCTTATAAGACTGACCACCCATCAGTATTTTATAAATTGCCTCATTTAAAGTTTTCAACTGTTCAGCTGGTGTTCCATATGGGATTTTTAATTCATCTGGCATATCATTTCCACCCTTCCAATTCATTTTCCGTAATCCACTGCTCTTCCTGTGACAATGGACTCTGTTTATGAGCCGGCGGCTCATATTTTTCCAGATGCCACGTTCTTGCACCTCGTATATCCGCCGCCGCCATCGCATATACTTCCGCATCCAGGTAATGATTGTCTCCATGACTGTTTTTTAATACCCACTTCTGCACTGGAATTCCATTAGCCTGCCGCTCATTAATTTTGTGTTCCGAGGTAACCTGCGCAGCATACTCATCATCAATTCCTTTAAAAACCATCCAGGCGCCATTTCCATTCTGCCGCCGCATCCTGGCCGCAATTCGGTCCTTATATTTGGCCGTATCAACAATTACCAGGTTCATTCCGGCAGCTTTTGAACCAGGTTTATTAATGGTACTGAATTTATAATCTGTTTCCAACTTTTTACTGGCGCCCTTACTGGGAAGCGTATACTCCGATGTGTCTGCACAAAAATTGTAAACCATATCAGTCTGATCGCCAGAATCAACTAAAACAAGGGATGGCGTTAATTTCGTGCCATCCCTCTTCTCATAATTCAAATTCATAATCTCATCTGTCTTCCAGAGATCTATCTCCTGCCCTCTGGCAATACATTGACTGGTCCAATGTTCTCCCCAGGCACGAATTACCCAATATACAGAAGTTTCCTGCACATCAATGCCTCCGGTCAGCTCAATAGCCCAGTCCGGTACCTCAAATTCTTCGTATTCCGTCTGACGTTCCTTAACTGTGTCCTCTGTTGTCTTCAGCTTTGTATCTTCCCAGGGCTCTGCCAGCCAGGAGTTGACAAAGTTCTGGAACATATCTGGATCTTCATGAGATTTTAAAAATTCTTCCGCAACCTCCGCCCATGTCACAAAAATACTATAGAGAGAGCTGATATGGAATCCTACCGTTTTGGGATCCCCAACCCCTCTTTTTTTCACAGCGCGCCACTCCCCTTGTCGCAGCATTTTGGGTTTATCTTTATCAAGTATTTCGCATCCACATTTGGGACAGATATAAACGGCCGTCTGAGCCCGCATATAGGGAGACATATTCTTTTCCGGATCTTCACAGAAAATAATCTGTTTGAAAATCAACTGCTGCATTTCTCCGCAATGAGGACAGGGAACAAAATATTCCCGTACCTCATCCGCATTGTCAGAAAGCTGCCAGATATAATTTGTTTTTAATGTTGGCGTAGAACAGGCGTATACTTTACTCTGAGATTTGAAAGTCTTGATTCGCTCCATCGCCAAATTGTAAGGCGACGCCTCTTTCTTGGATGCCCCTCCCATCTTATCGATTTCATCGAAAAACAGATACTTAATAGCCTTGGACGACAATTTTGACGGAGAGCCGGCTCCTCTAAGATAAATCGTCATATCTTTAAACTTTAACCGAAGTTCTTTTGAGCTGTTCTCATAAAACTGTTTTTTGATTTTAGGAATAAGGCGGAAAGCCGGCTTTAATTTATCATTGGAAATATCCTTAGCCAAATCATCAGACGGATAAACGATCATAGTGGGCCCCGGATCCTCACTTATCAAATAAGCCAACATATTAATCAATGCTTCTGTCCCTCCCAGCTGGGAACCTTTGCAAAGATAAATTTCCCTGATTTTCGGATCGTTAAAAGCATCCATAATTCCTACCAGATAAGGAGTAACAGAATTAGACCATTTTCCGGAAAGATTGCTGCTCTCATCCAGAATCCGATATTGCTCCGCCCACTGACTTACTTTGATGTCCTCCTGAACTATCAGTGTTTTATGAAGAATCCGCCGGAAGAGAGCTCTGGTCTTTCGTCGGTTGCGCTCTCTCTGTGTCACTCGCCATCTCCTTCTTCCTCTTCCTCATATTCCTCTTCCAGTTCTTCATCACTGTCGCCCGCCTGTCCATCAATTTCATCCGGGTCATATTCGGAAAGTTCTTCCAATACCGCTGTTAATTCTTTTTTGATTATCTGAATAATTACATTCAGATCCTTTTCTCCTGATACCTGCATGGCCAACTTTGCAGGAACAGCCATCAGCCGGTTTTTAAATCGTACCAACATATCCGACAAATACGCTTCCACATCTGCAGCTTCATGGAGCTCTCTTCTAAGCTTTCGCAATTTCAAAAGGGAAATCTGTTTCTTTACTTCCTCATGCTCCGCCTGCACTTCCTCTTTGGAGATAGATGCCCGCCTGCCCGTTTCCGCATTTACCTTATAATCGATATACTCTTGAATGCTCTTTTCAAGAACGTACCCACGTCCTTCCTGGCTTAACTTAAAAAGCCCTTCTTCCCTTAATTGACGGACTCTCCTGGAACTAATGCCCAAGCATTGGGATAGCTCTTTTTGATTTACAATCATAGGCATTTACCTCCCTTCTCTTTCCCTTCCAAAGCGGAAGGAAGTGCCATATTTTTTTGACCCGGAAAGAGAAAAATACCGGGCCTTCCACGACCCGCATAGGGGGGGTGGGGTATGGTAGTACCTAGTCTCCCAGTGCTTTCCTCCAACAAAAAGAGGACGTCTCCGCGATGAGAAACGCCCCCTCTTTGCGGGTCTGTCAAGGCCTCCCACCAGCCTCCAAAAGCAAAATTAAAATGTCATTTTTTTCAAAGGGGGAAATATTACTCCCACTTTCTATAAAACAGACCAACTGTAACCAAACTGAAATTCTGAGGATTATCTTATCCATCCGCCATTAATGGTACCTTCACATTGTCAACCATTAACCAATATGCATCAACTGTACATAACCAGTATGGCAAACAGTCCAGTAGTTTTAATTGCTGTCACAACAAAATCAGCCGCCAAGCATCAATACTCGACGGCTAGTTCAAAATATATAGACAGGAGGTGCAATCGGCTATCCAAACCTTTTGCATAATACCATATTACCATCATTCAAGCGAACATGGTCGAACATTTCTTAATTTTCCTCAAAATACCGGTTATTCCTCATCCGACAACCATCTGAAGAATACGGAATCTTTTTCTGGGGGAACATTCCATTCATTCGCATTGCAACTTGTTCCCATACCAGACCATCTAAATAATACAACCGAAACATAATTCGCAATTCTGCCTTAGGAATACTCTCTATGTACTTTTCAGCCTCGCAGGCAAGAGCCAAAAGCTCTGCTTCTTTATCCTGCAAAATTTTCCGGTATCTATCTCGCTGCCGTTCCTTACGATGATAAAGAGGATCTGGAATCCCAGTGATTTTAATCGGTCCTATTGTGCCATCGCGCCTGCTCCCCCTTACCGTATCCGATACAATCGGCGGATGAGCTAAAAATTTATCCAACTCTCTGATCCTTCTATGGATATCTTTTATTTCTTCCCTTATCTCGCAATACTGTATCAGCACATCTTTGTCCAATGGCTCCGCCTCCCCTTTATTCTTGCCAATGCCATCTCCCAGTACTACAATAATTTTGTTACCAGTCCTGGGAGAAGTGCAGTTTTGACTGTATCGGAGGCGTCCTGTCTCACATTACATGTCCAGGGGACACACTCCGGCTGGTAACATTTTTATTCCGTATATTTTAATTTTTCTTTCTCCTGCTGCATTTCCAGATCTTCCTGCTCCCACTCAGGACAATACAATTTGCCTTCTGCTGGTTTCCAGTCACAATAATATTCAAATAAACAATTTTCGCAGCTTCTGTTATTTTTCTGTTTTTCCATCCTTATTTTCCTTCTATCTTCCCTTTGTACGAATCCGGAAGAATCATCCAGGCATTGACACACAGCCCCTAACTCACACAAGTGTCTGCTTCATCCCCCGCCCCTCCATTTTTATAATTCCTATCTGATAGACCGTTTCCGGTTTCTCAAATACACCGCTATCTGAGCCCATGTAAAACTATGTCCATCTTCCATCATGCAATGATATGGATACTGCTTTAATATTTTGCTCCTCCGTTCTTCCCCATCCTCATTCACATACCGGACAATCATGCCTGGAACCGCTTTTATTTTTGCTCTTTTGATTTCTTCTGCGTCTATGTACCCACTCGGCAACTCTATCTTTTCCCCGGAAATTATATAAAGATATCCTCTGTTTCCCTTTCCCACCCGTTCCAGATGCCCTGAAGCATATAAATTTTTTATTGCCGCATACACCGTTACCTTTGGAGTGTATGGACACATATCCGTTATCTCTTTTGATGATATGGGGGATTTTGCATTCTTAATGAGATTCAGTATAGAATCACGCATTCGATCCATTTTTCTGCAACTCCTTCAAAAACTCAATTAATTCTGTCTTACTATTGGGGTATTTATTATACCGTTCATGATAGGACCACTTTTCCCCTTTAACCCCTCCTATCAAGTGATAATAAGGGCAGGTAATTTCCGTTTTCTTATCAAACCCGTACTGGCTGATATATTCCTCCACAATCAGCTTTGCCCCATTGTCAAAATCATATTTATAATACTTCACACCGATATGGGTATCTTCATACCAAAGTCCCCATGATGGGTAATTCTCCAGCCAGGCTCTTCTTTCTTCGTTATTTCTCAATTGTGGCATCTCTGGAAGCTCCCGCTCCCCCTCCGCGCTCTCCTCTGCATTTTCCAAATCGCATATCATTCCGGCGAGAGCACCTACCAGTAATTTTTTCTTTTTAACCATTTTGGGAGGCAATGGTTCTACCTTATTCACTTTTAAAATCTCTTCCAGATCATTTTGTTCTTTCCGCAGCATTTCCTTCAGCAGATCCAGATCATTACATTCTTCCATCTGGATGGCTTCCGAAGCCTCTTCTATCTCCTGCTGCTCCAGCTCTTCGCGTTCTTCCTGCTGTACCACTAAATTTTTATGGCTTTTTTCCCACTGCTCCCAGCACTTACCGCACTCTTTTCTCCCAGCTTCCTGCTGCTCCGGTTCGGTCCCCCATTCCTGGCGAATACAATAAGATATCCCCGGAGGACAATCATCCTGTTGCGACGTCGCAATAGATTTTACCGTTTCCTGCGCTTTTTCCATCGCTATAACATTCCACATACTCTGAATAGCAGCGCATAAATAAAACCACTCGCAATTCCCTAAGAATTTACCTCCCCCGTCCCAAAACTGGATATAATCATCAAATAGATTTACGTGTGCTACTCCGTCATCATCTGGTGCCATAAAATGCCAGGATGTACTCGCCTCTCTAAATTTTGCTTTAAATTCCATTTCCGATGCGCAGACATCTGTTACACGGTTTGGAAAATCCTCAAGCATCCAGTCATGATATGACTCAATCAATGTTCTTGCAGCCGCTTTGCAATAACAATCTCGAACTACAGTATCCATCTCTTCCAGCTCCGGAACAATTGGCTCGTCCGGGCGCTCAATAAAATCTGATATCTGCATGGTAACCTTTTCAGGCTGTTCCGCTGGCTCTTGCGCTTCCGTTTTTTCCTCATCCGTCGTTTCCAGGAAATCATTTATTTCCATCTGCCCTGGAATCGGATAATAGGGTATATCAGGCTTGCGAATCTGCCGAATCTCTTTTACTGTCATATCCGGAGTGACCTGCTCCATCTGCTCATCATCCAGCGATAACATTTCCTGCAGCTGGGATTTACTGAATCCCTCATATCGCTCATCCAGCTCCGGGCTATTCCCATCGCGGGAAAATCTGTCATTTCTGGCCATATACCGGGATGCCGTAGACATGCTGAAACCAAAACGGTCAGAGGCATATTCCCAGATAGATTCATAACCTGCTGATTCGTACAGATGGTTGTCCCGTATTTTCTTCAAGTAATATCCGACCACAATAACACTTTTAACCGCTTTTCCCAGTCCATCTCTAATATTTTTCTCAGCGTCCGTCAGTGCCTGCTCCCCCAACATTATCTCCTGTCCGACTTCGCTCATTTTCTCCACCATCCCTTCCCATCATGCTCCAGACTATCTTGTCATAATCGTATCCATGCTCTTCCAGATTATGGAACCGATTCGTACTCTGCTTCTGTTTTCCCTTCCTCCGGCTCTGCAGGAACAGAGTTTCAAATTTTTCCCGGAATTTTTTCGTACTGCGGATATTTGCCCTCCAGAAGTCATCTGTAAGCGCATATGTAAGTGCCTCCCAGATATCGGATTCTGTTCTTTTATCCAACCGCTTCATTTTCTCGATCTCATCTGCCCATTTCTCCCTGTCTTTTAATGACTTTGGGACTCTGGCTCCAGGCATCTGCTGCAGCACAGATTTTATAAGCATATCTACACAGCGTATCTCAAAGCATCCGTCTACATACCGCGATGCTTCTGGCATGGTTGCGGACGTTTCATCGTTCGCAACGAAGATCTCTTTAGAGATCTTATTATTACTTTCCTTTCCTTTACTTTGTCCGTTTCTGTCGTCATTTTTGCCGTTTCTGTCGTCAGAATCATCCAAAATGACAACATTCCCCTTGATTTCGCGTGCACTTAATAAAAGGTATGCTTTTTCCATTTTTACAACTTTACGTTTATACACAATATCCAGATACCGTTTCTGGATGCCGCGGGATGTCAGAATCCCAAATTTTTCGTAAAGTTCGCGGTTAAAGATACCCCGTCTGACTGCGGAATTTACAACTCCGGATACCATATGGTTCCGATCCTCAGCACAGGGCATTCCCTGCTTCCGGGAAACCCCATTTTGCCAGGCAAACAAAAGGGCAATGTCACTGTTCCATTCGCAGTAATACCCATGCTCCCGGTATATACGCTGCAGGAGCTTTATAATAATCGCGAAGCCCTTCAGACCAAATTCCGCCTCTATTAATTCAAATTTTTCGTCAAGCTGGCACTGCAAGGGGAAGAACTCGATTCCTTCTTTTCCCATATCGTTCTCTCCCGTTATCGCAGCTGTACCGCCAGAGGAAGGCTGCCCCGCCAAAGGAAGTACACTTTTAAACCCGCCAAATCAACCGGAGCCGTGCCGGCGGAAGAGGAAGGCCGCTTATCACAGAATCGCCCAAGGAAGGCGTACCCGCCAGGGGAAACTCTTTAAATAAGATCGCCCAAAGAAGACGCATCCGCCATGGGAAACCTTTTCTCAGTCCGCCAAATCAACCAGCAGTACCGGCGGAAGAGGAAGACTGTCAATGTATCGCCAGGGGAAGGCATGCCCGCCCAAGGAAATACGATTTAATTTCCCGGGAGCTCGGTCTTCCCCCGGGAACGTCAATGGCAAATTTTCGGTAATATATTTTTTATTCAACCACAAAGAGCGGTTACACGTTATCCAATTACAATGATCTGTTCCCTCAGGTCATCCGGAAACTTTTCCAGTGCAGCCCGGATATATGATTTAATTCGTTCAATCGCTTCATTCTTCCATATTCCGTTCTGTGCCTCCACCAGTTTAAAGGTGGGCTCGTTCTCATTTCCAATTCTGAACACAAAGTCGCTGGAAGGCTGCTCAATCTCCTGAAATGTCCGGTATGGCGTTAACCTGACGGGATTCGGAACAATTACATCAGCCTTGGTTGCCACACCCACCGTCATGGTTGCGACCTGCGATATTCCATCATCGGAATATGCCTGGCTGTTTTTCTTGTCGATATTCCCTGCTGCCTTTAAAATCAACTCAAGATCATCCGTTTTCTGGAAGTTGGCCTGCAGTTCTATCATAAACCGCTCCTGATCATACCAGCTGTCAAATCGGAATTCCGAAGTTTCCGCTGATACAATCATGAGAGATTCCCGTTCGCGTTCGGCATCCAGTCCAGATTTCAAAACAACGGTTTTAGGATCTTCTACATGCACAATCATCTGCCGTTCCGGGAATTCGCTGCTGCAGCGCTCCATGTATTCCACCAATGAAGAAAGTGTCTTTGTCTTCATCGCACATGCTTTTTTAGAAGTGTCATATCGCTCCAGTTTACGATTCGCATAAGTTTTTCCGCAAATTTCAATCACTTCTGTCTTTTCAGAATTTGCCCCCATATCTGCTAAATACTTTAATGCCTCTTTTAAACCTTCCATCTTATCTCTCCTTTTCTATGCTCTTTGCTTTCGCAAATCAATGGGTTTCCCTGTTTCGTATATTTCTCCGGTTTCCGGATCAAACCCTGCTTCGGCTCCAACTCTTTCAGGCTCCGTAACCTCCTGTGCGGCCGGTATAACCTCATAAGCTGCCACCTGCGGCCGTCCGTTCCGATGCTCCGTCATTTCAATTCGGCCCGTCTTGGCATCCTGGCCAATTAAAAACGTAGTCTTTGCCTTGGCCGGACCGGCCAGCTTGGTTTTAATGCCATATGTAACCTCAATGGCCCCAGATTCGTTTGGTTTAAATTTGATCCCGACTGTAATTTCACGCGCTGCATCCAACTCCATATTTGGATCTACGATATTCCGTCCAATTACCCCCAGTGCATTCCGAAACTTGGCAGCCAAATCGCCATTTCCAATTGAATCAAATGTGATCGCCATCTTCCCCTCCTTCCTGGCATCGGTACTTCTCAATGCCGTACACTTTATACATGCTCATAAACCGGCTCCAACCAATATTATGGGCAATGGTATGATGATTCCGGCACAGAGCCGCAATCTGGTTGTTGCTGTCATTGTAATGCCGCCGGTCATTTCCCATACCTATGGCATCCACATGATGGATATCGGCCGACCGTCCACAAATACAGCACCTGCGGTACCGGATGCACTGGATTAAATATGTATCGATATCATCCGTCCGCATCAGGCCGGACTCGTTTAAAATCACGCCCTCTTTCAGGGCATATTCCATCAAGGTATTAATAAACTCCCTGGCCTTTGTAATAGAGCAGTCAGACAGGGAGAAATAATCATAATCGCCCGTTCGCATCATATGCTCTACTTTCATGATCTGCTTCATCGGCTCAATGGGATATCCGGTATAATCTCCGATATCCCGCAGCATGGCATAAGCTTTACGCTGCTGCAGGGGCGTGATCCGGCGGCCATCCTCAATTCCCAAAGCCACATGGCGGACTCCGCGGCGGCGGATGATGCGTGCCACCGGATCGTCTATCACAATCTGCAGAACAGCCTTGTCTCGTCCTGCCGCCGAATCTGCAGATATCCGGCTTATTTCTGCTGTATAATTTTCCATCTCTACCACCTGTACTCCGTTGATACATTATCCTCTTTCAATGACATATAGCTCACAGATTCTATTAAGCCGGACAGTCTCTGAACCCATTCATTTGCCATTTTTGTTGTCACAAATTTGGGTCCGGAATTGTATAAGCATTTACACTTTGCCTCGAATGTTCCTCCGGCTTTTGACGAGAATCCCACTATCTGATACAAGTCAACAAAAACACTGCCATCCCGATAAGATTTCGCCTCTGCCAGAAAACATCCCTGATAAACCAGGCAGAGCACATGCTTTCCATTTTTTTCTTTATTTGTCCGCACTACTTTCAACAGACTTCCGTCATACCCTGCTGCCATGAGCGCACTTCCCTTATTCTTATCCGGACAAAATCCGCCGCAATTCCATACAGCATATCCTTCTCTGAGCAGTTCAACCGGATAATAACGATATGGAGACACTGCCTTTTTGAGCCCTGCATCCAGCTGTGCAAGCTTCAGAAGTCCATCTACCAATGCCGTGCGGATTGCCTGCTCCTGCCCGTCCGGAATTACTATACTCGCCTGAATGCTGGATAACAAAATCTCTATCTTCTCTTCCTGATTCATAATTCTCCTTTTGGCAATCACACTGTTCACAGGGATCCAGATGCGCCCCGCATTTGGGACACGTGTTAAAATAACTCATATACATTCTCCTTTAACTTGTCCGTGTCCACCAAAAAAACAAATCATTTTTTAGACGGATACAGCTCTTCTTTCTTTATCCTGAACTCGCAATAATCACATGCCGTATGAGTAAACCTTCCCAGCGTATACATAATAAAAAACTTATACCAGCCAATTCCAACCCCAACTCCCAGAAGAAAAACAGCGTATTTTTCCACATTTTCCATCTACTTTGTACCCTCCAAAAAATTTTCCGTACCTGCATGAGCTATTCCAGATGGCTCTTCCTCCATGCGTCTTTCAAAAAACGAAAGCTTATCATTTAGATTCAGCGCCCACCCCAGTGTCATAATTAATTCAAATATTTTCTCTGGAGTACTATCATCTATTACTCCCGTTTCTTTTAAATTGTCAGAAATTTTTTTCAACCTGGAATATTCTTCGTCATCAAGTAAGTAACTCACACTTATTTCTTTATAACTCAAAAGTGCACCTCCTCTCAGATTATCCCAACGGCTGACACTACCGCCAGCAATACTCCCGCCATCATAGCCGCCACACAACTCACAGCCAATGTTGCCTGCTCCCAGAATCGCCGGTCCTCCCGCTCTCTCCGCAATTCCCGGCGCAGGCGTAGTTCGTAAAAACTGTTCTCTTTCTGTGTTTTCTCCATATTCATCTACCCACCTTTCCAAGATGACGATCCAATTTTGTGCGATATATGTGAAATTCCCACACTGTTTTCCCGGTCTTTTGAGGCGGTAATGCGACACCTAAATCCCATAATCCCCTTTTCATATGCTCACGAAGCGCTGCAGGAGAACATCCAAGTTCTTTCGCTGCATCACAAACAGTCACTCGTTCACAGACCGCCATAATATTCCTCCCTTCTCTACACTTACTATTGGATTTAAACCAACTTATCCGAAACAGCAGATTTAAGGACATAACACAGGTTCCACGGCTCCGGTAATTCTGGAATTACTCCTGTCTCAATATCTAACTTACTTTGAATATTGAGGCGGAGGATCGGAACCTGTGTCTTTGTTCTATCATGGATGATCTCGTACCCTATCACTCCATTTACCTTTACTCCATCTAAATACACCACAGCATTTCCGCCTTCCGAAATAATTTTGACGTTAGCTATTGGCTTCTCTTCATTAATGATTTTTCCTGGTGTCACCTCTCTTACCTTCCTCCTCTGGTTGATTTATCCACTTCCCTGCTATATACTCCTTTTACAGGCCCCCGCCAGGGCCAAATTTTAATTACAGAAAGGAAATAAAAATCATGAATGAAACGATTCTTTCCATCATAGCCATTTCCGCAACTGGCATTTCTGCCGTTTTAGCTCCTGTGCTTTCAGCCTTCATAACAACTCGCGCCCAATATCGTCTAAAAGTTTTAGAACTTTTTTTTAACGAAAAAGCGGAGGCTTACAAAAACTTTTTGATTGTTTCTTCCAGTTATATGAAAGATCCTTCTAATGAAAACGCAGTTTCTCTGAATACAGCAACCAGTAAAGCTATCCTTTTTTCAACATCGCATACACAGGAAAAAATAGCTTTATATGCTCAATATCTCATCACAGATAGTAAAAATTTCCCTGATTCTCAAGCCGATGTTTTACTGGCCATGTACGATGATTTACGCCACTTTAAAGAGCGCTAATATCAAACATGCAACAACCATAATAAATGCTATAAGCTGTCCTATCACTGTAGTTACCGGATTGTCTGTTGCCATTCCATGCAACACCAATCCGAGTGCAAGAAAAGTAATACCTTGCATTACCATAAGATAAGCCATATATCTTTTACCTCCTACTTTAGTAGCTCCTCGATAGAAGCTTCTTATTTTCCTTTTTTACTCAAAATGGCATACAATTCGCATCTAAAGATAACGTTTCTTTAATCGAAGATGAATAATCAAACGCTCCAACTTTCCTCAATGGATCGTCCTTGGTCATCGCTCCCAGAATGCTGTTCATTGAGGAAAGTAAGAAATACGTTTCCTTCAGGTTGAAATCATGAGATTCAAGTATCGCAAACATCTCCCTACAGGCCTTCTCTGTTTTTTCCAGGTCAATCCCATCATTTTTTAAAAATCGTAACATACGTGGAGTCATCATATCTCACACCTTCCTTCTTAAAAAGCATCCGAACCTCCTGCGGCCAGTGATGTATACAATCATGTGACTGGATGCTATAAATGGGATTCCTTGGACGGTTCGGTATGCGATGTTCCCCCAGACATTGAAGACTGGGAATCGAACTGATAATCCTCAATAAATACATTCATCCATCTCACGCTCCTTTCCCTACTGTTTTTTTCTCTCTCCTATGCTATACTTTTTCTGTATCTTGTAATTTTTTATAACCAGGAGGCTCTTATGTTTATTTTTGATTTGTTAACAGGATTTATAAATTTCATCACTACCTTGCTCAGCCTTTGGCCCTTATTGGTAGCACTCTTAATTTTTATAGTAATCTACTCTTTGCGTTGCTCTTCCTCCAAGAAAGCTCAAGAATCCTCTTGTTCAAATTCTTGGAGTTCTGAAGAGCCTATTACTCTTAATACAACAGAAAGTTCCTATTCTTCATATTCAACATTTAAATCCCAGGATTTATCATTTGATTACCCAAACTATGAACAGATTTCTCGCTTTCATGTGTACAAAATTAAAGGGAAAAACCCTCAAACAAATCGACAAAAAACAGAAACAATAATCCTCAAAGAAGATACTTCTGCCGAAATCATTGCTCAAAAAACTTATCTTCTCCCTCCCTATGAAATAAGCATTGATTCAAATGCCAGAACCGAACGCTCAGCTTCTGAAGCTCAACTGAAATTTGCCAAAGAATTAAATATTCCCATCCCTGCCTCATGCTCTGTAGAAGACCTTAGTTTTCTCATCAGCCGAAAACTGGGAGAATTGGAAGCTGATTATATTACCCCTGAACTTTTAGAAATAGCAGGAAAAAATGGTATTTGCCTTTCCCCTTACAGTTCTCCGGAAGTTGGGATAGAAGCTATGTTACACTCTGGCGATGACAAACAATGTCTTACCTTCTTTTCATATTTTGTTTACTGCGTTTTTCATGGAATCTGGCACATCACTGCACCAGAGCATTCCAAATACAAAAAAGTTTTTGAAGAATTTGGAGACGCTTTTTTATCCGATGCTTCATTATTAGAAGCTATCCGCTCTCTTACTTATGATCACATATGGTTTTGGCGTTCTCACGGTGCTCCTGACAAAAGAAATAAAAAGACCACGCAGGCTTTTCTTACTGCAACTGAATTCTTAGAAGTTAATATCCCAGTTCAAACACTTAACAGTTGGGAAAATTGGAAAGCTGATCATGGTTCTACAAAACAAATTCAAAGGCAATGGCGTTCCTATGCCAAACGACTTTCCCCGATTGAAATTTCCACGGATTCTTGTCAGGGAATTTTTCAAGGGACAAGTGAACGATATATAACTTCTCTTTCCAAATGCACTTGTCCTGACTTTATGAAACGCCATAAACCATGTAAGCATATGTATCGCCTTGCATACGAATTAAGAAATAAAAACTAAGTCCTTTACAGAGAAAAGTCACTATATTTTCCAGTGGCTTTTTCTTTTTTACTCCTCACTCTCTATCAGCAGTTTTTCAATAGAAACCCCCAAATACTTTGCTACCTTCTGAACCTTACGAATTCCAGGCTCATTTTCATTCCATTTACAAATGCTTCCATTGGACATGCCTAATTCTTTTTCAAGCTTTCCTACAGAAATTCCCTTTTCGTCACAAACACGTTTCACATTGTCGTATATCACACATTTACCTCCATAAGTCAGTTTCAGATACGGAAAATTTTCTGTTTCTATTGACTTTTTGCTGAAAATATTCTAATATAAGGTTGTCAACTTAGCTGAATATTTTCGGCACTATCTCTTCATGGTTTACCGAAAGTTTTCTGTATCACGTCTCCTATTATACCGAAAACTTTCTAATTGTCAAGAGGTATTACAGAACTTTTTCTGTGTTTTAGGAGGAACATCGTGACAGTATTTGAGCGAATTGAAGAATTACGAAAATCAACAGGAATATCGCAAGGAAAATTAGAAAAAGAACTTGGTTTTTCTAATGGTTCTATTTCCAAGTGGAAAAACAGTACACCTAAATCTGACCGTTTGCAAAAACTCGCTGACTATTTTGGTGTGTCTGTTGAGTATTTAATGACTGGCAAAGAAAACGAATTGAATGATCCAGAACTGACTGCTAGAGATGAACGTGACATCGCAAAAGATCTCGACCGGATCATGGGAGAAATCAGAAAGGGAAATGACGGACCTCTTTACTATAATGGCAAGGAAATTGGAAGCGATTCTATCAATTTGCTCCAGAATGCAATCGAATATGCTCTCCGGGAAACAAAAAAAGAAAACAAAGAAAAATACAATCCAAATAAAAACAAAAAGTAGGTGTTGATGATTTGGAAACAATACATCACAGAATTCGGCGGCTGATACGGTACTATTCTCGTATGGCCGGATCCAGAGATCCAGTGACCATCGCAAAGGCCGCTGGCATTCGGATCGCATGCCTTCCGCTAGGAGAAATTGCCGGAAACTATATGCTTTTAAAACGAAAAAGATGGATATTTGTAAATGATAACATCCAAACCGACAGTCCACTCTTTCGCGTTGTGGTGGCACATGAACTGGGACACGCCCTGCTTCATAGAAAAGAGAATTGCGCCTTCTTAAAACACAAGACATTACTTTTGACAACAGGAATTGAGAGAGAAGCGAATCTTTTCGCTGCCGAACTGCTTATAGATGCAGATATGTTAGAAGTTTACTCTGATTATACAAAAGAGGACTTCTGTCGGCATACTGGATATCCAAAGGAACTGATAGAATTGAGATTAAAATAGCCTACTTGTTTTAATAAAAAATAATATTATTGAGGAAAAAAAAATGAGAAAAGCAAAGCTTTTTACCAGTGTATTGCTGGCATCCATTATTCTGTCAGCTTGTGGAGAAAAATCGAAATCTACTGTTTCTAGTGACAATACTTCCTTGATTGAAACAAAAAAGGAAACAGCAGCTTCCACTGAAGAATCAGAAGAAGAGAAAAAACTACTTGAAACCTCCAATGCTTCTGAAGAAACAAATAGTATATCTACTTCTGATTTTAATTTAGATGTTAATTGGGATATTCCCAAAAATATTATAAAATCTGCACTTCTCGAAATTGGTATTAATGAAACTGATATTTTATCTTTAGATGTAAAAGATGCAAATGAGTCATCTTCCCAAATTGATGCTACTTTTTTAATCCAAACAAATCTTATGAAACTGGAGGCTGAAACTGTTTACTATGAAACACTTGATACATGGTCTATCATTTGGATTATAAATAGTGATAATCAGCATATTTATTATTTAGAGCCTAGTTTAGTAGGTACAATGGAGCTCTATGAATATCCATCAGATGAATTGATTACCCCATCTACATCCAGTTTGGAGCAACACTCACAAGAATTAGAAACAATTTGGGAATCTTTAGATGCAGAAAATGATGCTGCATTATCTAGTATCTCTGAAAAATATAACGAAAACTAAAAAACTAATTTCAAAAGGGATAAAAAATGGAACTGGATTAATTAAATATATAAGAAAAATTAGCAGTTCTGAGCCTACTGACCATTTCGTCAAATTTACCGATTTAAAGTAATTTACGTGCAAAAGAACTGGTTTGTAGAAATTAATTATAAAGGGGGATTTATAATGAAAAAAACAAGATTATTAATCACAGCAGCACTTATGAGCGCAGCCATCTCATCATCAGCTTATGCCGGTGTCTGGCAACAGGATACAACTGGCTGGTGGTGGCAAAATGATGACGGCACCTATCCGGCAAACTGCTGGCAGTGGATCGACGGAAATGGAGATGGCATATCTGAATACTATTATTTTAATGAAAATGGCTATTGTTTAATGAATACCACAACTCCAGACGGAAATACCGTAGATGCTTCCGGCGCTTGGACTGTAAATGGTATTGTACAGACACAGATTGCCGCTCCGGTTTTGCCTACAACTCCCCCAACTACACAGACCACACAGGCCAACACTATAGCTGGAATTTCAACAACTCCTTATGACGGATACACGATTATTGTTAATACCAATACCGGAAAATATCACAATCCATCCTGTAGAGCTGTCAGTGATATGAATGCTGCAAACATGGGATATTGCAGTGATGCATCTTATCTGGATGCTCAGGGATACTCTGCCTGCAAACTGTGTCACTAAATTTGAAAGGGGACTCTCATATGAAAAAGAAAACCCGAATTTTGGCATATGCACTGTGCATAAGTGGATTAATGAGTTTTCCAGCTCAAGCTCAAACGGATGTCCATGTTATGGATGTGGGACAAGGTCTTTCTGTTCTAATTGAATCTCAGGGACATTACATGCTCTATGATGGGGGCGATGCTGATAAATCCAGCTATGTCGTATCCTACCTTCAGCAGGAAGGTGTCTCGAATTTGGATTATGTGGTAGCTTCCCACTATGATTCAGATCATTTAAACGGTATTGTTGGTGCTCTAAATGCTTTTCCGGTTTCTAATGTATGGGGCCCCAATTATACTGCAGATACAAATATTTACCGTTCATTTACCAGCACATTAACAAACAAAGGCCTCAGTTGCATCCAACCCGCAGTTGGCCAGATGATTCAGCTTGGAGACGCATCCATTCAGGTGCTGGCTCCATCTGAAATTTCCAGTGATTCAAATAATAATTCCATCGCAATTCGTATTCAAGATGGAAACTCAAGTTTTCTCTTAACCGGAGACGCCGAAGCCCAAAGTGAAGAAAATATGGTCGCATCCGGATTAACTTTAGACAGTGATGTATATGTTATGGGGCATCACGGATCCGCCAGCTCAACTAGTTGGACTCTCCTACAAGAGGCGGTTCCTGAATATGCTGTGCTCTCTTGCGGCACTGGCAATTCATACGGACATCCTCATGCAGATTCCATGGAAAAGCTTCAGGTTATGGGGATCCAACTCTTCCGCACAGATAAACAGGGAAATATTGTCGCATCTACTGACGGCAACACAATTACTTGGAATGTTAATCCATGCAATGACTATACTCCTGGCGATCCCAATGAGATTCCTGCACAACCCCAACAATCTGGAGCCAGCACAGCAAATACTCAAGAGGCCGCTTCTGTAGTCTATTGGACACCTGGAGGAAAATCTTATCATAATAGCCGGAATTGCTCCACGCTGAAACGCTCAAAGGTAATCAACAATGGTAGCTTAAACGATGCATTCTCCGCAGGAAAATATGATCCATGCAATGTGTGTGTAAAATAGCTGCAACGGAGATTATAATACAAAAGAAAGGAAGATAACTGTGAATACCAGAATCGTTTACTGCGATGAAACTGGAGATGACGGATTAAATATTAGTTCCAGCGACGCATTCATTTTGACCAGTTTATATATGCCAAGCGAATCTTGGCAAAAAAATTATGATACCATTAAGCAATTTCGAAAACAATTAAAAGTTAATTATGGTTTCCACTCCAAACAAGAAATGCACACAAAGCAGTTTCTCTCTGATAAAAATCCATACAGAATGTATAATTGGAGCAAGGAACAAAAATTAGAGATTTTGAAAGCATTTACCCTTATGATATCCGCTTTGGATATATCGATTATTAATGTCATTATTGATAAACATCATATAAACACTAAAGATTATAACATACTAGAAACTGCATTAACTTACAACATCCAGAGAATAGAAAACGACAGTTCCGGAGACTGGAATTATCTAATCATTACGGACAAAGGAAGAATTGCTCCAATGAGAAAAACAGCACGAGCCATTCGCGCTTTCAATCCAATACAATCTCAATTTGGTGGATATATTAATAAACCAATTCGCAATCTTATTGAGGATGTTATGGATAAAGATTCAAGAGAATCTTATTTTATTCAAGTTTGTGATTTTGTATCCTATTTTGTCCATCTGTATTACAAAACAAGATACCGAAAAGATCCTCTCCCAAACAGAATTCAAAATCTAATTGATGAAGAATTTGTCGGCAGAGTAATGGCAACATTCAATAAAAACGGAGTGTTAAATACCAAGGCAAGCTCTAATAAACATGGTCTTGTTATTTATCCAAAATAAAAAACACCACCTACGACGCATTCGCGCTTTCAGTGGTTCAACTATATTATAACACGAAAAGCAAAAAAGTCAAATATGTACAAATATCAAAATTGATGCCTATTTAAAATGGAAAAAATAAAAGAGCTTCCTGACTCAAGCATTTGTAAACAAACACCGTACAGGAAACCCTTCTTGATCGCTCTTGTACTTTCCGATGCTCAACACATTTAAATAAGCCCTGAGACATTCAGCACATTACTAGTATATACTATTAGCCAGTTTATTATACGCGACAAATATACTTTTGTAAATAGAATGATTTCTAATCCAAAATAATTTACCTTAAAAGGTTCAAACCGTATGGAATTCCAGACGGTTTGAAGTGAGCCTATCCAACTAATCATGACTCTTAAGAAATAATATAACAAATGAAGCGCAAACACAAAATATAAGTAAGAAAAAACCGCCCGGTGCGCCAACACCGAACGGCTTTGAATACATCTGAAGATGATGCACTCGTCCAAAAATATTGTATCATCTTCAGGAACAGCTCGCAAGCGGAACATTTGTTTCCCGCAGGCTGTTATTTTTGTACCATTTGCGACGTCGCAACAGAAAGGAAGATGAAACTATGCCAAAACGAAAACGCTATCCCAAACTGCCAAATGGATATGGATCCATTAAGTATCTGGGAAAAGGGCGCCGGAATCCCTATGCCGTTCATCCACCAGTAAAGGAATTCCAGCTGAATGGTTCTCCTGTAACTCCAAAAGCAATTTGTTATACTGACGCCTGGATTAAAGGCTTTACAATTCTCACGGCTTACAAAGCCGGTACCTATTATCCCGGCATGGAGTTGGAGTTAAACCTGGAAGATGAAAGCTCCGAGAATATTGAATCTCTGGCGCAGAAAATACTGGCCGATTATAACACCACCCGTCCCGTAGAAAAGGCAAAAAGAGAACAGGAAAAGACATTTGAAGATGTATACCAGGAATACTTCAAATGGAAATTTGAGAATGAAAAGGGACATTCCTATTCAAAAAATACGGTAAATGCAACCATCAGCGCATTCAAGCGCTGCTCCGAGCTTCACTCCCGAATCTTTTCTGAGCTTAAATATGAAGATCTTCAAAAGCATCTCGACAACTCGACGCTTAGCCATGCAGCTCTGGAGCTGGATATTAATCTGATAAAACAAATGTACAAATACGCTCTCATCTGCGAGTACACGGAGAAGAATCCGTCACAATTTCTGAAAATCAGCAAAGAAGACGATGATACTCCCGGCGAACCATTTTCCAGTGAGGATCTCAAAAAACTCTGGGCGCATAAATCAGATCCGACTGTAGAATTCCTGCTTATCATGTGTTATTCAGGATATCGAATCACTGCATATCGAACCCTGGAAGTGCACCTGTCAGAAGGATATTTCAAAGGTGGCATAAAGACCAAATGCAGCAAAGATCGCATCGTTCCCATTCATTCAGCCATCCTTCCTCTCGTGGAAGCCAGAGTCAAGCGTCAGGGAGCTATGCTGAACACCACTCCCTATGTATTCCGAACCGCAATGTATAAGACACTGAAAAAACTTTCCATCAAGCATCATACTCCTCATGACTGCCGGCACACATTTTCTATGCTATGCGAGAAATATGGAGTAAAAGAAAATGACAGGAGGCGTATGATGGGCCACAGCTTTGGCGCAGACATTACAAATGCAAAATACGGCCACCGCTCTCTGGATGATCTAAAAACAGAAATCGAAAAAATCAAGGTGGAATGATTTGTTACTAATGTGTTGCTAACCGCTCCCATTTATCCTCAATTTTTTCGATTTCCAACGACGTACATAAAAGTCTGTTTTTCCTTGTATTTTCAGTGCTTTCCAGCCTTTTTTCTTTATTTTCAAGTCTCTCTGAAATACATATCCGACTAAAATTATCTTACATTTTTGGGGAATGTTGCCATGCTGCGGGCAGATACAAAATCTATTGTTCCATCGGAATAAACAATCTTGATGCTGCCGGATCCGTAAGCTCCTTTATCTCTTTTGCAGCCTGAACGGCTTCCCGGCAGAATATTTCCTGGGCGCAGATTGGCTGTCTGCCTCTGCGGTCCACCCGGGCATATGTGCCGTCCGGCTGGAGATACTGTGCCTTCACGTTATCTTCCAGCTGCACCGTCAGGATATGGATCAGACGGGCCTTCAGTTTTTCATCCTCAACCGGAAAAAGAATCTCCACTCTCCGATCCAGATTCCGCGGCATCCAGTCAGCACTTCCCATAAAAATCAAAGGTTCCCCGTCATTTTCAAACAGGAAGATTCTGCTGTGCTCCAGAAAATTTCCCACAATGGAGCGCACGGTAATATTCTCACTGAGCCCCGGAATCCCCGCTTTCAGACTGCAGATTCCCCGGACAATCAGCTCTACCTTTACTCCCGCACAGGAAGCCTCATATAAGCTGGCAATAATTTCACGGTCACAGAGAGAATTCATCTTTGCCACAATACGCCCTTTTTTACCGTTCAGAGCATTTTTGGTCTCCCTCTGTATCAGACGCAGGAAACGCCCACGAAGCCAGAGCGGAGCGAGAGAAAGCTTATTCCAGCCAAGAGGCTCCGAATATCCGGAGAGCATGTTAAAGACTGCCGTAGCATCCTCTCCTATCTGAGGATCACAGGTAAACAGGCCGCAGTCCGTATAAAGCTTTGCTGTAGAATCATTATAATTTCCCGTTCCCAGATGAACATAACGGCGGATTCCCTCTTCCTCTTTCCGGACGATCAGGGTAATTTTACTGTGGGTCTTAAGACCAAGCAGACCATATATTACATGACACCCCGCCTTTTCCAGCATCTTTGCCCATATAATATTATTTTCTTCATCAAAACGGGCTTTGAGCTCCACCAGAACTGACACCTGTTTTCCATTGTCCGCCGCTTCGGCCAGGGCCGCAATAATCGGCGAATTACCGCTGACACGGTACAGTGTCTGCTTTATGGCCAGAACATCCGGATCCTTGGCCGCTTTTTTTATAAAATTTACTACCGGTTCAAATGTCTCGAAAGGATGGGTAAGGAGTATATCCCCTTTGCGGATATTGGTAAATATGTCATCCTCATTCATCAGCGCCGGCACAGGCTGAGGAACATACGGCGGTGTTTTATAATCATCAAAGCCGGGAAGACCAAACACCTTCATCAGAACAGTCAGATCCAGAGGGCCGTTTATTTCATAAATCTCCTCATTTCCGATGCTGAGCTCCTTTTTCAGCATCTTGACAAGCCTTTTATCCGCCCTCTCCTCAATATCAAGCCGGATAACCTCTCCCCACTGCCTTTCTTTCAGTTTCTTTTCAATTTCCTTGAGCAGATCCTCAGCCTCATCCTCATCAATGCTGAGATCCGCATTGCGCATTACCCTGAAGGGATGAGAGCTGATGATATCATAATTCAGAAAAAGCTTGTCGATATTCCGCTCAATAATCTCTTCCAGATAAATAATCGCCTTTCCCTCCCGGGACGGAAGCTCCACCACCCGTGGCAGCACACTGGGCACGCGCACCATGGCAAATTCCAGTTCACCGTCCCCCTTTTTTTTCCGAACCAGCGCCGCAATATTAAGGGACTTATTCCGTATCAGCGGAAATGGGCGTGAGGAATCCACTGCCATGGGTGTAAGCACAGGATAAACTGTCTCCTCAAAATATCTGTCTGCAAAAGCCGCCTCTTCTGCCGTAAGCTGTTCGTGAGCCGTCACTATGCGAAGCCCATGCTGCTTTAACAGCGGCAGGAGCATTCTGTTATATGTCTTGTACTGATCCTCAACCAGCTGATGCGTCTTTCCCCCGATTGCGACAAGCTGTTCAGTTGCTGTCATTCCTGCAATATCCGGCTTCTTATAACCGGCATGCACCATATCTTTCAGGGAAGCCACACGCACCATAAAAAATTCATCCAGATTGGAAGCCGTAATACTCAGAAATTTCAAGCGTTCAAACAGAGGTGTGGTCTTATCTCTCGCTTCGCCCAGAATCCGGTAATTGAATTCCAGCCAGCTGAGCTCCCGGTTCACATAATTTTCAGGACCACCGTATTTCAAAACTGCGTCGCCCATCTCTAAACACCTCTTTTCTGCCTGAGAACAGGCCTTATTCCAAATACTTCTTCAAAAAAATCTGCCTTCTGATCAAAAGAATATTTCTCCAGGACAATATTGTCTCTGTACGCTGTTGTTACCACCAATTCTCCGTTTCTGACAGAGATCCTGCAGTCACTCAGTTTCTGGCGATGACTTCTGTCAAGGGAATTGGCCAGTCGAAGAATAGCCGTAAGCTTGGCAATACGGATTGTGATTTCCCGCCGGGAAATGTCAAGTCCCGCATACTGAGACAGGTCTGTAGTCAGGATCACATCATTGTATGCGTAATCCTGTATATTATATCGCACAATATTGGCCACCATCTCGCGCTCCAGATGCGACAGCCCTATAATTTCCGTTCCCATTATTATCTGATAGGAACTCTCAGTTCCTCTCGTAATACTCACGAATTTTCCACAGTCATGGAGCGTTGCTGCAATCTTAAGCAGAAGCCTTTCTCTGTCGCCGAGACCGTGATATTTTTTCATGGCATTAAAAATTGCCTCTGCCACTCGCTCCACCTCACGTATATGAGCACCGTTGCATTTATACCGCTTTGCCATATTCCGTGCCGTTGACAGTATATCTCCCTCAAAATCATGATGAAATTTTACAAGATGATTTTCCTGTGCGTATTCAGCAGCAATTCCATCACACAGTGTAATGCCAGGGGCCCAAATAAACTCCGCTTTTGTTATCTCCAGTACTTTACGGTACAGAATGGCACTTGGAATAAGAACAGCCGCATAATCATAAGAGAGCTCATACTCCTCCTCAATCTCATCTGAAGACATGGTAACCAGGCGATCACAGAACTCCCGGAACTCTTCGGCAGTAAAACGATCCCTCATCTTCTCCTTCATTCCGCGCCTTACCATGTAATTAATGCTTTCCCCTGTCGCAATCAGCGTTTTAATCTCTCTCTCTTTCAGAAAGATCTTTTTGAAGGTGTAGAGTTCATTCTCCACCAGCTCATCAATAACAGCCGGCACAGCACGATAATTGAGACGCCAATGGGAGGTCATCTCACTCAGTCTGAGCACACCCAACAAAAGATTCTGAGTTGAGACGAGAACCTCCTGCTCAAACAGAGATATCTGCGAACTTCCAAATCCCACATCCATAATAGCTGTTCCCGTTTTCAGCGTCTCCTGGAATTCCGCTTCACGGGCTGCCACAGATTTGTAGCTTTTAAAACGCAGCTCTGAATTATTGATAGTCTGAACCCGAAGTCCTGTCCGGACCCATATCTGATCCAGAACAATCTGACTGTTTCTGGCCTCCCGCAGTGCACTGCTGGCAAATGCCCGATAATCCCGAACCCGGTAAGTCTCCATAACCTGAACAAACTTGTTCAGCAGATCGCACATCTCTTCCACCAGTTCAAAACTGATCCTGCCATTATTATAGGTATCCTTACCCAGTGCCAGAGGATGTCTGACATGATCTATCTCACGGATGCCGTACTTTCCCGATATTTCATATATCCCCAGCTCCAGCTCAAAGGAGCCCACGTCAATAGCGGCAAAGGTTCTGATTGGCATATTACAAATCTCCCTCCTGTTTTATCTTTCCAAGCAGGTGTGTGATAAACTGGGCTGCCGTTCTTCCGGACAAACCTCCGTGACTCAGCTCCCATTTATTGGCCTCCAGATACAGTTCTTCCTCCGGCAGCGTGACATGATGTTTGTCTGCCAGAACCTTTACAATTTTCTGGAACTCCTTCTTATCAGGCGATCCATAATAAATTGTCACACCGAAACGTGCCACCAGAGACAGCTTTTCCTGAACCGTATCATTGCTGTGAAGATCATCATCCAGCTCCCGCTTGTCACTGAACTTTTCGCGAATCAGATGACGGCGGTTAGATGTGGCATAAATAAGTACATTTTGCGGTTTTATGCCCAAGCCTCCCTCAATAATAGCTTTCAGATATTTATACTCGATCTCATATTCCTCAAAAGAGAGATCATCCATATAAATAATAAATTTATAATTGCGGTCCTTTATCTGCTCCAGGACATCTGAAAGTCCGCGGAACTGGTGCTTATACACTTCAATCATTCGGAGTCCGCGATCATAATACTGATTCAGAATAGCCTTAATACTTGATGATTTGCCCGTACCGCTGTCTCCAAAAAGAAGAACATTATTAGCAGCACGTCCCTCTATAAAAGCTTCCGTATTTTCTATCAGTTTGGCCTTCTGAAGCTCATATCCCACCAGATCATCCAGTGTGATGTGCTCCACACGGGTAATGGGTTCAATTGATACCCCGCGAGTATCTTCATCCATATGAATATGAAATGCCTTATTAAGACCGAATTTTCCCACACCAAATTCCCGGTAAAATTCCGTCACGCATTTCTGAAATTCTTCATCACTTCCTGTCAGCTCAAGTGCACCCGCCAGTTCCACAATGCGATCTCTGATTCTGCGGTTAAAAAAACGACTTGTATCAGAAGGATTCTCATACTGCATCATCATCTTCCAGATTCCATCCCCGCCTTTGTCCAGAACACCGATATCCAGAGAAAAGAGCTGCCGCATTCTTGCAAAATCATGGCGGGCCAGGCTGTTAAGTGTTCCGGAAACCGGTCCGACAATCTCACATGATGTACTGTATGCATTCTCATGATTGGCCATGCAGAATGCGAGAAAACAATGCCACAGATTTCCCCTGAATCCATAGGCAACCGCCATCTCTATAAGCTGATTGGCACAGGCAAAAGGATCCGCTCCGTCTCCCGTTTCCAGCAGACAGCAGATATCGTCAAACAGCCTCTGATACTTTAAATTTCTGTACAGAATCATTGTATTATTTTTGCATTGTCTTTCATCCGTCATTTCATATTTCATCACTTATGCCCAAGCCTTCCTGAATTATTATCTTGAATAAATGTATTTCGGTGTCTGAAAAGACACCGGCTCCCTGTACAAACAAATTCACACCATATCAGTAATTTCCAAGTATTTTTACATTCTGTGCTTCCCGCATAATGCCATAAAGGGCATTCTTTACCGCACCGTCTTCCAGATTTCCCTCTATATCCACAAAGAAGCGGTATTCCCAGTTTCTTCCAGAGATAGGCCGCGACTCTATCATTCTCATATTAACGTGATTAAAAATAAAATTCCCCAGCATATTGTAAAGCGTTCCGCTTTTGTGGGGGAGTTCAAAACAGAGACTTATCTTATCTGCATCAGCCCGGTATATCCGCTGGCGTGAAAGTACCAGAAAACGTGTTGTATTGTCCCGGCTGTTATTAATCGGTCCCGCCAGCTTTTTAAGCCCGTAAAGCTCTCCCGCCGTTTCACTGGCCACAGCCGCCTGCGTTCTGTCCCCGTCATCCCTTATCTTTCTCGCTGCCACCGCGTTATTTTCCATGCTGAGCTGCTGCCACTCTCTGTGTGAATTTAGGAATTCTGAACTCTGCATCAGCGCCTGCGGATGTGCAAATACCCGTTTTATATCTGACAGCTCTGCTGTTCTGACTCCCAGCAGGTAATGGCGGATGGGAAGAAATATTTCCGCCACAATGACATTATCATACTTGATAAGCAAATCATAGTTATCTGTTACTGCGCCCGCAGATGAATTCTCAATGGGAAGAACACCAAAATCAGCGCGCCCGTCCTGAACCTCCTCCATCAAATCTTCAAATTGCTGTACATGATGAAGATCCGCATCTTTTCCGAAAAAGCTCTGTGCAGCCGCATGACCATACGCCCCTTCAAGTCCCTGAAAGGCAATCTTTTTCCCCTTTGTATCCAGCGCATTTACCCGGCAAAAACCAAGATCCGAATTTTCCGTATGTCCCGCCAGGGCCTGATACTGATAGCGGCGGCTCAGCGTCATCATCTGCAGAAACAGCTCCTCCACCGCCTGTTTATTAAATTCTCCTTCAGCCATGGATGTAACCGATTTAATCTTCTCTCTCTCTCTGTCAGCATCATACACGGCTTTCCCTGTGGCCATCTTATATTTTGCCACCTCAGCACAGAGTCTCATCCGATCTTCAAACAATCTCTCTATCTGACTGTCTATCCCGTCCAGCTGCTTTCTTATCTCCAGTAAGTCCATTAATCCGTCAACTCTCCTCCCTGAGCATATCGATAATTTTTTTTCTGGTATAGGCACCCACAAATTTCCGATCCTCAGCACTTAAGTCTTTTATCAAAAATGGTTCTCCAAATTCAATTGTCACGTGACTGGGACGGATGATGGGAATATGTTTTTCGAAAATATCAGCCGTTCCCTTTATGGCAACCGGAACTACCGGGCATCCTGATTTCTCAGCAATTTTCAGGCTTCCCTCTTTAAAAGGCAGAAGATCCGTAAGCTCTGCATTCCGATTTCGTGTTCCCTCCGGAAAAATCCAGATAGAAACCCCTCTGCGTATTTTTTCAATCCCCTCGAGAATGGTTTTGAGGCCTTCCTTTATATTTTTGCGATCCAGAAAAAGGCAGTTCACATCTACCATCCACTCCGATAAAAAAGGATATCTTCGCATTTCTTTTTTCGCAACAAAACCCAGAAGTCCGGGAACTGTTGTATATCCTATCAAAATATCAAAATAGCTTCTGTGATTTCCCACATACAGCACCGGAATATCTGCCGGAATATTTTCTTTTCCTTTTACTGTTACCGTGACTCCCGACAGGCGAAGAAAAATCCGGAACATTTTCCTGACAATACGCAGACTTTCCTTTTCCATTGCATCCCGATCTGTCTGTCCAAGCTTTCTCAGCCTATGCAGTGTTCCCGCTGAAAAAGACAAAAAAATGATTAGCAATCCTGCCACTGCAATAAAGCGCAACATGTCTTTACCTCCCTATCCGTTCTATTATATAAAAAGTATTTTTCTTTTACAAGCACTTCCTTACATCCTTCCGCCCCATAAATTTAAATTTTATCAAAAACATATGGCCGGTTCACAACAGAAAAATGGCTGCCGTTCAGGCAGCCATGCAATGTTCTCACTCAGAGTAACGGCGAGAGGAGGCGACAACATTGTTCCCTGAAACGAACCGCAATTCCTCTTTCAGCGTATTCTTCCCGGGTAACTTCATGACACCGCAGCAGATCTCTCATAAAAATCTTTTCCAGACATTCCGTTGTACCTATATCATAGATAACCGCATTTACCTCAAAATTAAGCTGGAAACTTCTGATATCCATATTTGCCGTGCCATAGCAGCTTACACATCCATCTACACACACACCTTTTGCATGAAGAAAGCCGCCTTCATAGACATAACAGCGTGCTCCTGCATGAAGCAGATCCCCAAGATAGGAGTAAGTTGCCCAGTATACAAACGGATGATCCGGCTTACAGGGAATCATAAGACGCACATCAACCCCCGAACGGGCTGCTATCTGAAGCGCAGACAGCACAGCATCATCAGGGACAAAATACGGTGTCTGTATATAGATATGATGACGCGCTTTGTGAAACAATTCCAGGTAATTGTCCCTGATCTGCCTGCTCTGGGTATCCGGTCCACTGGAGATAATCTGAATTCCCACCAGACTCTCTGCCTCGTACAAATGCAGGGCATTTGCGGACGCAGCATCCAACGCTCCCTCCTTACCCAATTCCCTGAAATACCGTTCATCCATAAACAGATTCTCTCCGGCCGCATAATTCCAGTCCTGCGCAAATCGCAGTCCCAGACCCAAAACTGCATCCCCATAAAGTTTCAGATGCGTATCCCTCCAGTACCCGAATTTTCGATCCCTGGAGATATATTCCTTTCCGATATTAAATCCCCCGACATAGCCGATTCTGCCGTCAATTACCACTATTTTTCTGTGATTCCGATAATTAACTCTCAGATTAAGACGTCCCAGAAAAGGCGGAAAAAAGGCAGCAACCCGCACTCCAGATTTTTCAAGCTCCTTCCATCTCCCCGCAGGCATAAACCTTCCGCCCATACCGTCATATAAAATACGGACTTCCACTCCCTCTTCGGCTTTCTCAGTCAAAATAGGAACAATGGAATCAAACACTTCATCATTTTTAATAATATAATACTGGATATGAATATAATGTGCGGCTGCACGCAGTTCTCTTCGGAGATCAGAAAATTTTTCATTTCCGTCAGTCAGTATTTTTACCCGGTTGTTAACCGTGAGTACTGCTCCTGAAACTGCCAGATTATAAAGAACCAGATCCGAATAATTATCCGCCAGTGCGTCATCCAGCTCCATATCATGGCTTCGGATAAACTCTTCCTGCGTCTGAGCTGAACAGCGGAGACGATCCTCCACCTCTTTAATCCGAAACATTTTACTTTTTCTGAAATCCTGTTCAAGAAGAAGATAAAAAACGAAACCGAATACGGGAATAAAGTAAAGCGCCAGCAGCCACGTCCATACCGTCTTTGGATCCCGCCTTCTGAAAAACACAATAATTACTGATAAGATCAGATTGACAGGAATCAGATTTGCTATCAGAAAATCCCATACCGTTACTGCTCCGCTCCATATATTTCCCGCCAAATTCATCCCTCACACTCTCCGCCGAATTCTGATCTTACCACTCTCAGGGCCTGCCTATAACAGTCGTTGTTCCATTCATCGCAGCCTCTATCTCATATCCGTCAACTGCATACAGGATTCCCTCAAAGCTTTCCGGAGTTCCATCATAGAAAAAGCTGTAAATCCACGCGCCGTCGGACGGATTCCCGTCCATATAAGGAAGCAGCAGATGACTGTCACTCTCATCAAAAGGAAGTCCCAGATCAATTGCCAGCTCCCAGTTCTCCGGATTGTTCCCTTCCGCATCCTGATCCATCAGATAAAGGAAAACTGCCTGACAGGCTGACTGAGCCTCCTGACAATACCGAGTCTCCCGTGCACGTTCAATCTGCCGCAGCAAAGAAGGAACAAGAAGTGCTGTCAGCACTGCCAGAACAGCCACCGCAATTATAATTTCAATAAGCGTGAATCCCTGATTTCTGTTTTCTTTTTCCTCAGCGAAACTGATTCTCCTTTTCGTCATAAGTATAACCTGCCACCCTCAGACTTTCCTCCAGTTCCTCTCTGCTGAGTTCAAAATCCCGGCAGAGTTCTTCCAGACCGGCATAATAATCCCGGAGCTGTGTGTTGATAAAACTTACCCGAATAACCGGATCTTTTGGTATTTTTCTCTCTCCCATTGGCATCTCTCTTTCTTCTCTTTTCCCTGTTTATCAGTCATTCTCAAACGTTACTGTAACATAGTATCCCCTGTCATTCTCTTCTATGGCCTTGACAACCCCGCCATTGGATTTCAGCCTGTCATTCAGCTTAAAAAGACCTGACATAGCCACAGCAGGTTCTATCATATAATTCACATTAAAGGGAGTAACTGATTCCGAAACCTCTACCCACTGGCCCACTTCCACCAGTCCCGGCCTTTCCATTTTAAAAACTACATCCCGTGCCATGCCGTCCACCTCCCATTTTTAAATAGTATAAGCCAGAAGAAAAAAATAATCAATCTTTTTACCCGATGCACTCAGGGCTGCATGTTATCCGCTTTTTTTGCCGCTTTTCTGAGCTTTTTAAACCCGACAACCAGAAAAAACAGCAGCAAAATACTTATGCTTGCTGTCACTCCCGCCACATACCACAGAACCTGTCTTATCCCGGTCCCGTCCTCTGCTTTTCCGACTGTCTTACTGTCTTCTTCCTCTGTCTCCTCTTTTATACAGGATTCCCTGTTTTTCTCTGCAACAGGCTCATATTCGTTTAAAAGGCGATACCGATCATAATCCGGAAGTGCAGCTTTCCCTTCATAAACCGCTCTGCAGTCCCACACCTTCCTTTTCACGCTGGCAAGCGCATCCCGACACAGTTCGCCGTTTTCTCCGCAATAGCTCTCTCCATTCCAGGCAAAGCTCTCTATTTCAGTGGCTTCCTGTGACAAACCGGCGGCTTTCAGAATCTCCTGACTGCATTTTTCCAGCGGCGGTCTCTCCTCACAATGACGGATCCGGATATCTCCCAGTGTATAGCTGTCTGCTCCGTAGGAGTGAAAAGTCACAATAACCGGAAAACCGGATTCCCACCTCTCATTCTCGTATTCCGTTTCTTTCAGGGGAAGCTCCGTTTCAAAAGTGATACCGCTCTCCGCATCATATACTTCCATTACCGCAGTATCCGGTATCGTATCACTCCTCATTACCCCGGCATATACAACCTCCCCTGCAAGATATTTCTGCCTCCCTGTAACAGGAGACGTTACAATTCTGCTTTTTGTCAGGCGGTACTCCCGTCCCTCGCTGTCCCGGATATATTCTTCCGGAGCAGGAAGTTCCTCCGTCCGATCATAAATTTCAGAATATCTGCGGATAATCTCCCCGTCAGGAGACTCCTGTCCCTGCACCTCCCTTTTTCCCGTCCACAGAAGTGCTGCTGTCACACAGCACACCCCCGCAAAAAACCGTACACTTTTCACTCTCCATTTTTTTCTCTTCATATCCGCTGCCTTTCTGCCAGTCATTGGCGTACACTTCCTGCCAGAAAAACAGCATTCTCCCATAGGCGTTTTTCAACCCCCCATATTCTCCTTTCATACATTCCCGCCCCTCTTAAAATTCAGAACTTCTGTGAAATACTCCGGAAACCGGATGTGAATACAACAAGACGCCGGCAAAAGGGCCGACAAGAAAATATATGCAGATAACTGAGCTGTTATTCGGATTTTTCTGCGATCCGCAGTCCGATGATAAAGAATGTCTGTCCTGAACAGGACTTTGAATAACTACCTCATTTATTATACGCCCCTGTTCCTCGGAATTCAATGTAAATCAGAGATTTTTCAGAAAAATGACACCAAAAATTTATAACAGTTATACAAAAAATTCAAAGGCGTGTCCGCCTCTTAAAGGGCAAATCTGCTTGACTGGCCGCTCCTGGTAGGGTATACTTTTTATTAGGTAGAATCTAAAAAATAAGGGTGGAGGAATTAAATATGAAGTGTCTGATCATTGACAAAGTTTATGCTGGTATTGCAGAAGAACTTGGCAAGTATATGGATGTGAAGACGGCAGCAAATCTGCCTTCCACAAAAGACCAGCTCATCTCCGAGATCGGCGATGTTGATGTTTTAATCATGCGTGTTGACCCGAAAATCGACAAGGAAATTCTGGACGCTGCGAAAAACTTAAAAATTATCGGTGTCTGCTCCGTAGGTCTTAACCACATTGACATGGAGTACGCAAAGGAGAAGGGAATTCAGATCTTCAACGCTCCGGGTCTCAATGCAAATGCAGTAGCAGAGCTTACATTCTCCAAGATGCTTGACATCTCCCGCGGTACGTTTACTGCAAACTATGATGTTAAAGTAAAACATGAGTGGAACAAATATAAATTTGAAGGCCGTGAGCTTCGCGGAAAGACTCTTGGTGTTATGGGATTTGGCCGTATCGGTAAAAGAGTCGGCGAGCTTGGACGTGCCTTCGGCATGACTATTGTTGCATACGATCCCTTCTTAAAACCGGAGGATTTTGAGAAAGAGCATGCAACCGGCATGTCTGTAGAAGAACTTCTCAAAGTTTCCGATTTCGTATCCATCCATGTTCCGCTGACTCCTGAGACAAAGAATCTTTTCAATGCTCAGTCTATCGCAGAGATGAAGGATGATGCTGTAGTTCTCAACATGAGCCGCGGCGGTATCGTAAATGAAAAAGATATGTATGAGGCTCTGAAAGCCGGCAAAATCGGCGGTTATGCTGCTGACGTTATGGAGAACGAGCTTGCCGGAAGCGGTCTGACCGGAGACGATACCTTCGCAAGCCCGCTGTTCGAGTGCGATAACTTTATTATTTCTCCGCATATCGGCGCTCAGTCTGTAGATGCTTCCAGAGATATCGGACTTCACATTATCTCCAAGGTAAAAGAGGCACTCTCCCTGGCATAAATTCATCTGACGGAAAATCCGCAGATTCAGTCAAATAAACTGAAATACACCCGCAGGCTTCCTGCGGGTGTCAGACTGTAGACAAAGTTGGTGCTGGAGGCAATCTCCAGCACCACTTTTCTATTCTGATTTAAATTTTTTCCTAAA
>CALWSF010000007.1 GCA_944384125.1 uncultured Lachnospiraceae bacterium | reverse complement strand
GAATATTTCGGCTTAAAAATGGCAAAAAGATGCTGCCGCATCTATGATTTCCTAATCATTGATGCGACAGCCCCCTTATCGTCTTATATCTGCCTTATGCTGTCCCGCTCTTCCAGGCTGCATGAGATAATAATCTTTTTGGGATGAGTTTTCTTTTTCCAGAGCAGTTCCATACAAAACGCTGCCGCGTCTGCGTTTTCCCGCATATATACCTCCACAGATGACAGCGGAGGTTCTGAAAACCGGGAAAAATTCGTATTATTGAATGTAATAATCCCAATCTGCTCCGGAACCCGTATCCCGAATTCATGGAGAGCTTTTAAAAGGCCCGGTGCAACAGCATCGCTGGCTGCAAAAATCGCGTCCGGAAGTTCCTTCCCGCTCTCCAGATACGCCTTCATTACTTCATAACTGCTTCTCGACTGCATTTCACAGTCAATCACAAATTTCGGGTCGAACAGACCTTTTTCCAAAAGAGAATTTTTATAATAATAAAATCTCGGATCCATGGAAAGCTGTTTCATATCCCCATAGGTGTACACACTTCCCAGATAAGCCACATTCCTGTAGCCATGCTCCCTGAAACACTTCAGTACCTGACGGATAGCCAGATGATAATTGGGAACAATACTGCAGTATTTCTCTTCATCCGGCGATGAGTCGAGAAACACAATATTTTCCGTGTAACAGTGAAAATCCGCAATCTCCAACCCTGTAAAACGGCCTATGGCCACAATTCCGTCCAGAGGCTTGTCATCATTTTTCACAAAATTCCCCTGCTCATTCCGGAACAGCATTACCGTCTCCCATTTTTTTTCAAAACAAATCTCATCAAAAACACTTTTCAGAACCATATAATAGATATCTTCCAGCAGCTGTTCGTTTTCAAACATCTGCGCAATTCCGATCCGCCTTGCCACATTTTCCCGCTGTCCCTGATTTTCAGTCTCTCCTGCATCCTGAAAAGCCTGATATCTCTGCTGCACCGTCCGGTATCCCAGCTCCTTCGCCGTCTGCAGAATCCGTCTGCGCGTCTCCTCAGACACACTTAATGACGGATCCTGATTCAGAACTCTGGATACCGTTGCCTGGGACACCTGCGCAATACCCGCAATATCTTTTAATGTTGCCATCTCATGATCCCCTTCTGTCCTTTTCTGATTCCGGTAAACTTTCTTACTAATAATTTTACCATATTACGGACACCAAAAAAAGCATTAATAAAATCTTTATGAAAAACCCTTTCCCCTGACAGCCATCTGCGGGCAGGCCATACATCAGATCTATCATATTTTTTCCGCTATAAAACATTCGATATCCACATATGCAGCGCAGACTTTGCTTTTATCTGCAATACGCAGAGTCACTTTTTATATTTTTAAGCAGATATTCTGAAATGAATAAAACGGTTCCGCCTGCACGGAACCGTTTTATTACCTAACGTCTGGCCTCCTTCTGTATTGGAGCCTTCTGTTCTGCTTTTTTGATGTTTCCGCCACTCTGTTAACCGGACGGGATATCTCTCCTACTTCTTTTTCCTCAAACTCATTTAAGCTGGCAGCCTCTCTGTTTTTGCCAATCTCAGAACTCCGAGCTCTCAGAGCCCTGTCCACAGCCTCCGGCGAATCAACAACAAACTCGCCCTGCTTTTCATCATAATAATGAACTGGCTTTCCTCCGCATTCCATATAATCAAACATTTCCTCTGCACCCTTCGGGTTCGATTTAGTCATTATAAGTTTCGGATAAAGCCCCGAATTTTGGACAAACCATTGCTCTGTTGCAACTGTATTCAGATCGCCAAGTACGGCAATACCCTTTGTTTCGGCTATCAGCCTCTCTGTACGGACTCTATTGACAACGCCGGAAATCAGCCTGGAAACTGTCTCTGATTTTTCCATATCTCTTTCCGCAAACACTTCAGATGTGAGATATTCTCTGCAGTAGGACGCGACAGGAGCCAGTTCGCCAATGGCACGGGTTCTCCCCTCCAAAGCTTCCATCTCGTCAAAATTCAGGCGTTTCACACCCTCGCTGCAGCTCTGACGCAAATCCTGACTGACACTGCCTGCAAAACGGTACTCTCCGTACCGTTCCAGCAAATCTTTCGGGTCAGTTCCCTTGAAAAAATCATACGGAATATTGCCCAGCGCCAGATGCTGTGCTTTTAACATATCATACACCGGACGCGCTTTTTGGCTGTAATAGACAACATAGTCCCCTTTTCCTTCTGTCTCCTTTAAAAACTCCTCTTCACTTTTCAGGGAAATCATGTCCATAAATTCCCGTCCGATCTCCCTTTTTCTGTCCCGCAAAGCCGGATCCGAAGACAGAACTTCTTTAAGACTCATTCCTTTTGTCATGGCAAAAAGACGGACCATATCAACACGGGTATGTTCTCTTCCCATCGTTTCCAGCAGTTTGATTTTTCCCTCCATTCCCATTTTCTTTCCAGTCTCTCTGGATACCTCTGCCTCAGAAAGCGCAATAACGGCTTTGCTGATTTCATCAGATACATCAGGGTAATTTTCATCAGAAACAAGAAATCCAAAAAAGTCCCTGTCCCCCTGATGTATGCACATTTCACTCAGTTCATCCACCCCTATTGCCATCTGCCTTATATTTTCACGTTCCACAAGGCGGTCAACATTTCTTTTCGCCTCATCAAGATGATCTCTGCGATTCAGTGTTTCCAGACTGACTCTCTCTGATTTTTCTTTTTTTGTCTCAACCTTTTTTATGCGGAAAAACCGAAGGAATCGATTCCAGTATGAAACTTTTTCCTCCAGATTTACTTTCGTTTTTACCGGAATCGGATCTTTAAAAATGTATTCGCCTCTCTCTTTCCTGCAGGGACTCACATGAATGCTTCCCCTGCCCTCAAGAGCATATGCCACAATCTCACTCTTGATGCGTTTCTGGTATTCCTCCGAAGTTTCTTCTTCTCCCCTGGCCGGGAACATATCAGTCGCCGGTTTTCCGTTAAGAAAAACAGAGCCCAGAAGATTTATACGATCCCTTTTTACTGCTCTCTGATAGCACTCCAGATATTTCTGCAGGACAACCTCTGCTACTTTTCTCCGCTCAGGATCTTCTATGTACTCCTTACGGAGTGACGAACATCTGATTTCGTGCTCAATCTGCCTCTTTTCTTCATCCATTCCCAGAATTCTCTTTGCCGCAAAATCTGCCAGACTCATTCTGGTATCAAGCCTGAGCGTATCCCAGTCCGCGCTTTCCAGAGCATCCTGCACGGACTGCCCGTAATTTTCCCACGCCAGTAAAACCAATTCCTGCCAACCGGATATTTTTTTTACTTTCGGCATAAACACTTCTCCTCTTCATTTTGCACGCTCAACCATACTTCTATCTATTAAAATTATAGTTGAGCCCTGAAGACAGTGTCAACATTCCTGACTGCCCACTGGGCACGAATCAGAACCTCTGATACAGACCGGTTCTTCCCGTTCCACAGCAGCTCACGGTTTTTCAGAATTAAAGCTGATGGGCCCAGTCAATTCCCGGATACAGCTCCCCTGCATGAATAAAATACTCCACCGCCTTTACACCGTTTTCCATATCTGTGATTGCCTCCATTTTGGGAACAGGAGACTGTCCGCCGCTCTCCAAAGAAGTCCAAGTGCTTTTATCGGAATAATTAAATTTATTTATCATCTCAGCGGTATCAGCATAGGCTGAATTATAAGTATAATAATTATGATATTCGCCGTTGCGGTCAAAGGAACACCCGAGTGACAGCCATTCGCCGTCTGATAGCACCTCCATCCAGTCACATTCCCCGTAAGGGTCTAAAAACAGATAAATACTGATTCCCTGCGGTACTTCCGCCAGAATTTTTCCGATTAGCTCTGGGGTAATCTGCGCTTCATCGTATATGCCGCCGCCGGGATAGTATTCAATATGTTTAACAGCAATTATATCCGTGTCAAATGTCGGAATTGATTCCTTTTTTGAAATAATCTCCATATCCGTCGTTTTCTCCTTTTTTCTTAAAATTCTGGTTTAAAAAATCCGCCATTGCTAAAAAAGCAGCAGCGGATTCTTCATCTTTACAGCGCCCAACCGGCCCTGATTTTTCGTGTCTTTTACTCATCCTGCTCCAGCAGATACGGCGTTACCTGGTATACATAATAATTGAGCCAGTTGGAATAAAGCGTGTTGGCCATATTCCGCCACTTTAATACCGGCATGGAAAAGGGATCGTTGTCTTCATAATAGTTGCACGGAACCGCCGGATTTAAGCCTTTTTTCAGATCACGGTGGTACTCATTATTTAAAGTCATCCGATCGTATTCCGGATGTCCCTGCATGAAAATCTGTTTCCCGTCCCGGCTCATAACAAGAAATACTCCCGCCTCCGGGGACTTTGCCAGGATCTGAAGTTCCGGATGCTTATTTATATCCTCTTCTCGCACCTCTGTATAACGGGAATGGGGGCAGTAAAAATAATCATCAAGACTTCTGACAAGCGGCACCTTCCGATCCAGAACATGGTGCTCGTAAATGCCGGACAGCTTACTCTTTCTGGGATACTTGGGAATACCATAATGGTAATAAAGGCCTGCCTGCGCTCCCCAGCAGATATGAAGAGTGGATGTTACGTGCTTCTTGCTCCATTCCATCATCTGCGTCAGTTCTTCCCAGTAATTGATCTCCTCATACTCCATGTTTTCCACAGGAGCTCCCGTAATAATCATTCCGTCATACCGGTTCCGGCGTATCTCATCAAAAGTCACATAAAACTTATTCAGATGACTGGCGGAAGTGTTTTTCGACGTATGGGAGGAGAGCATAAGAAAAGTACAGTCCACCTGAAGCGGAGTGTTTGACAGCGCCCGCAGAAGCTGTGTTTCCGTATCCTCTTTGATAGGCATCAGATTCAGAATCAGGATCTCCAGCGGACGGATATCCTGACTCAGCGCTCTCTCCTCGTCCATGACAAATATATTTTCCGACTCCAAAACCGCTCTGGCCGGCAGATCCTTCTGTATTTTTATCGGCATTTTCGTTCCCTCTTTTCATCTGTTATTCATTGTCTGCTGGTTACTGTTCTTCCCCGTTTAAAAGCTCCAGAAACGCTTCCTCCGAGAGAATGGGAATTCCCAGCTCCCGGGCCTTTTTATTTTTTGAAGAGGAAGAATTTACATCATTATTAATAAGATAATTTGTTTTCGATGTAACGCTGGCTGTAACCTTACCGCCCTGTGCCTCTATGACTTCCTGCAGTTCTTTTCGGTTTTTAAAATGCTCCACAGAGCCGGTGACCACAAAATTCATGCCGGCAAATCTGGCTTTTCCCTGATCGTCATCCTCCGTCTCAGCCTGAATATGGAGCTCGGCAAGAAGATGATCCACCGTCAGGTTGTTTTTCTCATCTAAAAAAAAGTCAATCCAGGCATCTGCCAGAACTTCCCCGATTCCGTCAATCTCAGTCAGTTCGTCTTTTCCGGCATGGCGCATAGCCTCAAAATCATTTTTAAAGTGACGGCAGATCATTTTCGCGTTGGCCAGTCCTATACCGGCAATCCCCAGACTGTAAACCACACGGGAAAGTGTTGTATCTGACGCTTTTTTTGCCGCTGCAACAAGATTATCAAAGGATTTCTGCCCGAATCCGTCCATGGAAACAATCACATCCTCATGGCGATCCAGATGGAAGATATCCGCATACTCATGTATCAGTCCCACCCCGATAAACTTTTCCAGAGTCGCCTCGGAAAGTCCTGCTATATTCAGCGCATCACGGCTGGCAAACAGGGTAAAACTCTTGATTCTCTTTGCCTGACAGTCCGGATTGGTACAGTAGAGCGATTTTACTTCATTGACACTTCTTATCTCTGTCCTTCCCCCGCAGACCGGGCACTCCTTCGGAATGTCACGCACTCCGCTGCGGGTCAGATTCTCCTCTATCTGGGGAATGATCATATTCGCTTTGTAGACGGTTATCCGATCTCCGGCCCCCAACTCAAGAGACTCCATGATACTGATATTGTGAACACTGGCCCGGCTTACCGTTGTTCCCTCCAACTCCACAGGTTCAAAAACGGCTACAGGATTGATAAGGCCTGTCCTGGAAGCGCTCCACTCGATATATTTGAGTGTCGTCTCCTGAAGTTCATCCGCCCACTTGAATGCGATGGAGTCCCTGGGAAATTTCGCCGTCCTTCCAAGAGACTGACCATAGGCAATATCATCATACAGAAGCACCAGGCCGTCAGAAGGCGTATCATTTTTATCTATGGCCCCCGAGAAAGCCTTTACTGCTTCCGGAAGTCCGGCTGCCGTTACCTCCCTGTACTCGACCACATCGAATCCCTGACCGGAAAGCCATTCAAACTGGCGTTTCCTGGAATTATTAAATTCCACGCCTTCCGCCCTCACAAGGCTGAACGCATAGAACCGGACATTTCTCTGTGCGGTAATCGCGCTGTTCAGCTGACGCACAGAACCACTGCACAGATTTCGCGGGTTTTTATACCGCGCATCCACATCTTCTATCTCCTCATTGATGCGCCGGAAATCAGAATAGGTTATGACTGCCTCTCCCCGAAGCACCAGTTCTCCCTTATAGGAAATCTGAAGAGGCACATTGACAAATGCCTTTGCATTGTTTGTGATTACCTCCCCCTCTTCCCCGTTTCCGCGGGTTACCGCTTTTTTAAGCATGCCGTCCTCATACGTCAGAACAATCGTCAGCCCGTCCAACTTCCAGGAAAGAAGCCCCTTCTGATCTCCCAGCCACTCGGCCAGTTCGTCCACACTTTTGGTCTTATTAAGAGAAAGCATGGGACTTTCATGCCGCTCCTTGGGGAGGCTGCTGACCACCTCATATCCCACATTCTGAGTGGGACTGGAAGCGAGGACAACCCCCGTCTCTTTCTCAAGTTCCAGAAGCTCATCATAAAGGCGATCATACTCATAATTACTCATGATCTCCCGGCTCTCCTGGTAATACGCCCGTCCTGCTGCACGCAGCATTTCAACGAGACTGCGGATTCTCTCTACTTTTCCGGCCAGAATGTCCTTCTCTTCCATCTTTTTTCTCCTCCAAGAGAGCCTCCAGCTCTCTCCTTTCTTTTTCCGTGACTTCGCGGAAACGGCCCGTCTCCAGACCGCCCAGCTCGATATTCAATATGCGCACTCTTTTAAGTCTGCATACATGATACCCGAGAGCTTCACACATTCTGCGGATCTGGCGGTTAAGCCCCTGCGTCAGAACTATGCGAAAGCTTTTCTCCCCTGTTTTTTCTGCCCGGCACGGCCTCGTGACCGTATCAAGAATCGCTACTCCGCTCTCCATCTTTCTTAAAAATTCCGGCGTTACCGGGCGATCCACCCAGACCAGATATTCTTTCTCATGATGGTTTCGGGCACGGAGAATCCGGTTTACCAGTTCCCCTTCATTCGTCATAAGGATCAGTCCCTCCGAATCCTTATCCAGACGCCCCACCGGATAGATGCGCACCGGATAACCGACAAATTCCACGATATTCTGTGCCCGATCCCGATCGGAAGTGGTACAGACAATCCCCCGCGGCTTATTGACTGCCAGAAGCACAGGACAATCCCTTCCCTCCACTTTCTTCCCGTCACAGACTACCGACTGTCCCGGCATGACCTTGTCTCCCATCCCGGCCGCTTTTCCATCTATGAAAACCTTTCCCTCCGCAATAAGACGATCCGCCTCTCTGCGTGAACAGATTCCCGATGCACTTAAAAACTTATTCAGCCGAAGAGAACCGTTTCTGTCATCTTTTGCCGGATTTGCGTTCCCGGCTCCATTCTTATTCCCTGTATATCCCATCTCCGCCTTCAGATACTCCCTCCACGCGCTGCAGATATCCTGTCTCTACTTTATGAACATTGCATCTCCAAAACTGAAAAAGCGATAGCGCTGACGGATTGCCTCCTCATAGGCATTCAGAATATGCTCCCTTCCTGCCAGCGCAGACACAAGCATGACAAGTGTCGATTCCGGAAGATGGAAATTAGTAATCAGACAGTCCAGAATTTTAAATCTGTATCCCGGATAAATAAAAATATCCGTCCAGCCATTGCCGGGATTCAGTACACCGTTTTCATCCGCCGCAGACTCAATGGTACGGCAGCTCGTTGTGCCGACACAGATGATACGGCCTCCGTTTTTCTTTGTCTGATTAATAATTTCCGCTGCTTCCGGGCTTATCTCATAGTACTCGGAATGCATATGGTGATCCTGCACGTTTTCCACCTTGACAGGACGAAACGTTCCCAGTCCCACATGAAGCGTAATCCGGGCTATTCTCACACCCTTTTCCTCTATCTCCCGCAGAAGCTCCTGCGTAAAATGAAGCCCCGCCGTGGGAGCCGCCGCCGAACCCTCATGCTTTGCATACACAGTCTGATAACGGTTTTTGTCCTTCAGCTGGTGGGTAATATAAGGAGGAAGCGGCATCTGACCCAGCCTGTCCAGAACCTCCTCAAAAATCCCCTCATAGGAAAACCGTATCAGCCTGTTCCCCTCTTCCACTACGTCTGTTACCGTACCGGTAAGAAGACCGTCCCCAAAATGTATGACAGTCCCCACCCGGGCTTTTTTCCCCGGTTTTACAAGAGTCTCCCAGACATCCTTTTCCCTGCGCTTCAGTAAAAGCACCTCTATTTTTGCTCCGGTTTCCTCCCGGCTCCCGATAAGCCGTGCCGGAATAACCTTGGTATCATTTATAACCAGGCAATCTCCACTTTTTAAATATGTTAAAATATCCCTGAAACTTCTGTGCTCCATCTCCCCTGTCTTTTTGTCCAGCACCAGCAGTCTGGACGAAGCACGATCCTCCAGGGGGTCCTGCGCAATCAGTTCCTGCGGCAAATCATAATAAAAATCCTTTACATCCATGGTATCGCCTCTTTTTCATCATTTTGACCTGTTTAAAATCAGGGTTCCTCCTGCATATATGCAGGACCGTTTTTCATAAACTCAACTCGCTCCTTAAGCGCCGGATCCGCCTCCATCGCCGCGGCCATCTGCTGATCCACCTGACTGCTCAGCAGGCGCACATCCTCATTTTCAGAAAGCTGTTCCAGATATTCAGAGAGCTCTTCACTTATCTCGCCGTCATAGATACGGTACTGACCATCCTCACAGGGGACGGCGTAAATGCGGACCAGACCCGGAGCCGGTGTCTCCACTCCCAGATATCGGATTTCATAGTACACATAAGCCGCAAATTCCCCGTCCTCAATTCCCGGGGTTGTATAGCAGGATATATTCTGATATACTTCAATATACTGTTTCTGCTGTTCAAATTCTCTGCGAAATTTTTCTTCCTCACTCATATCCCGGGAGGTAAAAAGATTCAGAAAAGTCTCCATGTCACAGTCTGTAATAGACTGAAAATACTGCTCCATCAGACGGGTAACCGCCTCTTCGCCGTCCCGTGTCAGTATACTTCCTCCGAAATCCTGAAAATACTGTTTTGTATCCGGTTCAATGACCGGCATTTCCTCCGGATCCAGCGTCTGTATCGACCCGCGCTGCGTTTGGGAAGAAGCCGCCCCCGGCGAACTTTTGCCGAGGGCGCCCGAGATAAGGACAGTAACAGCCACCAGAATAACAATTCCGGGAATCAGAAGCAGAAACACATAACGCCGCATCTCCCGATCCGTCATCGTATTCCTGTCTCCCGTCTGCTTTTTTCTGCTTTTTCCCAAGTATCCTCACCTCCGCCCATTTATTACCTGAAAGTCTCTTCACTGCAGGCTTTCAGCCGGCTGTGAAGCCATCCTGTGCTATTTTTGTACCTTACGTATATTCTGCTTTATTCTAACAAAATACAAAAAAAAAAGCAACAAAACTTCCGTAAAAGTCCTTGCAAACAGAAACAAAATATAGTAGAATAATGGAGATGCGTCTGTAGCTCAGTGGATAGAGCGCCGGCCTCCGGAGCCTGAGGCGTAGGTTCGATTCCTATCAGACGCATTAAAAAGAGAGTGACTTCCCCCGGGAAACACTCTCTTATTTTGTTTCATACCGACACCCGTTCAGAACATCCTGAAACAGATACCCCCATCAGAAAGTGGAGTTTAATTTTATGAAACTGACTCATATTACCGGCAGCACGTTCTGCCTCACAGGAAAAACTGCCATCGGCGTTTACCGCTTTGACGGCAACAAATGTATTCTCATTGACAACGGCTACTCAAAGGAATATGATGAACTGATTTCTGCTCTCAGAGATTCACATCTTGAGCCGGCCGCTCTGATTGTGTCCCATGCACATCTGGATCATCACGGAAACAGCAAGCGGCTCCGGAAACATTTTGGCATCCCTCTGGCCATGCCGTTAGCCGAAGCTGCCCTGGCTTCCTCCAAGGCGGCCCTTGACCGGTACACAAATTATTTCGGCCGCTCCCGGGAGGAACAGATATCCATTGACCGATTCCAGATCTGCCAGGTTGACCGCCTTATTCTTCCGGAAGAAACAGAAATCTCTCTGTGTGGAATTTCCCTGCGCATTTACCACCTTCCGGGGCATTCATTTGATCACATTGCAGTTGTCACTCCCGATGACGTATGCTTTGGAGGAGATATTCTGCTTACAGAGCGTGTGCTGCGCCATGTTAAACTTCCATACTGCGACCATGTCCGCCTGGATCTTGCCAGCAAAGAAAAAATTGCATCTCTGCCCTACCGGCACTGGATTTTTTCCCACACAGGTCCCGTTGAGGGCGACATACAGGAACTGTCTGAAAAAAACAGGGCACTGATTCTGCGGCGGCTCGACGAGCTCTGTGAACTTCTGACAACGCCGATGACACGTGATCAGTTTTACCAGGCAAGCCGTGTGTTTCTGGACATGCATATAGGCGCAGCTGACCAGCTTATCCGTCAGGAACGCCACCTGTATCCTTATCTGGAAGATCTTGTTACCACCGGACGCGCCGCAATGGAAGTAAGAGATAAGATGATATATTATCGAAAGGCACAGTTCTGATAAAAACTGTGCCTATTTTATCTTCCCAAAATACAGGATACTCCCTGCAAGAGCCACTGCTCCTATGCCAAGTATAGCTGCATCCGAATATGCCCGGAGCAAATCAAGAACTTTTTCCCATGATGCCCCCATAATTGCCCCTGCTGATACGAGTGCCGTGTTCCACAGCAAACTCCCTGCTGCTGTCAGGATGAGAAACGGCCCCATTCTCATTCCTCCCATCCCCGCAGGAATTGAAATCAGGCTCCTGATTATAGGAACAAAACGGCAGAAAAAAACGGTTCCTTTCCCTCTCGTATCAAACCATTTTTCAGCATCCCGCACATCCTCTGACTGAAAATGGAGATTTTTTCCCCACCTTCCCTCCAGAATGGCGCGCAGCTTTTCCGCCGGTATAAGCCGGCCCGCATAATACAAAATAACCGCTCCCGCCAGTGAACCGGCTGTCGAAGCAGCTATTACTCCGGGAACACACATTCCCGTATACGTCGTCATAAAACCCCCAAATGTGAGAATCAGCTCTGAAGGAATGGGCGGAAACAGGTTTTCCGTCAGGATCAGCAGAAAAATTCCCATATATCCAAAGCGATCCATTATCTCCATAATAAACTGTTGCATATGCATCCTCTGCGGCTCTGAACACTCTTCTCACTACCATCATATACAGCAGAAAATCTTCATATGACTGTGATCTGCTCCGGTGCGAAAAAGAATCAGCTCCACACCTCTCCCCGATTCTCCCGTCACAGTGTTCTTACATACTCCCCTGTGATAAAATATTCCACACCTGCAGCTATGTTAACAGCATGATTGCCCACACGTTCATAATATTTCGCAGCCATAAGAAGATCAATAATCTCCTGAGGCTCCGTTCTATTCTCACGCATCAGCCCTACCAGCTTATTCTTTATGGCATTAAAAAGGTTGTCTACCCGATCATCATCCCCAATAACTTTCCTGGCCAGGTACAGATCCTTCTTTACCATGGCCTCAATGCTTTCTGTTACCATCGTGGAAACTGCACAGCAGATATCTGACAGGCGGCTTTCCGTTACCAGCGGTTTTTCTGAAATATAATCTGCCAGCTCCGCGATATCTTCCGCCTGATCTCCTATCCTCTCCATATCCGCTACAATTTTCAGTGCAACAGAGACAAACCGGAGATCGCCGGCCACCGGGCTCTGTCGCAGAATCAGACCCGTACACAGCTTTTCAATCTCCCGATCCTTTTTCTCAATTTCAATTTCCAGCTCTGCCACCTGTCCCCGCAGCTGCGGATCATTATTCATCAGCACTGCCCCCGAAAAGGAAATTGCCTGCTGACACATGGAGCCCATATCCAAAAGGGCATCCTCAAGATGTTTAAGCTGTCTGTCAAGCTCCGCACGCATTATACGAAACCTCCTGCCTGTTCTGCACCGCTGGTACAGCCGGATATAAGCTACAGAATAGTAACCTCCCCCACAGAGCCGGTATCAGAGAATTCCGCCCACTCGCAGACATTTACGGCATGATCCGCTATCCGCTCCAGATATTTGGCCACCATCAGAAGATCGACCGCCATATCCGATCTTTCTCCTCCTTTTTTCAGAAAATCGATTACCTCTTTTTTTACCTTGTCAAAATAGGCATCTATCACATCATCCCGGAGATCAAACTGCTTTGCCGTAAATGTATCATGCTCAATAAATGCCCGGATCGCATCATTAACCATGGCTTTTACATTATCTACCATAGACGGAAGATGCTGACTTATATCAGAAAAATCCTCCACATTAAGGCGTACGGACAGCTCCGCAATATCTGAAGCATGATCACCCATTCTCTCCAGATCCGTTACCACCTTGAGCGCAGTGGATATATGGCGCAGATCACCGGCCACCGGCTGCTGCTTCAGCATCAGTGTAAGACAGTGTGTCTCTATCCTGCGCTCCATATCGTCAATATTTCTGTCGCCTTTTATGATCTCCTGTGCCAGCCCCACATCATGCCGGCTCAGTGCTTCAAAGCTCTTTCCTATAGCCTCCTGAACCAGGGTACTCATCTCTGTGAGCTCCGCATTCAGGTCATTAAGCTCCTGAATAAATACTGTTCTTGTTGTCATATTTTGCCTCCTAAACCGCTTTGCCTCACATCAGCCAAAGCGTCCTGTAATATAATCCTCTGTCTTCTTTTCTTTTGGATGTGAAAACAGTTCCGTTGTGGGAGCATACTCAATTACTTCCCCTACCAGGAAAAATGCCGTGTGATCGGCAATACGCGTTGCCTGCTGCATATTGTGCGTTACAATCACAACCGTGTATTTTTTCTTCAGTTCATCCATCAGATCCTCAATTTTTAACGTTGAGATAGGATCCAGTGCGGATGTGGGCTCATCCATCAGAAGCACTTCCGGCTCAACTGCCAGGGCTCTGGCAATGCACAGACGCTGCTGCTGTCCGCCGGAAAGACCCAGCGCAGATTTTTTAAGACGATCCTTTACCTCGTCCCACAGTGCAGCTCCCCGGAGGCTTTTCTCCACAATCTCATCAAGCTGAGCCTTTCCTTTTATCCCATGAATTCGCGGTCCATATGCAATATTATCATAGATGCTCATGGGAAACGGATTGGGCTGCTGGAATACCATTCCCACTTTCTTACGCAGCAGAGTCGTATCGACTCTGGGATCATAGATATCTTCCCCGTCAAGAAGTACTTTTCCCTCAATTTTCACATTGTCAACCAGATCATTCATGCGGTTCAGAGTTTTCAGATAGGTGGATTTTCCGCAGCCTGACGGGCCAATAAATGCAGTGATCTGATTTGCATATATGTCAAGATTTATATCTTTCAGTGCGTGGTTAGAGCCATAATGCAGATTCAAACCCGCAGTAGAAATTTTTGTTTCCATTTTCATCCTCCTGTTTTTATCCGGGGCCCTTATTGCCTTCCCCCGGGGTACGTCGTCCTGTTTTTTTACCCGGTACAGTTTTTAAAATAAAACACTTATTTGAAACCGTATCTCCCCGCATTTATTTAAGCCTGGAAACATCAAACCTGCTTGTGAGATAGCGTGTAAGGAAATTGATTCCCAGTACAATAATCAGCAGAACAACAGCAATGCCGAATGCCTGATCATATTTTGCTTTCTGCATGCAAAGATAAAGCTGAATCGTTAATGTTCCGCTGGATTCAAACAGTTTTCCGAACAGGCTCTTCGGAAGCTGAAAGCCGCTTCCTGCCGTAAAAAGCAGCGCCGCTGATTCTCCGACAATCCTGCCCACAGACAGAATGATTCCCGTCAGAATTCCGGGTGCCGCACTGGGCAGGAGAATGGTGCGTATCATATACCATTTTGTCGCACCGATTCCCAGGGCGCCGCTCCGATAACTGTCAGGAACCGTCTTAAGGGCCTCCTGCGTGTTTCTCGTAATAAGAGGAAGTACCATCAGAGTCAGCGTAAAAGAACCTGTCAGCACAGAATACCCCAGTTTCAGGGTCGCTCCGAAAAATACCATTCCAAATAATCCGAAAATAATGGAGGGAATTCCCGAAAGAATCTCCGTTGTAAATTCTATGGTCCGCACCAGTTTTCCCGGTTTTGCATACTCATTCAGATAAATCGCAGAACCAACTCCCACAGGTGCCGCAATAAGCAGTGTAATCACAATAATATATAATGTATTTACAATATTTCCCAGTATACCGAAGGTACCTTTAAGAGAACTCTGCACTGTGCTGAGAAAACTCCAGGAAATCTGAGGAAGCCCCCGGACAAATACGTACCCCATGATTCCTATGAGAAGTGCGATAGCTGCTGCCGCTGCAAGATAAATAAGTCCTTTGAGCACCAGATCCGGAGTGCGGACCCTTTTGTTAAAAATGCTGGCTCCATCAGTCATTGTCGGCTACCCCCTTCTGGAATATTCTTGTCAGCACTGTATTGATAAACATAATGAATACGAACAGAACCAGTCCGATTGTAAACAGAACTTCTCTGTGGAGACCCTGAGAGTAGGACATTTCCGCCACAATAGCTGTTGTAAGGAACCGAACTGAATTAAACGGCAGCGGGAAATTGACGGAGCTGCCTGATACAAGGCTGATTGCCATTGCCTCGCCGATCGCCCGCCCGCAGCCCAGTACAATGGCTGTTATAATGCCGGATCTTGCCGCAGGAACAATTACCTTAAAAATAGTCTGAATGTGAGTTGCACCCAGAGCCAGGGAAGCACTCTTTAAATGTGAGGGGACAGCCCTCAGAGATGCCTCGCTGATATTAATAACCGTAGGCAGAATCATGATTGCCAGAACGAGAACCGCAGAAATCAGATTGGCGCCTCCCGTAAACTGATGCGTCTGCGAACCGGCAAATATCTTCATTTCCAATTTATACATAAGCGGATTTAAAATCAGGATTCCCAAAAGTCCATAGATAACGGAGGGAATTCCGGCAAGAAGCTCCACAGCCGGACGGACAACAGCCGCCAGCTTCGGCGGAGCCACCTCCGCCAGAAAAATAGCCGTAAATACTCCTATCGGAACACCAATGAGAATGGCAAGAAAAGTTCCGATAATAGAAGTAAGAATTACGTACAGTATTCCGAAAGAGGCGGGATCCGCCGTAGGTTTCCAGACAGTTCCAAAAAGAATATCCAGTATCCCAACCTTAAACAGAGCCGGGGTTCCGCTGATAATCATATATAATGTAATAGAAAGAACAGCAATGACAGCCAGCAGACCGCATCCTGTAAAAATTGTTTCCGCAGCCCGTTCCACTGCTGTTTTGTTTTTATGGTTACCGATGATCGTAAAATTTTTCTCGTGCATACGTTTCTCCCCAAAATAAAGAAACTGCTTTGTTTCCAAAGCAGATGCAGACAGTTCACTCATCCGCATCTTTTTTTAAATCAAAATGTCTGTTATATCCGGCTTCGGGCCGCTGAGCTGAAAAGCAAATTCATAAAACCTTCTGCAATTCATCTACAGCGGCCCGCCATATCCTGTGTTCTGTACAGCAGTCATTTAAAATCTGACTGATGTTGATTATTATTTTGTTGTGATAAGTCCTACAGATTTCACAAGCTCATCACCCTCTTCAGAATATACGAAGTCAAACAGGGCCTGAACCAGTTCACTCTGCTCGGAAATTTCTCCGTTTGTAGCCATAACGAAGGGACGGCTCAGGAAGTAATCTCCGGCTTTGATATTCTCTTCATTAGCCTCTACACCCTCAAGGGTAAGAACCTTTACTGTGTCATCCACTACGTCAAGAGAAATATATCCGATAGCTCCCGGAGTAGAGGCAACCTTAGCCATAACAGCGCCTGTAGAATCAAGCTCATTTGCATATTTGCATGCATCCTCAATTCCCAGAATCTCCTCAAATGCTCCTCTTGTACCGGAACCGGCCTCACGTCCTACTACTACGATAGGCATATCCGCACCGCCTACTTCACTCCAGTTGGTTACCGTTCCTGTATAAATATCTGTCAGCTGCTGTTTGGTCAGGTCAGACGCTTCATTGGCAGGATCCGTCACAACAGCAATTCCGTCAATTGCCACAATGTTCTCAACAGCTCCTTTTTCCTTCTCCTCATCTTTAAGACTTCTGGAAGAATTTCCGATATCGCACTGTCCTGCCAGAACTGCCTCAATACCGGCGGAAGAACCTGTAAACTCAGCCTGAACCGTTACATTGGGATACTTCTCCATAAATACTTCTGCCAGAGCATTTGCGAACTTCTCCATGGAAGTAGAACCTGCCATAGTAATAGAACCACTCAGATCGCCGGCTGCCTCTGCCGCCTCAGTCTCTGCTTCTTCAGAAGCTGCTGCAGAAGTTTCTTCTGCCTCAGACGCCTCAGTCTCAGTCTGTGCAGTTGTCTCTGCTGTTCCCGTGCTGCATCCTGCCATGCTGAATGCCAGAACTGCTGCGCCTAATACTGCCATTGATTTCTGAATACTTTTTCTCATAATAATCCTCTTTTCCTTTCAAATTTCTGCTGAAATTTTGTTTTTTGCTTTTCACAGTACGCAGTATAAATGATTCACGCAAAAGCAGAAATCATATTTCCGTATAACATTTGTAAAATTTCAGTAATATTTCCGGAGAGAAATGTAAGATGGGTTGACTTTTTTTCTGCCTTCCTTTAAAATTTTTTCTAATGCTTTGGGCCTGTTTCATACATTTTTACATGAAAATATGCCCGCATTCTTTTTTACTTAATTTTATACTTAAATATCAGGAGGAAATCAAAAATGTCACTTCTTGAGCTTTTCATCATCGCCGTAGGATTGTCAATGGACGCATTTGCCGTCGCAGTCTGTAAGGGACTGTCCATGCCGATCCTGAACAAAAAACATGCGGTCATAATCGGACTGTATTTCGGAGGTTTTCAGGCTCTCATGCCAGCCATCGGATACTTTCTGGGTTATCACTTCAAAAATGTCATTACCTCTCTTGATCACTGGATTGCTTTTATACTCCTGTTATTTATCGGTTTTAATATGATTAAAGAAGCCTTCGATCATTCGGAAGACAATCTGGATCCCTCTGTGGGATTTCGCACCATGGTTGTTCTGGCGGTTGCCACAAGCATTGATGCTCTTGCTGTGGGTGTTACCTTTGCTTTCCTGCAGGTGCAAATTGCTGCCGCTGTTATTTTTATCGGAAGCACTACATTTGTTCTGTCCCTTGCCGGTGTCGGTGCCGGACATTTTTTTGGCATGAAATACAAATCACGGGCTGAGATAGCCGGCGGTGTGATTCTCATATTTATGGGTACAAAAATCCTGATTGAACATCTTTTTTTCTGATTCCGCGTCCGGCAGGCGGACAGCAGACAAATCTTCTGCTGTCCGCCATTGAAACAATATACGGTATATTCTCAAAAATATCTCAAAATTCTTACAATCCTACAATTTCCTGACATTTCCTTTAAATGCCACATTTTTGATTTCTTTTCTGCTATAATGAGTGTGTCCGGCAGAGCAGAGTACATTTTTCGTTTACCCGAAAAATATGAGAACAGCCGGAAATTTAAACTGGTTTTAAAATAAAACCATTATCAAGGAGGATATACTATGATAAGAAATCTTAAACCTTTCAGAAAAACAGTTATTGCACTGGGAGCGCTGGCTGCTGTTATAATGCTTGGATTTTCCGGAAGTACACAGACACTTGCGGCAGACACTCTTCCTGCTGATTACGCAGTCTCCTCTCCCATCCGGGTTTCCGGAACTATCTACCATGACGGGGATCGGTTCACACTGAAAAATATACAGGGAGATACAGTCCAGGATGAAATTATCCTGAACATCTCTGATGAAACAAAGATTCTTGATGCTGTCAACGGCTTCCCGGTTTCCGCATCTGACGTAAAAGACGGCGAAAGTGTATATGCCTATATCAGTCAGGCAATGACAATGAGCATTCCGCCTCAGTCTCACGCAGAGCTCATTCTCTGTCAGATACCTCAGGACTTTGCTGTTCCCTCCTATGAGACTGTACAGCTGGCTGCTTTCCTCACACCGGATCAGACAGGAAAACCTGTAAACATCGGTCAGATCGCAACGGTACGCGGTAATGTCTGGGCTGTTATGGAAGAAACGACTCTCCTTCCCTACCTCACAAGAAATATCGTAACCACAGATGATCTTACTGAGGGTACACGCTGCCTTATCTGGCCGGCTCAGACCGGTTCTTTCGACAACGTCCGCGCTGCAGGTAAGATCGTGATCTTCCCCAAAGATGCATCTGCAAAATAAACCAGGCTGAAAGTTATATACTGATATATCTTTAAAAAAGAGTTCTGCCGCCATGAACATAAAGTTTCACGGCGGCAGAACTCTTTTTTTGCGCCCATCCGTCAGAAAGTTCTCCTGTTACAGAGTCTTTCTGACAATATCATTATGATATTTTTTATTTAAGAACAACTCTCTTAAAATTCTTTTTTCCGCGTTTGACAACAATTCCCTCTCCGGACAGCTGCTCTTTCGTATAGGAAGCACGGGTATCCTTTACCGGCTCGCCGTCAACGGAAACACCTCCCTGCTCCACATTTCTTCTGGCTTCAGAGCGTGAAGGCGCCAGACCGGATTTCTGCAGAATTGATAAGATATCAATGGATCCGTCAGCAAAATCTGCCTCAGAAAGCTCCGCTGTGGGCATATCAGCCGCATTTCCGCTGGAAAAGAGAGCTCTGGAAGCTTCTTTTGCCTTTACGGCCTCATCCTCTCCGTGTACCAGTTTTGTAAGTTCGTATGCAAGAATCTCCTTTGCCGTATTTAACTGGCTTCCCTCCCAGTGATCCATCTCATCGATCTGCTCCAGCGGAAGGAATGTAAGCATACGGAGACATTTCAGCACGTCTGCATCCGCCACATTTCTCCAGTACTGGTAGAATTCAAACGGAGAAGTTTTCTCCGGATCAAGCCACACAGCTCCGGACTGGGTCTTTCCCATCTTCTTGCCCTCGGAGTTTAAAAGCAGCGTAATCGTCATGGCATGAGCGTCCTTGCCCAGCTTTCTTCTGATGAGCTCCGTTCCGCCCAGCATATTGCTCCACTGATCATCGCCTCCGAACTGCATGTTGCACCCGTACTTCTGGAAGAGCATATAAAAATCATAGCTCTGCATGATCATGTAGTTGAACTCCAGGAAACTTAAGCCCCTCTCCATCCTCTGCTTGTAGCACTCGGCCGTCAGCATTCTGTTCACACTGAAATGGGGACCTACCTCCCGCAGAAGCTGTACATAATTCAGATCCATCAGCCACTCCGCATTGTTAACCATGAGAGCCTTTCCGTCAGAAAAGTCGATAAAACGGCTCATCTGCTTTTTAAAGCACTCGCAGTTGTGCTGAATGGTTTCCACTGTCATCATCTGGCGCATATCCGTCCGTCCGGATGGATCGCCGATCATTCCCGTTCCGCCTCCCAGCAGGGCGATAGGCTTGTTTCCCGCCATCTGGAGGCGCTTCATCAGGCAGAGCGCCATAAAGTGTCCCACATGAAGGCTGTCAGCCGTCGGATCAAAGCCGATATAAAAAACGGCCTTCCCCTCATTGACCATCTTTTTGATTTCTTCCTCATTGGTTACCTGAGCAATTAATCCTCTTGCAACCAGCTCCTCGTAAATCTGCATCTGTTCTTCTCCTTTTTCTTTGTTTTTTCATCAGAGACCGCTGCTGTGTCATATAAAAAAGCCCCGTCCTTCTGAAAGGACGGGGCCTGTTCCCGTGTTACCACCTTTTTTCACAGCCGGCTCACACCGTCTGCCTCTGTCGGTACCTCCGAATCACATCATATCCGATCCGGTATACTCCGGCACGATAACGAGTGCCTCTCCGTCGCAGCCTACCGGGCAATATGCCTTTGGGTGCGAAGCTCAGGGATGTATTCGCCCGATCTGTGCCGCGTACGCCTCTCATCAGCCGGCTGTTTTCTGTCCGCTCTATCCAGATTGCTACTTGTTCCCGTCATTGCCTTTATCTTTTTGTCTCAGGCGGTGCATGCAGCCGCATACCCCGCGCTGAGCTTTATTATAAAAAGCTTTCCCCTCTTTGTCAAGAAAAATACATAAACTTCGTGAATCGGGAAAAATCTAGACTTCCGCCAGATCAGAAAGCGCCTCCAGAAGCTCTTTCGTCTTCCGGATCATGGGCTCGCAGTCTTTATTTTTGTTTCTGCCGTCCCGATAGAAAAAGCAGGGGGCATCGCCGGTGCGCAGCGTCAGAAATCCTTTATATTTATCCATTATAGGCGGAATACCTGATACATCCAGCTTTGCCTTCTTAAACATCTTCAGTGTAATCTCCTGCCGGTTTATGGAAACCTCCGTCACACCCGCACGATGCGCCATTGCCTTGAGCTCTGCAATAAGCAGCAGGTTTTCTACCGGCCGGGGAATATCGCCGAAGCGATCCATCAGTTCATCCTGCATATCCATATATTCTTCCTGATTTTCAATTCCCGAGATCCGTTTGTATACATCCAGCTTCTGATACTCATTCCGTATATAGGACGAAGGAATATAGGCGTCTATATCACAGTCCACAGCCGTCTCAAAATCTTCCTCTTCCTTCTGTCCTTTAAGCGCCAGTACAGCTTCATTCAAAAGCTTGCAGTAGAGATCATACCCGACCGCCTCCATGTGGCCATGCTGCTCTGCTCCCAGAATATTTCCGGCTCCGCGCAGCTCCAGATCCCGCATGGCGATTTTAATTCCGCTTCCCAGCTCCGTAAACTCTCTGATAGCCTGCAGACGCTTTTCCGCCTCCTCACGCAGAAGCTTGTCGCGCCGGTACATCAGAAACGCATAGGACGTCCGGCTGGAACGCCCCACCCGTCCCCGTATCTGATAGAGCTGAGACAGTCCCAGTCTGTCAGCGTCATGAATGATAATTGTATTTGCGTTGGGAATATCAAGGCCGGTCTCAATGATAGTCGTTGACACAAGCACATCAATCTCTCCGCTCACAAAATCCAGCATTATTTTCTCCAGCTCGTGCTCATGCATCTGCCCGTGTGCAAAAACGACATTTGCTTCCGGCACCAGAGACGCCACATGATTGGCTACCTCATCAATATTGCTGACACGGTTGTAAACATAGTACACCTGGCCTCCCCGGGCTATCTCCCGGTGTATTGCCTCACGCACCATTTCATCACTGTACTCCATCACGTATGTCTGAATGGGAAGGCGATCTACCGGCGGCTCCTCCAGAACGCTCATGTCCCGAATCCCCACAAGGCTCATATGGAGGGTGCGGGGAATAGGCGTTGCCGTCAGCGTCAGCACATCCACATTTTCTTTCAGCTGTTTGATTTTTTCCTTATGCGCTACCCCGAACCTCTGCTCCTCATCAATGATCAGAAGCCCCAGATTTTTGAAAGAAACATCCTTGGATAAAATTCTGTGTGTTCCTATGAGTACGTCCACAACTCCCCGTTTCAGATCCTCCAGTGTTTTCTTCTGCTCCCCCGCTGTTCTGAAACGGGACAGCATATCAACCCGAACCGGAAAATCCTTCATTCGCTGTACAAAGGTATTGTAATGCTGCTGGGCAAGAATTGTTGTGGGTACAAGATACACAACCTGCTTTCCCTCCTGTATTGCCTTAAACGCAGCCCTCAGAGCAATTTCCGTCTTTCCGTACCCCACATCGCCGCAGATAAGGCGATCCATAATACGCCGGCTCTCCATATCCCGCTTTGTGGCCTCAATTGCCTCCAGCTGATCCTCGGTTTCCTCAAAGGGAAACATCTCCTCAAATTCTTTCTGCCACACAGTGTCAGGTCCGTACTGGTAGCCTTCGCTTCTCTGTCTGGCAGCATAGAGCTCCACCAGATCTTTTGCAATCTCACGGACAGCTCCCCGCACCTTCGTCTTTGTCTTAGTCCATTCACTGCCCCCCAGTTTATTCAGCTTCGGTGCTTTGGCATCAGACCCCGCATACTTCTGGATTCCCTCCAGCCGGGTTGCAGGAAGATACAGGTTCCCCCCGTCCCTGTATTCAATCTTGATATAATCCTTGATTACCTTATCCTGCTCTATCTTTTCAATTCCGCGGTAGATGCCGAGTCCGTGACTCTCATGCACCACATAGTCGCCCACGGAAAGCTCTGAAAAACTCTGAATATGCTTTCCCTGATAGTATGTCTTTTTCCGTTTCTTTTTCTGACGGCTGCCGCCGAACATATCTCCCTCTGTTATCACTACAAATTTGATCAGAGGATACTCAAAGCCCCGGTGAAGATTTCCGTAAGTTACCATGATCTCCCCGGGTCCAACCATCTCATGGCCCTCATCCGGGCAGAATGCCCGCAAATCATACTCTCTGAGATCACTGGCCAGGCGGCTCGCTCTCGTTCTTGAACCGGACAGAAGAACAACCCGGTATTTTGCCTTTTTCCAGTGAGTCAGATCATTTATGAGAAGCTCAAATCCATTCTGATAGGAATTCACATTTTTCACAGAAAATCCGTATTTCTTTTTTACAGTTATACCCGGAAGCTTCTGCTCCAGCCCCAGCATGAGAAGAGTTCTGTCCCCCAGTGCCATGGCAAGCGTCTCCTTTGCCGAAAAGAGAAAGGAAGCCTGCCCCGGAAGAAGATATCCTCCCTCTATCCTGTGGGACATGCTCTCACGGAATTCCTCTTCTGTTACTTCAAGCTTTTCCCTGAGCCGGAGCGGCTCATCCAGGAAAATGGTCAGTTCCTGCCCCGGAAAATAATCCAGAAATGAAACCGTCTCCTCACAGAAATACCGGATGTAACTGCCTAGGCCATGAACTCTGAATCCCTCCCTGAGGCCTTCCAGAACTTCATTTACCGCGGAGTTAAGCCGGTATGCCTCCTCTGTTTTCATCTGATCCCGGAGCTTTTTCACACATTTTTTCTGTTCCTTTTCAATCCGCTCAATTCCCGCTTCTGTCTCTTTAGAAGAAAACACCATCTCCGTGGCAGGATAGATAACAGCTTCCTCTGCCTGCTCAATGGATCTCTGACTTTCCGGATCAAAGGTACGGATGGAATCCACTTCATCTCCCCAGAGTTCAATCCGGTACGGTACCTCCTCTGTCAGAGGAAATATATCAATAATACCGCCCCGGACAGAAAACTGGCCCGTACCGTCAACCTGAGCCACTTTCTCATAGCCCATCTCAGCAAGAGAGCGGCTGAATTCCTCCACATCGATCGTTTCTTCCGCCGACACAGTCAGACAGTGATGTTTCATATTCTCAATGGGAAGAAGATGCTCCATCAAACCGTCAATTGTGGTAACCACTGTTCCTTTATTATTTTCCAGAATACTCTGCATAACCTGCATTCTCTGCCGGGTCAGAAGATTTCCGTGAATATCTGAGCTGTAAAACAGAAGATCCCGTGCGGGATATAAAAGTACATCCGGATCAAAGCACCGGTAATCCTCATAAATCTCGCGGGCTCTCTGATCATCATGCGTCACAATCAGTTTCCACGGAGTTACCGATGCCAGCTCAGACATAAGGTGTGCCTTCTGTGACTCCAGACATCCGCTGGCCAGAAGGGGTCCTTCCCCCTTTTCCAGCGCCTGCTTCAAATCCTGATACTCCGCCAGCTCCTCCAGCGGGTTATTAAAGATCCTTCCCATCTCTTTCCTCTTTCTTTCCCCGTGCACTCTCTTTTTTCTCCCCACGGGCTGCTCCGTTAAAACGGTTCATCGCCGCATCAATTCCATCCGTCATCATTGACACAGCCGCCTGGGCTCCGTCCTGATAAGCCTGTCTCATTACTTCTTCCTCGCCTTTGGAAAAATGACCCAGAACATAATCAGCCAGATCCATCTTCTCCGGTTTTTCTCCCACGCCTATGCGGATTCTGGGAAATTCCTGCGTTCCAAGATGGGCGATAATATTTTTAATCCCGTTGTGCCCTCCGGCGCTTCCTTTTTTTCTGATCCGGATATTTCCCGGCACCAGACTGATATCATCATAGATCACGATAAATTCGGACGGTTCTGCCTTGTAATAATCCAGAACGGCCCGAATGCTCTCTCCGCTCAGATTCATAAAAGTCTGCGGCTTTACCAGAATAACTTTGTTTCCCTCAATTATACCCTTTCCAATCAGAGCTTTGTGAGCCTTTTCAGATACCTGTATTCCGTAATGATCCGCCAGTGCATCCAGCGCCATAAATCCGACATTATGACGGCTCCCCTCATATTTTTTCCCCGGATTTCCAAGTCCTGCTATAATATACATATTTTCTCGTCTCCTTATTCCAACGCCCGCATAATCAGACTCCTCAATCCGGAAATATCCGCCGCCCGGGCATTTTGTATATTTGCACGCCATTTAGCGTTAGATTTTGCAGTAACAGAATCTAACGCTCCTCGTCGTTTCATTCTATCAGGCTTTTCAGACTGTGTAAAGCCCCGATTCTCTGATATAAACTGCAGGACAGCGCACATTTTACATTGTTCCTTACCGCCCTTTACCGGGAATATTGATCATGCCTTCCAAATATGCTAGACTTTAAGTTGCGGTTTTTGTACTTATCTGTTAAAAACGTAAAAATCGCAAGGAGGATCATAACATTGACTGATACAAAAAATATTTCCCGTACTGCTGACGTAATCATTATCGGAGCCGGCCCATCCGGCATTTTCTGTGCATATGAACTGATCCGTCAGAAACCGGACATGAAAATCCTCATGATTGAAAAAGGACGCCCTATTGAAAAACGGGTTTGCCCCAAACGTACTACAAAAGTCTGTATGGGATGTCAGCCCTGTGCCATCACTACGGGTTTTGCCGGAGCCGGTGCTTTTTCCGACGGAAAACTCTCTTTATCCCCCGATGTGGGCGGCAATCTGCCGGAACTTCTGGGCTATGACACGGCACAGGAACTTATTCAGGAATCTGATCGCATTTACCTGGAATTCGGAGCCGACAAAAATGTCTATGGACTTGACAAACAGAAAGAGATCCAGGAAATCCGACGCAAAGCAATTACTGCCAATCTGAAACTGATCGAATGTCCTATCCGTCATCTGGGCACAGAAGAGGGATATAAAATTTACACCCGCCTGCAAAACCATCTCCAAAAACAGGGGGTAGAAATGCTCTTTAATACCATGGTAAAAGATATCATGATAGAAAACGGGGAAGCAAAAGCCGTTGTCACCGACTCCGGAGATGTTTTTGCCGCAGATGAAATTGTCGCAGCAATCGGACGGGAGGGTTCCGACTGGTTCAGCCATATATGCCGTCAGCATGAAATTGAAACCCGGGTAGGCACAGTTGACATCGGCGTGCGAGTTGAAGTAAGGGATGAGGTAATGGAGTTCCTAAACAAAAACCTCTATGAGGCAAAACTTGTATACTACACTCCTACTTTTGATGACAAAGTCAGAACCTTCTGTACTAATCCGTCCGGCGAGGTTGCAACGGAATATTACGAAAATGGCCTGGCGGTAGTCAACGGACATGCCTACAAGTCAAAAGAGTACAAAACAGACAACACTAATTTTGCCCTTCTTGTCTCAAAAAATTTTACCAAGCCCTTTAAAACTCCTATTGAGTACGGCAAGCACATTGCCCGCTTAAGCAACATGCTGTGTGACGGCAAAATTATGGTTCAGACTTTCGGAGATTTTCAGAGAGGACGGCGTACAACAGAGGAGCGCCTCTGCCGAAACAATCTGATTCCCACTCTGAAGGACGCTGTCCCCGGCGATCTGTCACTGGTTCTGCCCCACCGCATCATGGTAGATATCAAGGAAATGATCCTTGCACTGGACAAAGTCACACCCGGAATCGCCAGCGATGAAACGCTGCTTTATGGTGTGGAAGTCAAATTCTATTCCAACAAAGTTGTGGTAAACAGAGATTTTGAAACCAGTGTATCAGGACTTCGTGCAATCGGCGACGGCGCCTCTGTGACACGCGGACTGCAGCAGGCTTCTGCCAATGGAATCAGCGTTGCCCGCAGCATTCTAAATAAAAAGAATGCCGGAAAATGATGCATTTGTCATACCGCATTTTTTACCTTCTGAATCAGAAACGGCCCCGGAAAACCGGGGCCGAAATACTGATATATCTGTAAAATTTCCTCAGAGGTCCGCCCGGACAGGCTGCCTCCATTTTATCTGTTTCTACTGATTCTGCTGAAGTATTTCTATTGCTGTCTGAAGCTGATTGTCAATCTCCTCCGGTATTACCACTTCTTTGGCTGCCTCTTCATTGAGCTCAACCTCTACATCCGGCTCAATTCCCTTTTCGTGTATATCATTTCCATTGGGCGTATAGTAATGATCCGTTGTGAGTTTTACAGCACTGCCGTCTGACAGCGGGATCAGGGTCTGAACAATTCCCTTTCCATAGGTCTTTGTTCCGACAATAGTTGCAACTCCATAATCTTTCATTGCTCCTGTAAATACTTCTGATGCACTGGCGGAATTTTCATTTACCAGAACTACCATGGGGATATCAAGACTGTGGCCGTCCTCTGCCGCATACACATCCTCGTCCCCTTCTCTGTTTGCCACTGTAAGAATTCTGCCGCCATCCTCCAGAATATAGTCAGCCATTGACACAACTGTAGTTACCTCTCCTCCGGGGTTGTCACGCAGATCAATGATCAGTTTTTTCATTCCGCTGTTCTGCAGTTCTTCGATTTCCTGTCTGAACTGCTCATCCGTGACCATATCAAACTCCATAACGGATATATAACCAATCTCATCTGTAACCATCTTTCCCGAAACAGTCTGAACATCAATGGGGCGTCTCGTGATTTCCAGATCCACATACTCTCCGCTGTCCTCACGGAACATCGTAATGACAACCTTTGTACCCTCTTCGCCCTTCACATAATTGTTGACTAACAGTGTCAGATCCGTTCCCGTCACTTCTTCTCCGTCTACCTTGTAGATGATATCTCCCGGCAGAACTCCCGCCTCCTCAGCAGGGCTTCCCTCAAACACACGCACAATTGTGCATACCCCGGTTGTCACATTCTGAGACACCAGAGCTCCTATGCCGCAGTAGCTTCCTGTCGTCTCATCCATGAAGCTTGCAAGCTCCTCGGGCGTATAATAAGCCGCATAGGGATCATTGAGTGCGCTGAGAAATCCCTGATAAATACCAGCCTCTCCCTTTTTCAGATCCACCTGATCCTTATAAAGAAATTCATCCTCCACAATATCCTGAATCTGGGTCAGCTTCTCATCCACCTGACTCAGGTCCAGCTGGGAGTCCGCTTCTCCTGCCGGCCCATCCTGTTTCGTTTCAACCTGCACCTGATTGTCAATTACACGGCGGCCGAACATATATATACCGGCCGAAGTTCCCACTGTTACCAGGCAGACAAAAGCGGTAACAAGAACTCCCACCATGACGCCTCTCCAGAATTTATTTTTATTGTCCATCTTACGCCTCCTAAATATTACGGACTGACATAGTTTGTCGGATTAACATAACTTCCGTTATAACGCACTCCGAAATGCAGATGCGGGCCTGTTGAATATCCGGTAGACCCGACTTTAGCGATTACCTGCCCCTGCTTTACCGTGTCCCCGGGCGACACAAGAAGCTGGGAGCAATGCATATAAACCGTCGATACACCGCCGCCGTGATTGAGCATAATATAATTGCCGGCTGAGTAACTGTATGTAGAAATGGTAACCGTACCATCGGCAGCCGCAACAATATCGCTTCCCGTTGAAGCTCCTATATCTATTCCCTGGTGATTGGTAGAAGCTCCGGCAGTAGGGGCTTCTCTTCCTCCGAATACAGAAGTGATCCGGCTGCTGGACGGACAGGGCCATATAAAGTTAATATTCCCAATACTTACCGTGTTATACGTCTGTCCCGCTGCCTCTGCCGCCTTTTTTGCTTCTTCCTCCTGGCGCTTAAGCTCCGCTTCGATCTGTTTTATCTTTTCCTCCTGGGCTTTGATATCCTGCTCATACTTTTCCGCCTCTTCGGTTTTTTCCCCAATCTGGGCATTTACTCTCTCAAGTTCCGCTGTTTTCTCCCCGAGAAGAGTCTCCACTGAATTCTGCTTGGCTGACGTTTCGTCCTTAAGAAGCTGCAGCTCCTGGCGCTCATTTTCCAGCTGTTCCTTGCGCTCTGCAATATCCTCTTTTACCGCTACATACTCATCCAGCATTTTTCTGTCGTACTCAGAAATTTTTGTTACATATTCCGCCCGGTTAAGAAGCTCGGAAATAGTCCGGGATTCCAGAAGCAGCTCCAGATAACTGCTGTCTCCCTTCTCATACATGTATTTAATCCTCTTTTTCATGGATTCATACTGTTCTTCCTCAGTCTCTTCGGCTTCGCCAAGCTCCTGTGCCGCCGTCTCGATATTTTCCTCTTTTCCTGCAATTTCCTCTTCCAGGCGGCTTACCTCTTTTCCCAGTGCCTCTACCTGATTGTCAAGTTCCCGGACATAAACCTCCGTATCGCTCTTAAGACTTTCCAGCTCCCGGATAGCCTGCTCTGTCTTCTCCTTTTCTGCCTCCAGGGAATCTATTTCTCCTTTTGCACTGTCTACGTCCGATTTCGTCGCCCCGTATCCGGGGACCGCCGCGAGTGAGGCCAGAAGAACCGACAAACATATTCTCTTTGCCGCCTTACCTTTTGCATTCTTCCTCATTATCCTTCGTCTCTCCTTGCCATATCTGAACTTTCCCGCCATGCGGCGGGAAAGACTGTCTTTTAAACCTTTAAATGACGACGGATCGTAAAGAAACTTCCCACAAATCCGATTCCAACTCCCAGCATCATAGCCACTGCCACCATCTCAGGAAAAATTTCCTGAATAGGTATAAATTCCATTAGATTTGACAAAATTCCAAATTTTTCCATCATATATGCCACCGCGCTCCTGTAAAGGAAATACACACTGATCAGAGGAATTGCCGCTCCGACAAATCCAATTACAATTCCTTCAACCACGAAAGGAGCACGAATCATAAAACCTGTAGCACCTATAAGACGCATAATTTTATTTTCATCCCTGCGGAATGCTGCCGCTGTCATAATCGTATTGCTGATAAGAAATGCTGCCACTGCAAGAAGGATGATAATAATAACAGCAGACAGAAGTCCCAGCATCCTGTTAAAATTGGAAAGCCCGGAAGCCGTGTCACTGGAGTAATTAATCTTTCTGATTTCAGGTATAGTATCAAGCCACTCTACCATGCCTGCCTGATCGTCTATGCTTTTCAGATAGATTTCATATGATGCCGAATCCGCCAGAGGATTATCATCTGCGAACCCTTCTGCCAGCTCCTCCATGCCTTTAAAATATTCCTTCTGGAAATTTTCCCATGCCTCTTCAGCTGAAATATACCGTGCTTCTTTTACTTCACTTCTCTCCCGAATAGAATCGCCGATGGCAAGTATCTCCGCCTCCGATATGCCCTCATCAAAAAAAACTGTAATTCCCACAGTGGATTCCGCCATTCTGACCATATACTGCACATTTGCAGTCAGGGCAAAAAACAGACAGAACAAAAAAATACAGGCAGAAATTATCGCAGCTGACGCAAGAGAGAACCAGATATTTCTGCCTATATTTTTTATACCTTCTTTCAGGCAATAAAAAAATGTACTAATTCTCATCGTAAATACCGCCCTCTCCTGAATCATCCAATACTATGCCCCGATCCAGAGTAATTACCCGTCTCCCCATCTGAGACACGATTTCCTGGCTGTGCGTCACGACAATAACGGTGGTTCCTCTGTCATTGATCTTCTCCAGAAGTCCCATAATCTCCATGGAATTATGTGCATCCAGATTGCCTGTGGGTTCGTCCGCCAGAAGGATTTCCGGCGAATTAACCAGTGCCCGTGCAATGGCAACTCTCTGCTGTTCTCCTCCCGAAAGCTCATTGGGATATGACTTGTATTTTGAAGAAAGCCCTACCAGCCGCAGCATCTCAGGGACATTTTCCCTGATTGTACGTATCGGAACACCAATAACACGCTGGGCAAAGGCCACATTTTCATAAACCGTTTTATCTTTTAAAAGCCTGAAATCCTGAAAAACCACTCCCAGACGCCTTCTGTACTTCGGAACGTATCGCCTTGGCATTCTGGTCAAATCCATATCATTCACAATAATCCGGCCTGAAGTCGGCTCTGTCTCCTTCAAAAGAAGCTTCATCAGTGTTGACTTTCCTGAGCCGCTTCTTCCCATAATAAAAACAAACTCCCCGTCTTCAATGGTAATATTCACATTTTTCAAGGCGCGGGTTCCGGCCTTGTAAACCTTATTGAGATCCGTAATCTCTATCATCTGCATTCCTCACACTGCTACTGCCGGCCGGCTCCCTGCGGGAGACAGCCGCTAAACGCTGCCAGACACTGCAAATTGCTGCAGTACGGAATCATCTCCGTGCTGCAGCAATCCCCCCTTGCTCACAAATCCCCATCTGCACCGGCTGGCAAAACATCAATAGTCGAGATTTTCCATGTATTTCATATATTTCACTACCATCAGAGCAATCTTAAAAGTAATGGCATCCTCAAATACTCTCAAGTCAAGTCCTGTGCTCTTCTGAAGCTTATCCAGACGGTAAACCAGGGTATTCCTGTGGATATAAAGCTGGCGTGATGTCTCCGATACATTGAGGCTGTTCTCGAAAAATTTATTGATAGTGGTAAGAGTCTCCTCATCAAACTCATCCGGAGACTTTCCGTCAAATATTTCCTTAATAAACATCCTGCACAGCGGCAGAGGCAGCTGGTAAATCAGACGGCCGATTCCCAGTTTGCTGTATGCCACCACATTTTTGGTACTGTAAAATATCTTGCCCACATCCAGAGCCATCTTGGCTTCTTTGTAGGAACGGGATACATCCTTGATTTCATTGACAATCGTTCCGAATGCCACACTGACGCGGGTCAGAGCCTCCGTATTAAGCATATCCACAATCATTCCGGCCGTCTTTTCCAGATCATCATAAGTCTCTCCCGGCTTGACTTCCTTAACCAGAATAATGTTCTTCTCATCCACTGCCGTAATAAAGTCCTTTGTCTTGACAGAGAAAAGACTTCTCACAGTCTCAAGAGCATTGACATCCTTTTCATGCTGTGTTTCTATAATAAACACAACTCTCTTTATGTTTGTCTCAATATGGAGCTTTTTAGCCCGGTTATAAATATCCACCAGAAGCAGATTATCCAGAAGAAGATTTTTTATAAAATTATCTTTGTCAAAACGCTCTTTGTAGGCAACCAGCAGATTCTGAATCTGGAATGCTGCCATTTTTCCTACCATATATACATCGTCACTTCCGCCTTTTGCCAGCAGAATGTATTCCAACTGGTGCTCGTCAAACACCTTAAAAAACTGATATCCCTGAATAACCTGACTGTCCGCCGGAGAGTCTACGAAAGCCAGAATTGCACTCTCATACTCCTCAGCGCCGGAAAAAGTGGAAGCCAGCACCTTGCCTTCTGTATCACAGATGCAGAGCTCGACACGTGTAATCCCTTTTAACCCCTCGATGTTTGTCTGGAGTATCTGATTCGAAATCATATCCTTCTCTCCTTTTTCACATATTTTCCTTCCTATTATCTTAAAGCAAAAAAGAGAAAAAAAAAAGAGGGTGCCGGAAAAAAAATAATTTTTTTCAGCAACCTCTGATAATTCAGCTTGCGGCAGCAGACATCAAAGCCCCCTCTGCTTATCTGCAGTAATCAGCGCTCCCGTATCTCTGTCAAACAGGTGGAGCTTCATCATATCAGGCACAAGGCTTATGATATCCCCCTGTTTTACTGCCGTCTGCCGCTCTACGCGAACGGCTCCTTCCGTATCTCCAATTTCAAAATACACGTAAACGTTTTCTCCTACTGTCTCATACCGGCTTACTGTTGCCTCCATGCTGTTCGCCTCACGTGTCTTTACAAGTCTCAGTGCTTCCGGTCTGAGTCCCGCAACAATACGCCTGTCCATATAACCATTCTGCTTCAGCAGAGAGCTGCAGTCCGCCGGAAGCGAAAGCTCCCTGTCCCCGAAAACAAGCACGGCATTCCCGTCTTTCTCCCTGACATTGCATTCCATAAGATTAATCCGTGGATTACCTGCAAAACCGGCAACAAACAGATTGGCAGGATTTTCATAAACTCTCTGCGGTGTATCAATCTGCTGAAGCGTGCCGTCTCTCATGATGGCAACTCTGTCTCCCAGTGCTGCAGCCTCATTCTGATCCTCAGTGGCATAAAGAATCGTCAGATTCAGTTCCCTGTGAAGACGTTCCAGCTCTATGCGCATCTTTTTTCTCAGCTCAGCATCAAGATTCAGAAACGGTTCATCCAGCAGAAGGACTCCGGGATTATGCACAATCGCCCGTCCGACAGCAGTCATCTGACGCTGCTTCTCCCCAATTTCCCCGGGCTTCTGCTGCAGAATTTCCGTCAGTCCCAGAATTTCAGCAGTCCTCTCAATGCGCTCGCCGCATATTTCCGGAGATATCTTTCTCATCCTGAGCCCAAATTCCAGATTTTCATATACTGTCATATCCGGATACAGAATATTGTTCTGAAATACCATAGCCACGTCCCGTTCTCTGGGCGGCACATCCTTCAGGCTTTCTCCGTCCATTGTGAGAGTTCCCGCTGACGGTTCCTCCAGTCCCGCAATCAGATGAACAACTGTGGATTTTCCGCTTCCCGCCGGTCCGGCCAGAACAAGAAACTCTCCGTCTCTGAGCTCCAGATTCAGATCTTTTACTGCCGCATCCCCACCGGCATATGTTTTCATCACATTTTTCAGTGATATATTTGCCATTTTTATCCTCCGATACTCCAACCGCCTGAAATCAGCTCAAATGCACTGACTCATCTTTTTTCTTTAATCCTACCATGTCCTTATTTTCCCGGCCATGTTTTAAATGCCTAAATTACATTCAAGCTTTTGGTCAGTTTGTATACAGAGACTGAAATTTGGCTGAAATACCGTGTGAACCCACAGAGGATTCCCTGTTTTCTGTCTTTATTTGTTAGAATTGTTTATAATAAAATTTTTTTTGTAAAATCCTAACAAACTTACATTCTGTCTTCTGTGCAATCCTGTCTCCGTCTCATTTTCTTTGGCAGTTTTTTACAATCCGTAAAGCCGCACAGACGGCAAAACAACGGCAAATAGACAAAGTTTTATACAGCTTACGCCTCTCTGAATGCGATAACTTCCATCTCCATCAGAACATCTTTAGGAAGACGGGCCACTTCCACACAGGAACGCGCCGGACAGTCATTCTGGAAATATCGTGAGTAAATGGCATTTACTGTTCCGAAATCATCCATGTTTTTTATGAATACTGTCGTTTTAACAACCTGCGCCAGAGAAACTCCCGCCGCTTCCACAAGATTCTTTACATTGGAAAGAACCTGTTCTGCCTGCGCCTCGATTCCTTCCGGAATCTCTCCTGTTGCCGGATTAACCGGAATCTGCCCTGATGCAAAAATCACTCCGTTTACCTCTACCGCCTGTGAATACGGGCCGATTGCCGCTGGTGCTTTTTCTGTACTGATTATCTTTTTCATAATTTTGTCTCCTTATTTATTTTTTACGCGCCGGATTGAGCCCGGGACAATTTCAATTGTACCCGCCTTCAGAAGATGCCCCACAGCACGTTTAAAAGCATTTTTACTCAGATGAAACGTATCACGGATACGTTCCGGATCAACTCTGTCATCAAACGGAAGGACGCCGTCAAACTCATCCAGGACACGCAGAACCTCCTCTGCATCTGTGTTCATCTGGCGGTAAGCTTTCTCGCGAAGACTCAGATCCAGCTTTCCGTCCTCTCGCACCTTCGTAACACGAACGCGCACAACCTCTCCCGGTCTCAGCTTTTCATACACCTCTCTCTTGGGAATCAGGCCAAAATACCGATCCTCGACAGCAACAAATGCTCCAAGATTGTCATTAAGCTCATACACACGCCCCTCGGCCCAGGAATCCTTTCCAAAGGGAGCATCACTGCTCAGATAAGGATACACTTTCATCGTGGCCGCCAGCCTTCCGCTTTTATCCACATACAGGGCAACGAGGCATTCCTCCCCCGCTTTTACCTTATGATTCTGCTCCTTAAAAGGAAGAAGAAGATCCTTCTCCAGCCCCATATCAAGAAATGCACCGATCCGCGAGACATCCTTAACTTTCAGAACAGCGAGGCCTCCCACCTCCAGCTTCGGAACTGCAGTTGTGGCAATAAGACGGTCCTCCGAATCTTTATATATAAAAACGCTGAGACGATCGCCTGTCTTCGTTCCCTCCGGAACCTGCTTTCTGGGAAGAAGCACAGCTGCCGCATCCGCCTTTTTCTCCCCCAGATACACACCAAACTCCTTCTCCCTGACTACTTCCAGCTCCTGTCTTTTCCCCAGTTCAATCATTGTCATCCGTCCTCTCTTTTCCCTGCCGGAAAATACCGGCCATTCCATAATTCTTCCTTTGTCGATTCCGCAGCCGGAAATCCTGCCTGTCCCATCTCTTCGGGACTGTCCGGCTCAAATCTATTTCATTATATCCGATCCACATGAGATTGTCTATTGTCATTATATGCTGCAGCAGTTCCCTGACAACAAACAAATTATTTATATCTTTTCAGTTCTAAAATATGATATACTGATAAAAACAAACTAAGGAGGAGGCACTATGCAGTATAATATTATCGGAAGCTTAATGCCGGCAGTTGAAATCAGTTTCGACAGTCCCGGAGAAGAAATGTTTACTCAGTCCGGCGGTATGGCCTGGATGACTGAGGGAATAGAGATGTCTACAAATGCAAAAGGCGGACTTATGAAAGGACTGGGACGCATGTTTGCAGGAGAATCACTGTTTATGGCTACATACCGCGCAAAACAGGCCGGTTCCCAAATCGCATTTGCATCAACTGTTCCCGGACGCATACTTCCCGTTGATGTAGCCCGTGAAAGCGGACTCATCTGCCAGAAGGGAGCTTTTCTCTGTGCCCAGACAAGCGTAGAACTGAATGTAACATTTACCAAAAAATTCTCTTCTGGTCTGTTTGGCGGAGAAGGATTTATTCTTGAAAAGCTCACAGGAAACGGAATGGCTTTTCTTGAGGTAGACGGCGATCTGATCGAACGGGATCTGGCCCCCGGGGAGGTATTAAAAGTTGACTCCGGAAATGTGGTCGCATTTGAAAACACCGTGGAATACGGCGTAGAGACCGTAAAGGGAATGGGTAATATTCTGTTTGGAGGAGAGGGACTTTTCCTGACGGTTCTCAAAGGGCCCGGACGCATCTATCTCCAGACACAGAATATTGCAGAATTTGCAGGGCGAATTGCACGTTTCATCCCCACGAAGAATTAAGCCGCTCAGTCAAAAACATTTTTTAACAAAATATATGTTTTTTTACAGGGACAGTGTCTTTTTCTGTCCCTGTTCTCATCCGGCAAAATTTTTTTTAAAAAACTCTTGACGAACCGGTCAATATACAGTATAATCCAACTTGTTGTTTCATTGGGCCATCGCCAAATGGTAAGGCAACGGACTCTGACTCCGTCATTTTCAAGGTTCGAATCCTTGTGGCCCAGCTAAAAAGAGCATTCAGTCTGTTTCAGGAAGGCTAAATGCTCTTTTTCGTTTTTAACTCAATATTCTCCCATGTTTTAAGAGTCCGCCGGATCATCCCTCATCTTTCCGGCCGGACTCTTTTTCAGTCTGAAATCGGTTTACAACAAATATTCCCCCGCTTACCAGTGCCAGTGCACACAGATTTTTTACGGAAAATGCCTGTCCTCCCTCTCCCAGAAGCACAGCGGACAGCAGAACCCCTACCACAGGATTTGTAAATCCGTAAATACTGACTCTGGACACCGGGTTATATTTCAGCAAAATCCCCCATACAGTATATGCGGCTGCTGACAGAAAAGCCAGATAAATGAGCACTGCCGCCGCTGCGGGGTAAAAAACAGTCAGCCTGCCTCCCATAAGAATTCCCATGCCCGTCAGGATTATCCCTCCTGCCGCAAATTGCCATCCGCTCAGCATTACCGGATTGGCACGGGCAGAATACCGTTTTATCAGAGCGGAAGAGACAGCATATGACACCGCCGAAAAAAACACAAATCCTTCCCCGTCAAGACGCACTGCCAGGTCCATTCCGCTTCCATTGAGATTGGCAGTCATAACACCTGCCAGTCCCAGAATACAGCCTGTTATTTTATACCAGGTAAGTCTCTCCTGTCTGAATACAATACTTGCCATGAGAATGGAAAGAAGGCTGTTGCTTCCCGTAATAATAGCCCCTTTCACACCGCTGGAATGTGCCATTCCTATGTAAAAAAAGAAGTACTGGATTGCCGTCTGAAACAGGCAGAGAATGAATATCATTCCCCATTCACTTTTCTTAGGGATAAGAACCTCTTTATTCAGAACACTTCCTGCTGCAATTACCATTATGCCTGCCAGTGTAAATCTGAGACCTGCAAACAAAATCTGTGTGCCGCTGTCATCAGAAGCAATTGAAAAAAGTTCATATCCTATTTTCACGGCAGAAAACGAACTGCCCCACAATGTGCAGCAAAACACCGCCAAAAGGCCGGTCACAACCGGCCCCATACATTTCTTTTTATCCGTACCCATCACTTATCTCCACATATCCTTTATCAGTTTATATATAAGAAGAACAAGAATAATCGGGCCTGCAAATTTGATAATCAGACTGAATATTCCTCCGACTATGGCAAATATTACCAGCAGAATCAAAATCAGTGCACCATAAAAAAGAGCCTTCCAGTACCATTTATTCAGATTAACATAATGAAATTTTACACTGCCCCGCTCTCTTCCGGAAAATCCGTCCCGCTCTTCTCTGCGCTCATACACACTTTCACCGTTCTGATATGCGCCGTCTCTGTCCGATGCCCCGCTGCTGTCAATAATCGTACGCGCAATCAGACGCGGACTTCCTATCTCTTCTATCACATCTTCTTCCCGGCGCCCGGACGCCGCCTCCTGAGAAATATACTGATCATAGTATGTCAGATTTTCCCTCAAAACCGATTCCGGCACTTCACCCTGCAGCGCCTCTTTAAGCTCCTGCAAAAATTCTGTCTTTCTCATGTATCTCTCCTTAACTGAAACCGCAATTTCTATCGGTTTTTCTTCCTCAAGCACGCCTTTTCCCGTTTTTGCAACATCCTCCTTTGTCCCGTCCGAGCTGTTGCTTTTCCGGCATTTTTATAGTACCATAAGATATAAAAAAAGGAAAGGAAATCTCATGCCGCACGAACATTACCTATATGTATTCGGTACAGGCAATGCCGCCGTTACCCGATACTACAATACCTGTTTTGCCATCCGCAAAGACAACGAATTTTTTATGACAGACGCCGGAGGAGGAAACGGAATACTGTCTATTCTGGAAAACATGGACATATCCCTCTCTCAGATACATCATATCTTTATATCCCATGAACACACCGATCACATTCTGGGCGCCGTATGGATGATTCGGATGATTGCCTCTTCCATAAAAAAGGGAACCTATGAGGGTCCCCTGTATATTTACTGCCATGACGGTCTGGTAGAAACCATTAAGACGCTGTGCCGCCTTACCATTCAGGAAAAATTCTGCTCTATGCTGGGAAAGCAGATTCTTCTCATCCCCGTTCACGATAGCGAACAGAGAACGATTCTTGACATGAATGTGACCTTTTTTGACATACATTCCACAAAAGCCCGTCAATTTGGCTTTCAGGCTGCATTTCCCGACGGGAAACGCATCTGCTTTGCAGGAGATGAGCCTCTGCCACCAGACTGCGAGAGCTATGCTGAAAACTGTCAGTGGCTTTTCCACGAAGCCTTCTGTCTCTACAGCGATCGGGAACGCTTCAGGCCATACGAAAAGCACCACAGCACAGTCCGGGAAGCCTGTGAGCTGGCAGAACGCCTGAAAATTCCCAATCTTATTCTCTGGCACACAGAAGACAAAACATTTCCCAATCGAAATACGCTGTACTCCCGGGAAGGCTCATCTTATTTTCACGGCTCGCTTTATGTCCCGTGTGACCGGGAAATTCTTCTGCTCTAAATTATTATTCTCTTGGCATCAGATGATAATATGTCATAGATGCGGTTGCCAGAAGATTTTCCCTGTCATCATAAATCCTGCACTCACAGACTGAAAATGCATTTCCGTTTTTTATTTCTTCTGCCACAGCTGTAATCCGGGATGTTTTTCTCCCCGCTTTCAGATAATGTATGGACCCTTCAACGGTAGGAACGGCATACACCTGCCCGGCTGCAGCCGCCGTTCCCCCAACTGTGTCCGCCAATGTAAAAAGCACACCGCCATGAACAATCCCAAGAACATTCAGATGCCATGGCCTGATCTCTATCTGTCCTTTCGCATATCCCGGGCGGCTCTCTATAATCTCCATCTCTATTTTCTTTCTGAAATCCTCTCTTTCTGTACCATCCTCCTGCCGGTTTTTCCACACATCTGCAAAAGTTCCATTTTTCTCTGCTTCACTCATATTTTTCATTCCTTTCATCAGGCACACTGCTCCTGCACAGCCTGGCCTGTATATCTGTTATTTTTCTCTCCGTTACCGGAACACCCCGTCTTCGTGAAAATGCCGGGACGAATATTCCCTTCCCGGCACTCATATGATTATATAAAAACGGCAGGAGGGACACTCTTTGAACAAATTAAGAAAAAAATTTTTGGCCGGCACGGACCGGCTCCTTCTCTTTATGCATAAGCACAGGATCCGGCTGATTATCGGTCTGGAACTGCTGGCTGTGGGCATCCTGCTGCACAGCTGGATTTCCCAAAAACTTCTTACCGGCTCTCCGGCCGAAGCCGATACGGACTCATACATAAAATGGGTGGATTTTACGGTTCCCTGTGAGGCAATGACACAGGCTTTCCGCTATGACGTGGACACCTGTCAGCAGGACCCCCACCTGAACTGGATAGAACTGCTTGCCTCCCTTGGCGCTCAGTATGGCGGCGATTTCTCCCGATATCAGCCTGAAGACATGGACCGACTGGCAGAACAGCTCAAAAACGGAACCTCAATGGAGGAGCTTACACAGAATCAGAAATATTACACCTATTATCTGGAAGCATATACGGCTGTTCTGGACGGGATGGTAGGACTCTACGAAATTCAGATCCCCGAATCAGAAGCCCCTGACTTCGCCCTGTCTGACGCCCAGATACAGGAAGGCGATCCATCGCCCCAGAACTCCTCCGGATCAGAATCCGGCTTACCCGAATCAGAAGTAGTTTTACTGACGCCATCCGGAGAAAAAAAAGTCTGGGTTACCAAATACGGTCTTAAAGCTTTTCATCCTCTTGCCAAAAACTTTCCCTACAGCCATTATGATGATTTTGGCGTTTCCCGCTCATACGGCTACCGCAGGCAGCATCTGGGCCATGATATGATGGGACAAACCGGAACTCCTGTCATAGCTGTGGAATCCGGTGTGGTGGAATCCATTGGCTGGAACCAGTATGGCGGATGGCGGATCGGTATCCGGAGCTTTGACAAAAAACGGTACTACTATTATGCCCATCTGCGCAAAGATTACCCTTATCAGAGTATTCTTGAAGAAGGAAGCATCGTAACTGCCGGAGATGTCATCGGCTACCTCGGACGTACCGGCTACAGCGCTGAAGAAAATACAAACAATCTGGAAGAACCGCATCTTCATTTTGGTCTCCAGCTCATATTTGATGAATCTCAGAAAGAGGGAAACAATGAAATCTGGATTGACTGCTATGAACTTATAAAATTTCTGAGTATAAACCGCTCCGAATCTGTAAAGAAAGAGGGGACAAAGGAATGGACCAGAATCTACCAGATGAAGGATCCCGCTGTAGGAACCATTACTCAGTAAATCCTGCCTGCTGCCGCTGTCATCTTCTCTCCCCCGTGTTTTCAGGCGCGTCCGTTTAAAGGGCACGCCTGTATTCTGCAAATATAATTTCTTTTTTAAATTTCTCCCAGAGCATGAATAAACAGACCGCTTCGGGGTTTCGGCTCAAACCATGTTGATTTTGGCGGCATAAGACGTCCTGCGTCCGCAACCGCAAAAAGCTCCTGAAGAGACGTGGGATACATGGAAAATGCAACCCGCATATCCTCCCTCACTCTTTTTTCAAGCTCTTTCGTGCCCCTGACGCCTCCTATAAAAACAATACGGCTGCTGGTTCGCGGATCGTCTATCCCCAGAACCGGCCCCAGAAGATAATCCTGAAGCAGAGAAACATCAAGACCTTTTACCGGGTCTTCCGAACAGATCTCTTCCTTTGCCTCAAGGCGATACCAGTTTCCGTCCAGCAGCATACATATTTCGCCTTTTTTCTGCGGAAGTTTTCCGACACGTCCCTCTCCCGCCATAACTGTGGACATCCGCCCGGTAATTCGGAAGCTTTTCTGCACTTCATCCAGAAACTGCTCAGCAGAGAGACCATTCAAGTCTTTTACCGCCCGGTTATATGGCAGAATACTCAGCTCATCATCCGGAAACAGAATTGAAAGAAAATAATTAAATTCCTCTGTACCGTCATAATCAGGTTTTCTGTCCCGGCGCATCAGAGCCACTTTAACTGCCGACATGGCACGGTGGTGTCCGTCTGCAATATATGTTTCAGCGATCTTCCCCATTTCTTCTGTAATAAACGAAACTCTTTCCGGATCATTTATCCGGAATACACGGTGCCTTACCCGATCCGGGGCTGTAAAATCATAAAGCGGCATTTCTTTCTTTATCTCTGCACAGAGGTCACGTATCGCCTCTCTCGCCCGGTAAGCCAGAAAAATGGGACCGGTCTGGGCATTGGTCACATCCACATGACTGATTCGATCCTGCTCCTTTTCCGCCCGTGTATTCTCATGTTTTTTAATCACATTGTTCAGATAATCGTCTACAGATGAGCATGCCACAATCCCTGTCTGTACACGTCCGCTTCGTGTCAGCTCATAGAGATAATAGCAGGGCTTTTCCTCCTCGATAAAAATCCCGTCACGAATCATCTGATGAAGAACATCCCGCGCCTTCTCATAGACACAGGGAGCATAGGTATCAACCGTATCGGGAAACCACGTTTCCGCTCTGTCCACACGCAGAAACGAAAGGGGTTCCCTCTCAATCTCTTTCTTTGCCTCCTCCCTGCTGTACACGTCATAAGGCAGCGCCGCCACACGGGAAGCCATCTCCTGTGACGGACGTATACAGCGAAAAGGTCGAATATCAGCCATTTCTTTTTCCTCCGTTTTAACGCAAAGGTGTTCCAGAAAATCCGAATCGCCCTTTCTCCCGACAGGGCAAGATAATCTGGAACACCATTCTGTTTTATTCTGTACGATTATTTAATGACGCGCACCCTCATCATGCCTTCAATACTCTCCAGTCTCTGAATTGTCGCCTCATCTGCCTGAGTCTCAAGATCAACCATCGTATAAGCGTAGCTGTCTCTGCTCTTATTCATCATGTTGGAGATATTCATTCCCGTAGAAGCCAGAATAGATGTTATCTGACCAATCATATTGGGTATATTCCGATGCAGAAGGGCGATACGGCTTACTGAGCTGCAGGTTCCCATATCACAGGCCGGGAAATTAACGGAATTTTTAATATTTCCGTTTTCCAGATAATCCATCATTTCCTTCACAGCCATTACCGCACAGTTATCTTCAGATTCCTCTGTGGAAGCCCCCAGATGCGGAGTCACAATTGTGTTTTTCATTTTCATAACCGCCGGGTTGGGGAAATCAGTTACATATCTCTTTACCTTGCCCGTTTCAAGAGCCCTTTCCATATCCCCGTCGTTTACAAGAAGATCTCTCGCAAAATTGAGAATCACAACACCGTCTTTCATCATATCCAGACTTGATGCATTGATCATCTGCCGCGTACCGTCAAGCAGCGGCACATGAAGTGTGATATAATCGCACTCACGGTAAATCGTTTCTACAGAAGTAATGTGACGCACATCGCGTGAAAGCATCCAGGCTGCACGCACAGATATAAAAGGATCGTATCCGTAAACTTCCATGCCCAGAGAAGCCGCTGCATTGGCAACCTCCGCTCCGATGGCACCCAGACCGATTACTCCCAGTTTCTTTCCCTTTATCTCATGGCCGGCAAATTTTTTCTTCGCCTTTTCCATATCTTTGGAAATATTTTCATTATCCTTCTGCTCTTCACACCAGCCGATTCCGCCCACAATATCACGGGCTGCAAGGAGAAGTCCCGCAAGAACAATCTCTTTTACACCGTTTGCATTGGCTCCCGGCGTATTGAATACTACAATTCCCCTCTCTGCACACTTATCCAGAGGAATATTGTTTACACCGGCACCAGCCCGCGCAACAGCCAGAAGTCTCTCGGGAAGCTCCATCTCATGCATTGATGCGCTCCGCACCAGGATTCCGTCAGCCTCTGTCATCTGCTCCGTAAGAGCATACTCATCTGTAAACAATCCGGTACCCAGCTTGGAAATCGGATTAAGGCAATGAATTTTTCTCATAGTTTTTGTCCTGCTCCTTATGTCTTATTTCACATGTTTTTTCTCAAATTCACGCATAAACTCAACCAGCTTTTCAACACCTTCCACCGGCATCGCATTATAAATGCTGGCTCTCATTCCTCCTACCGTGCGGTGTCCCTTAAGATTCACAAGCCCTGCTGCCTTTGCCTCCTTGACAAAAAGTGCATCCAGCTCCTCATCTCCCGTCACAAACGGCACATTCATAAGAGAGCGATCCTTTTTCTCCACGGTTCCCCTGAAAAGGCTGCTCTGATCCAGAAAATCGTAGAGGATTTTTGCTTTCTTTTCGTTGCGTTCCTTCATCGCCTCCAGGCCGCCCATTTTTTTCAGCCATTTGAACACCTTTCCGCACATGTAAATCGTGTATGTAGGCGGTGTATTATACAGAGAACCGCTGTCCGAATATGTTTTGTACCGGAGCATGGTAGGTGTTCCCGGAAGAACATCCTCTGTAATCAGATCCTCGCGGATAATTACAACCGCCATACCGGCCGGTCCCACATTTTTCTGAACACCGCCCCAGAGTACACCGAATTTGCTCACATCAATCGGCTCCGAAAGGAAGCAGGAGGAGATATCAGCTACAAGCGGCTTCCCCTTTGTATTGGGAAGCTCATGATATACCGTTCCATATATGGTATTATTCAGGCAGATATACACATAATCCGCATTCTCATCCACCGGGAGATCCGAACAGTCAGGAATATAGGAAAATGTTTTGTCTGCACTGGATGCAATGGCATTGGCTGTTCCGAAAAGCTGTGCTTCCTGATACGCTTTTTTTGCCCACTGACCTGTGATGATATAATCTCCGACACGGTTTTTAAACAGGTTCATGGGAACCATTGCAAACTGTACGTGTCCGCCGCCCTGAATAAAAAGCACCTTATAGTTATCCGGAATTTTCATCAAATCCCGCAGATCTTTTTCTGCCTCATCTATGATGTCCTGAAAATCCTTGGAACGGTGGCTCATCTCCATTACAGACATGCCGCTTCCTTTATAATCCATCATCTCCTGGGCAGCCTCCCTCAGTACCTCCTCCGGAAGTACCGCAGGTCCTGCTGAAAAGTTGTAGACTCTGCTCATAATATGCTCCTCCCTGAATCAACTGATTTCTGCATCTCATCCAACAGAAAACGCCGCCCTGCCGGGCGGCAGCTTTCAGACTGCAGAATACATAACAATAAGTGATTCTCTCATTTTACATCTGTTCTATCCGCAAGTCAATCTCATCAAACGCCTCTTCGATGGGTTTTCCCGCAGGAACCATCGGAAATACCTTGTCATCGCTTCCAATCTGACACTCAATTACAACCGGAATATTAAGGCTTATTGCCTCTCTGAGAATCGGTTCCACGTCTTCGCGCCTTGTCACGCGATACGCCTTTGCACCCAGTCCCTCTGAAACCTTAACAAAATCCACCTGATCATAAAGCTCTGTCTGTGAATAGCGTTTTCCGTAAAACAGAGTCTGCCACTGCCTTACCATTCCCAGAACATGATTATTAAAAATAATCTGTATGATCGGAATATTATAGCGGGTAGCCGTCGCAACTTCATTCATGTTCATGCGGAAACAGCCGTCCCCGGCAATATTGATAACAGTCTTATCCCGACACCCCATTTTAGCTCCGATGGCAGCACCGAGGCCATATCCCATGGTTCCCAGACCGCCCGAAGTAAGAAGCTGTCTCGGTCTCTTAAATTTGTAATACTGTGCTGCCCACATCTGATGCTGTCCCACATCGGTGGAAATAATTGCATCTCCTCCGGTAACCTCATATATTTTCTCCATAATATAAGGACCGGTAAGCACATCTTTGTTGTAGCGAAGAGGATACATATCCTTCATTCTCTCAATATGGGCAAGCCACTCATCATGATTCATGGGATCCAGACGTGCGTTCAGCTTGCGCAGAATCACACGGACATCTCCGATGATGCTGGCATCTGTCATGATATTTTTATTGATCTCCGCCGGATCCACATCCAGCTGAAGAATCTTTGCATTTGAGGCAAACCGTGATGCATCTCCAACCACACGATCGCTGAATCGGGCGCCGACAACAATCAGCAGGTCACACTCTGCAACCCCCAGATTGGATGTTTTCGTGCCGTGCATACCGATCATTCCGGTATAAAGGGCATCTGTTCCATCAAAAGCTCCTTTGCCCATCAGACTGTCCGTTACCGGAGCCTGCACTTTGTGGGCAAACGTTTTAAGCTCATTGGCAGCATCCGATGCAACCGCACCGCCGCCCACAAAGATAAATGGCTTTCTGGAAGCCTTGATCATTTCAATGGCCCGCTCCACATCCTCCTCGCGGATTGTATCAGACTGACGCTCGATCTCCTGCGGCTTCTTATATTCATATTCACATGTGGCAGCCGTCACATCTTTTGTAATATCCACCAGCACAGGACCGGGCCGGCCGCTCTTTGCAATGGTAAATGCACGGCGTATCACATCCGCCAGTTTGGTAACATCCTTTACAATAAAATTATATTTTGTGATGGGCATTGTTACGCCGAGAATATCAATTTCCTGAAAACTGTCTTTCCCAAGAAGTCCCGTCGTCACGTTGCAGGTAATCGCCACTACCGGAATTGAATCCAGATTTGCCGTGGCAATTCCCGTAACCAGATTGGTGGCTCCGGGTCCTGATGTGGCCAGGCAGACACCTACCTTTCCTGTCGCTCTGGCATAGCCGTCGGCAGCATGAGACGCTCCCTGCTCGTGGGAGGTCAGTATATGGGTAATCTCATCCTGGTGCTTATACAGTGCATCATAAATATTGAGAATCGCTCCTCCCGGATATCCGAATACAGTATCGACTCCCTGCTCCTTTAAACATTCAATGACAATTTCTGCTCCCGTCAATGTCTTCATCTGTTCTTATCCTGCTTTCTATTTCTTTTCAGTGTTTCGGTATTTCCAAAACAGCGCCTCTGTTTCCGCTCGTCACTAAAGAAGCATATCTCGCAAGATAGCCTGTAGTAACCTTCGGTGCCCTCGGTGCCCATTTCTTTCTTCTCTCCGCCAGAACTTCGTCTGAAATAAGGACATTCAGCGCATTATTATTAATATCGATGGAAATAATATCGCCTTCTTCCACCAGGGCAATCGGACCACCCACAGCCGCTTCCGGAGAAACATGTCCGATGGACGCTCCGCGGGAAGCTCCTGAGAAACGGCCGTCTGTGATCAGAGCCACGCTGGAACCGAGTCCCATGCCTGCAATTGCAGAAGTGGGATTAAGCATTTCTCTCATGCCAGGTCCTCCCTTGGGGCCCTCGTAACGGATAACAACCACATCCCCTGCCACAATCTTTCCGCCCTTGATGGCAGCTATTGCATCCTCCTCACAGTCAAACACTCTGGCAGGTCCCTGATGACAGAGCATCTCAGGCGCAACGGCGGAACGCTTTACCACAGCCGTATCCGGCGCCAGATTTCCTTTCAGAACAGCGATACCGCCGGTCTGGCTGTACGGCTGATCGATAGGCCGTATAACTTCCGGATCCCGATTTATGCAATTTTTGATATTTTCCCCAACTGTCTTTCCCGTTACCGTGATGCAGTCCAGATTGAGAAGATCTTTTTTTGCAAGCTCATTCATTACTGCATATACGCCTCCGGCTTCATTTAAATCCTCCATATAAGTGGGGCCTGCGGGTGCCAGATGGCAGAGGTTCGGCGTGCGCTCACTCATGGCGTTAACCAGCTCCATATTCAGATCCACACCTGCCTCATGAGCAATAGCCGGAAGGTGCAGCATGCTGTTTGTTGAGCATCCCAGCGCCATATCCACAGTCAGAGCATTCAGAAACGCCTTTTCTGTCATGATATCCCGCGGACAGATGTTTTTCTCATACATCTCCATAACCTTCATACCCGCATGTTTGGCAAGCTTGATGCGCTCTGAGTAGACAGCCGGGATCGTTCCGTTGCCCTGAAGCCCCATGCCCAGAACCTCCGTAAGACAGTTCATGCTGTTGGCCGTATACATGCCTGAGCAGGAACCGCAGGTCGGACATACCTTATTTTCAAACTCCTTTACATCCTCTTCCGTCATCGTTCCGGCCGCATAAGATCCTACTGCCTCAAACATGCTTGAAAGACTTCTCTTCCTGCCCCCGACATGGCCTGCCAGCATGGGACCTCCGCTGACAAAAACAGTAGGAACATTAACACGTGCAGCAGCCATCAGAAGCCCCGGCACATTTTTGTCACAGTTCGGAACCATGACAAGAGCATCAAACTGATGAGCCAGAGCCATGCACTCAGTGGAATCCGCAATCAGATCGCGGGTTACCAGAGAATACTTCATACCAATATGGCCCATCGCAATGCCGTCGCAGACTGCAATAGCCGGAAACACCACCGGAGTTCCCCCGGCCATTGCAACACCCAGCTTCACGGCCTCTACAATTTTATCCAGGTTCATGTGCCCCGGTACAATCTCATTGTAAGAGCTGACAATTCCGACAAGAGGCTTTTTCATTTCTTCCTCTGTCATACCCAGCGCATTAAATAAAGAACGATGGGGAGCCTGCTGCATCCCCTTTCTGACTGCATCACTTTTCATTTTTATTTTCTCCTTTTCGGTCCTGATTTCCGGCAGTCCCCGTTTTCCAGTCGGATCACGCGCCTGTCAGAACAGTTTATCAATCTCTTATCTGCGGTTTAACTTCTATATTAACGCATTTTACTGTATTTTGCACTCTTTTTTTACAATTGCCTGTATAATTTTGGCGAACCGCAGTCTGAAACAGGCTGCGGCCGCCTGTTACCATCATGGCAAAAATATAGTTTTTACTTAATCCGCTCACAGATCAGGCGGCCCATCTCTTTTGTTCCCACCTTTTTGCATCCTTCGGACATAATATCAGGCGTGCGGTAGCCCTCTGTCAGCACCTGCTGCACGGCATTCTCAACAGCCTCTGCCTCTTTATCCAGATCGAAAGAATAGCTGAGCATCATTGCCGCAGAAAGAATTGTGGCAATGGGATTGGCCATATCCTTTCCCGCAATATCAGGAGCCGAGCCATGGCTGGGCTCATAAAGACCGAATTTTCCTTCATTCATGCTGGCAGAAGAAAGCATTCCGATCGAGCCGGTAATCATGCTGGCCTCATCCGAGAGAATATCGCCAAACATATTTTCTGTAAGAACCACATCGAACTGGCCCGGGTTCATTACCAGCTGCATGGCACAATTATCTACCAGCATATGCGTTAAGGTTACCTCCGGATAATCCTTTGCGACTTCCTCCACCACTTTTCTCCAGAGGCGGGAAGAATCCAGAACATTCGCCTTATCCACACTGATAACACTCTTTCTTCTCTTCATTGCAATGTCAAACGCTTTTACTGCAATACGGCGGATCTCCTCTTCGCTGTACACCAGAGTATCCATGGCAGTCATCACACCGTTTATTTCTTTCGTATACCGCTCTCCGAAATAAAGTCCTCCTGTCAGCTCACGCATGATAACCATATCAAAACCGTTTCCGATCACAGAATCCTTTAACGGACAGGCACCTGCCAGCTCTTTATAAAGATAGGCCGGACGAATATTGGCAAACAGTCCCAGTCCCTTCCGGATTGCCAGAAGACCGGCCTCCGGTCTCAGATTGGGGGCAACATCATACCACCGGGAATTTCCCACATTGCCCCCGACCGCTCCGAGAAGAACGGAGTCACTGTTTCTGGCTGTTTCCAGAGCCTCATCCGTAAGAGGAACTCCGAAGGCATCTATTGAACATCCTCCCATCAGAATCTTTTTATAAGAAAATCTGTGTCCATATACTTCGCCCACACGATCCAGAACCTGACGGGCCTCCTCTACGATTTCCGGTCCAATCCCGTCTCCGGGAATCAGAGTTATCTTATAATCCATTTTTTCTCCTCCTCATTCCTCATAAATATTCTGCTGTTTATCTTGATTCCGCTTTCGCCGCCTTCTGAATTTAAGACAGCCGGCTGCAGCACTTTTCTAAAATTATATCTGAACTCACGCCTGTTTTGCAACCTGCTGTCATGCATTTAGTGGTATTCCTCCTATAGCAATTTGGAATCCAATCCATAACTGTGAGTTATCGTAACTCTCATTTGCTGAAATATATATAAAAACCGCTGCCGGCTTTTTACCGGGCAGCGGTTTTTTCTTTGTTTACATCTCCGGTTTCTCAACCTGGACAATCGCATCTTTGCGCATCGGAATGCGGCAGTTTTTATTGCTGCCAAACTCCACGATCACGGTATCATCTGTCATATCAATGATAACGCCGTAAAATCCGCTGGATGTCAGCACACTGTCTCCCACCGCGACATTTGCCATCAACTCTGCCTGTTTTTTCTTTTCTTTCTGCTGTGGTCTGATAGCGATAAAATACATGATGCCTATAATGAAGACAATGTAAAGTATCATTCCTGCTGTGCCCATGTCTGTTTCTTCCTCCTTTAGTCCGATTCCGCCGCCTCGCCGCGTAATCTGTTTTCCTTTTCCCTCCGGAGACTACTCTCCGGCTGCCATGCCGGCAAGCTTCGCCGCCTTATACTGCGCATAACAGTGATGTTCGATTGCGTCGCGAATCTCTTCCATCATTTTATTATAAAAATACAAATTATGCAAGACGCATAATCGCATCCCCAGCATTTCTTTCGCCTTGAAGAGATGGCGGATATATGCCCTGGAGTAGGAACGACAGGCCGGACAGCCGCACCCTTCCTCAATCGGGCGTGGATCCAGCTCATATTTCGCATTCAGAAGATTCAGCTTTCCGTGATTGGTGTAGACGTGGCTGTGCCGCCCGTTGCGCGACGGGTATACACAGTCGAAAAAGTCCACTCCCCTGTCGACTGCTTCCAGTATATTGGCCGGTGTGCCAACTCCCATCAGGTACGTAGGTTTGTCCTCCGGAAGCTCCGGCACAACCGCATCCAGAATGCGGTACATTTCCTCGTGACTTTCCCCTACAGCCAGTCCTCCAACCGCATACCCGTCCAGATTCAGCTCTCTGATTTCCCGGGCATGCCTGATGCGGATGTCCTCATAAACTGCTCCCTGATTAATACCAAAAAGAAGCTGTTCTCTGTTTACCGTATCAGGAAGCGCATTCAGCTGTGCCATCTTTTCCTTGCACCGCACAAGCCAGCGCGTTGTCCGATCCACCGACCGTTCTACATAATCGCGATCTGCCAGGCTGGGAGGACATTCATCAAAAGCCATTGCAATTGTTGAGCCCAGATTAGACTGAATCTGCATACTCTCCTCGGGACCCATGAAAATCTTCCGTCCGTCAATATGAGAGTTGAAATAAACTCCCTCTTCTTTTATCCTCCGCAGCCCCGCCAGAGAAAACACCTGAAATCCGCCGGAATCTGTCAGGATAGGGCGATCCCAGTTCATAAATTTATGGAGACCGCCAAACTGCCTGATAAGTGTATCACCGGTACGGACATGCAGATGGTATGTGTTTGACAGTTCCACCTGTGTCCCTATAGCCCGCAGATCATCCGTTGAAACAGCCCCCTTGATAGCCGCCACCGTTCCTACATTCATAAAGACCGGCGTATGGATTGTGCCGTGAGCGGTTTCCATCCTGGCCCGCTTTGCCCGTCCGTCCCTGTAAAGAATCTTATATTCCATACAATATTTCTCTTTCTAACCTGTGTTAACTGTGCCGCTTTCAGCTGTTCTTTCTGGAAGCTGAATTTCCGGCTTCCGCTTTCTTTTTCTCGCGCCGCTGGTTCAAAATATACCAGAGGGAACTTGCCAGGCAGATGGATGAATACGTTCCGCAGACAATACCCACCATAAGCGGAAGGGCAAACTCCCGGATGGATGACACGCCCATGATAAAGAGCACGAACACCATGATAAAAGTAGTAAGAGAGGTGTTCACACTTCGCGTAAGCGTCTGACTGACACTTAAGTTTACAATGTCCTCTACAGAATCTGTGTGCTTCTTAGCCTTGAGATTCTCACGCAGTCTGTCAAAAATAACAATCGTAGCATTGATAGAATAACCCACAATTGTCAGCATGCAGGCGATAAATGTGGACCCCACCGACCATTTAAATGCCGCATAGAAGGCAAGAACCACCAGCACGTCATGAACAAGTGCAAGAACCGCACTTGCCGCAAATGTAATTTTGCTGAAGCGGAACCAGATATAAATCAGCATGCAGATTGTCGCAATAATCACGGCAATGATTGCATCCTGCTTCATTTCCTGACTGATCGCACCGGAAATACTGTCCGCCGTAATCTTCTCCTGATCCACACCGAAGTTTTCGGCAAGCGCTTTATCCAGTGCCTCACGCTCCTCCACATTAAGTGTTCTGGTCTTGATAATTACCTCATTGGTACCGGCCACCTTCTGAGTCTGTGTGCCTGCTTCTCCGGTAATCTCTTCCACAACAGGAACAACTTCTGCAGAAATGCGTTCAAGAGACATATCCTCATTAAACGTAACGTTTGTGGAAGTACCTCCGCGGAACTCCATACTGTAGTTGAGTATGGAACCTCCCGATGCCTGATTGACACCCATAAAGGCAAATCCTGCAACGATCACAATAAGTGAAGCAGCAAAACATACTTTTCCGTATTTAAGGAACGGTTTTACCTTCGTTTCCTTTCTGATTCCGTAAAATTTTGCATCTTCAAATCCGATTCCATAGAAGCAGTTGAGCGCGAATCTGGTCACAAACAAAGCTGTGAACATCGAAAGGACAATACCCAGAGCCAGCGTGGAAGCAAAGCCTTTGACCGTACCGGAACCTCTCCAGAAAAGAACGGCTGCCGCAATCAGTGTTGTCACGTTTCCGTCAATAATCGCTGAGAGTGCTTTGGAAAAGCCCGTCTTAATGGCTGACTGTACCGTCTTGCCGGCACCAATCTCCTCTTTAATACGCGTGAAGATGATAACATTCGCATCTACCGCCATACCGATGGAAAGAATAATACCTGCGACACCGGGCAGTGTAAGTGTAACATCGAATGCCACCAGAAGAATCAGCATAAGCCCCACATACAGGCACAGTGCCAGTGAAGCTGCAAGCCCCGGGATGAGATATACGGCAATCATAAATACAACTACAATCGCAAAACCAATTGCACCTGCCTTAAGGCTGGTAGAAATGGCTTCCTGTCCCAGCTTCGCACCTACAACATTGGAGCGCAGCTCCTCCAGTTCCAGTGAAAGTGATCCGATTCGAATAGTGGAGGCAAGGTTATTAGCCTCCTCATAATCCGCCATTCCGTTAATCCGGCACTGTCCCCCTGTGATCGGTTCCTGAACTGTCGGTGCGGAAATAATCTGATTATCATAAATAATATAGATAGGCTGTCCCACTCCATTGGTCGTGGCCTCGGCAAACGCTTTTGTTCCCTCTTCATTAAATGTCAGAGAAACCACATACTCCTTAGCCCCTGAGGAATCGTCCATTCCCGCCTTGGCACTCGAAACCTGCTTGCCGTCCAGAATCTGATTTCCTTCAGCATCCATGAAAACCAGAGATCCCGGTTTTCCCAGCTCCTGAAGGATTGCGTTGGCATCCGACACACCCGGGATATCAACATTTATTCGGTCGTTTCCCTCCTGATAAACCTCTGCCTCTGTGCTGTAGTTCTGCACTCTCTGCTGAAGTTTGTAAATAGTGTCCGCCATGTCCTCCGCAGACGGATTTTCTTCTTTCGCCTGATAGGTAATGCTCACACCGCCGGCCAGATCAAGCCCCAGTTTAATCGCATTCATTGTTGAGTATCCGAAATATCCGAACACTCCTATCGCCACAAGGAGCACCAGCATTCCCAGAAGGCTTTTTCCATTTCTGTTTTTCATTTCTATTTCTCCTTTTCAGCCGCTCCTCCCTGCAGGGTTTCCGTAGCATCATCTGCAAGCGCAGCCTTTATCATAATAGCACACTCAATACGCTTTTTCTGCATCTCGCAGCCTATGTCATACGCATCCGTAATAGAGCCATGGAAATTATAGGAATTTGCCGCGCATCCTCCGCTGCAGTAAAATCTTGCAAAACAGTCACGGCATTTTTCCTTCGCATATACATTGCAGAGCTTAAACTCATCGCGGATTTTTGTGTTTGTCACACCTTCATCCACATTGCCCAGCAAAAATTCCTCATTTCCGACAAACTGATGGCACGGGTAAAGATCTCCCCACGGTGTTACTGCCAGATACTCCGTACCGGAACCGCATCCGGAAAGTCTTTTTGCCACACAGGGTCCCTGATTCAGGTCCAGCATAAAATGGAAAAACGTAAATCCTTTCCCCTCTCTGTGGCGCCTTACATACTCAGCCGCAAGACGGTCATATTCCTTCAGAATAACCGGAAGATCTTCCTCACGTATGGCGTAGGGTTCATCGGGCTGGGCAACAACCGGCTCTATGGACATCTTTTTAAATCCCAGATCGGCAAAATGCAGAACATCCTCCCCGAAATCCAGATTATTGCGGGTAAATGTTCCCCGGACAAAGTAGTCCTTATCCCCCCGCAGCTCTGCAAACTTCTGAAACTTGGGTACAATCAGATCATAGCTTCCCTTTCCATTTCGGAACGGACGCATCTTATCATTGATCTCACGCCTTCCGTCAAGACTGAGCACCACATTGCTCATCTCACGGTTACAGAATTCCATGATTTCTTCATTTAATAATACCCCGTTTGTTGTCAGGGTAAACCGGAAATGTTTATTGTGAAGCTTCTCCTGAGAGCGGCCATATTCCACAAGCTGCTTTACAACTTCCCAGTTCATAAGCGGTTCCCCGCCGAAAAAGTCCACTTCCAGGTTCTGTCTGGAACCGGAATTGGCAATCAGAAAATCAAGGGCCTTTTTCCCCACTTCATAGCTCATCAGAGCTCTGCGGCCATGGTATTCTCCTTCTTCCGCAAAACAATAGCGGCATGCCAGATTGCAGTCATGGGCAATATGCAGACAGAGCGCTTTCACAACGGTCTGTCTTTTCTTAAAATCCATCACATAATCCTGGTAAACATCTGCTGTAAAAAGCTCTTCCCGATCAATAAGCTCCTGAATATCAGAAAAAGCCTCCTCCAATTCCTCCCGGCCATAGCGCCCGGACAGCGCAGAAAAAGCCTCATCTTTAATGGACTTCTCAATTTTAAACGGCCCGCGCCTGTCAGAAATACGTTCCGACAGGAACTGAATCACATCGTATAAAAGCGGATCCACTGAATGAACAGAGCCGCTGTTGACATCCAGTACAATGTAATAGCCATTATTGATATATTGATGAATCACTCTGTTTTCTCCTTATCCAGACATACATAGGCAGACAACACGGGATTTCTGCACACTGATTTGCCTGCAGAAAATCCCATCTTGTCTGCCTTTCTTAGTCGAAGCTGTCTTTTTTTGAACGTTCAGATATGCTTAGCGGTTCTGATTCTCGCAGCTCTGATTTCCTACTGTACAGGAAGTCTTGCATGCGGACTGACAGGAAGTCTGGCACTCGCCGCATCCGCCCTTCTTCATGCTGTTCTTAAGAGTATTCGCGCTTAATGTCTTTACATGCTTCATTTTTCTATATCCTCCTCATTATTTTTTTCAATAATAAATTCTTTCAGATTATAACACATGATCCCCGACAGCGCAAGTAAAAAGCGGATGTCCGAATATCACATCCGCCCCCCGAATATACTGGCAGTAATAAGGAACTTCACAAGGAGCTTTTTATGGGAAAATCCACACTTCGTATCCTGCTGCGTTCAGTTTTTTCTGCCTACCTTCTGACAGCCATTTTTCTTCTGCTTCTGGCATTCGGTCTCTACAGTCTTCATCTGACAGAAAATCAGATAAATCTGGGAGTCAACGGCATTTACATTATCTCATGCCTTATAGCAGGAATCATCGCCGGAAAAACCGCACGGGTACGGCGCTTTTTATGGGGTCTGGCCGGAGGCTGTATTTATTTTCTTATTCTTCTGGCTGTCTCTTACCTGATCGAGCGTCAGATCGGTACAGACGCGCGGGAACTGCTCCTCATCTTTGTTATGTGTGCGGGAGGCGGCACCATCGGCGGAATGCTAAGCTGATATTACGAAACAAAAAACATAAAAATACCGTCGGGAAAGCTTAATTGTCTCTCCCGGCGGCATTTACAGTCTTTATTTTTTTACCGGCTTTGCTGCCTCGGCATTTTCAGCCTCTTCTTTTCTGCGTGCTGTCACAGCCTCAATGGAATTAAGAATATACAGATGTATTTTGTCAATTCTGTTTTTCTCCACACACTCCACAACCAGCCGCACATTATCGACAACCACATCCTCCCCTTCCTCGGGCAGATGATCCAGAAGGCCTATGACAAGTCCTCCAATTGAATCATAATCTTCTGATTCCAGCTTGAGATCCAGGCGATCATTCAGATCATCCAGTTTCATGGAACCATCCACAATATATTCTTTCGGGGAAATCTGGCGAACCGCCTCCTCCTCATCCCCGTCATATTCATCCCTGATTTCTCCGACTATTTCCTCCAGCATATCCTCCAGTGTAATCAGACCTGCGGTCGCACCATATTCATCAAGAACGATAATAATATTAACATCCGCCTTCCGCATCTCCAGCATCAGCTCGGACACTTTTTTAAACTCGTATGTGTACAGAGGCTGACGGAGATATTTCCTGACAGAAAAATCCCTGGGCCCGTCTGCAAGAAACACATCTTTTATATTGATGACGCCGACAACATTATCCGTTGTCTCCTCATATACCGGAAATCTCGTGTATTTTTCCTCGCGGAACATATCCATAAGCTCGCCATAAGTAGCATTCACATCCACAAAACTCATGTCAATACGCGGAACCATAACATCTTTTGCCACAGCATCGCCGAAGTCAAACACGTTATTAATCATTTTTTTCTCTTCTGTCTCAATAACGCCCTCTTCGTGGCTTACCTCCACGATGGTGCGCAATTCGTCCTCCGTGATGGACTCCCCCCTTTTATTGGGATCCACACGCAGAATCCGCAGAACCAGAAAAGACAGCTGATTAACTATATAGATAACCGGCGTCAGGACTATCATAATTCCATATATAATTTTTGCAAAACGCAGAGCTATGGTCTCTGCCTGAATTGTCGCAACTGTTTTCGGCGTGATCTCGCCAAATACAAGAATCAGCAGCGTCAGAACTCCCGTGGCCAGTCCCACAGCTTCATTGCCCCATGTTTTGGTAGCCAACACAGTAGCAAGAGAGGAGGCATAGAGGTTCACAATATTGTTGCCGATAAGAATCGCACTCAGCATCTTACCCGGATTTTCAATAACCTTCAGAACATATTCCGCTCTGCGATCCCCGGCATCAGCCAGTGTCCGCATCCGAATTTTATTTACCGTAGTAAGTGCCGTTTCTGACGATGAAAAGAACGCAGATAACGAGAGAAGAACCACTAAAAACACTAATTGTATGGCGTCTCCAGAATCCAAAAAAACCAACTCCTATTTCAATAATATAATATGACGCCATTCTACAATATTTCTTTCCCACTGTCAACAAAACGCCTGTACATCATGCAAAAAATGCCGGAATAAATTCTGCTTTCTCTGCATAAACTGTGCCTTGCTAAAACCGCTGTTTTTCCTTTATAATAAAAACTGTTTTTCAAATTGCGGCTCTGTCCCTTCTTCTTTTCCCGGAGGCGGGCAGCTGCAGCGGAAATATTCTGATGAAATGAGGAAAATTGCAATGAAAATTTCTATTGGGATCGATATAGGCGGCTCCACCACCAAGGCAGCCGCAGCAGATAAAAAGGGAAATCTAATCGGTACGCTGCAGGTATCCGCAGACGATCCGCGCACATGTACCTATGGAATTCTGGGACGTATCCTGAAACAGTGTAATCTCACACTCAAAGATGTAGATAAAATTGTTCTGACAGGTCTGGGGTCTACATATTTCCAGGAAGATATCTATGGTATTCCCACTGTCTCCGTTCCCGAACTGTCCGCTATCGGCCGGGGCGGCCTGGCTCTTTCCGGTCTCAGCCAGGCCCTTGTAGTCAGCATGGGCACCGGCACTGCATTTGTAAAGGCCTCCCTGACAGAATACCGCCATCTGGGAGGCAGCGGAATAGGGGGAGGTACACTCTGCGGTCTTGCCGCCCGTTTTCTGGGAATCCACGATGTATTTACTCTGTCAAACCTGGCATCACAGGGAGATCGCACAAAAGCAGATCTCCGTATCGGAGATCTGCTGGATAAGGACATTCCATCCCTGAATTCTGAGCTTACCGCTTCTAATTTCGGGAAAATAAAAAGTTCTGCCTCCGCTCCTGATCTGGCGGCCGCACTGTTCAATATGATTTATGAAAATATTGGTGTTATGGCTGCTTTTGCCCTGTCCGATGACACGACAAAAGACGTGGTTCTGACAGGTTCTCTGGCCTGCCTTCCACAGGCTGAAACTACCTTTGGTGTTTTCAACCGCATGCAGGATATCTTTGGCATACATTTTATTATTCCGCCTAATGCTGCTTTTTCCACGGCCATCGGCGCACTCCTCTCGGAGAATGATTCCTGATACCTCCTGCAAGATCAGAAAGCGCAAGAACAATGCTGCCTGCAAAAATAAAAATATCTCCCAGATTAAAAACGACCTTTTCCAGGCCTCTGATCCGGATACTGAAATAATCTACTACATATCCCCGTTTCAGCCTGTCATAGAGATTGCTGAGTGCTCCGGCTGTGATAAGCGACAGGCTCAGCCGCTCTGACAGGCGCCCTTCTTTCCGGGACAGGAGCCAGATGAAAGCGCCTGCACAGGCTGATGTAAATACAAGGGGCAGCTGCTTTACTATCGTCTGATTCTCCTGCAGGAATCCGAAACAGAAGCCTTTGTTGTGATTTCGGTAAAGCCGGATTTTACCCTTTGTCCCATCCATATCATGTGGAAAATTTTCAGGCTTTTGCGCCTCGACCCCTTCCTTCATCAAAAAATCAATTCCAAAAAGCCCCGCTGTAAATCCCAACCACTTCATCTTTGCCCTCCCATATTGATTTTTATTTATTGTCTACATCGTACCATTTTTTTATCCTCCCGTACAGCCCAATTTGCAATTTAGCTTTTCCGCTCCTCTATTCCGTTACACCTCCCCTTTTATCCCGCAAACCTTTGATTTTTCACAGGCAGACTATTTGAATTTCTCCTTTTTCACTCTCATATAATACATAAAAATAACTCAAGGATCTCTCTATGCGCTGCCCTGAAGATATCTCTTTAGAAGAAACGGCTGATTTTATATACCGATATTACCCTTTTAATTATGACGCCATTGTGGAAACGGAAAATCTGTGCTATGACTTTATAAACAGTCAATACATTGTGATATATCGCCCTCTGTCTGAAACGCTCCCTCTTTCCGTACTTGAAGAGGGATATGATGCCATTCCCAATCTGTACACTCCCCTGGATTCTTCCAACCTGGAGAGTTCCGGCATTTTCCGCACGTTTGATCAGCCGCGTCTGGCCAACAAAGGCCGCGGCACCCTCATCGGAATCGTAGATACCGGCATCGATTATCAGGATCCTCTGTTCCGAAACCGCGACGGAAGCTCACGCATTGTAGGCCTGTGGGATCAGACTGTTCCCGGCAGCGGCCTGCCCGGCAGTCCTCTTGACGCAATCCATTACGGAACGGTTTATTCCAACAGGGACATCAGTCTGGCTCTTCAAAGTGAAGATCCCCTGTCCGTCATTCCTTCCCGTGATACAGACGGACACGGAACCCACATGGCAGCAGTGGCAGCCGGAAGCGCTTTTTCTGTCCCCGGTTTTTCAGGCGCCGCTCCCGAAGCCGGACTGGTCATTGTCAAACTCAAACCGGCCAAACAGTATCTGCGTGATTTTTATCTGATACGCGATGAGGCACGGGCTTATCAGGAGAACGACATTATGCTGGGAATTAAATACCTGCTTCTTACCGCCAGAGAACAGAAAATGCCTCTTGTTATTCTTCTGGGCCTGGGAACAAACACAGGAAGTCACAGCGGGACTTCGCCCCTTGGTTTGTATCTGACAGATCTCAGCCGTTCCGGCGGCCAGGTCATCGTTGTGGCTGCCGGAAATGAAACCGGCCGCGGGCACCATTACAGAGGATCTGTTTTACCGGAAACCTCCTACGAAGATGTGGAACTGCGTGTAGGATCCGGAGAAAAAGGATTTACCATGGAACTCTGGGCCAGAGAATCCGAACTTTACACCGTGGGTTTTATCTCTCCCTCAGGAGAGGATACGGGACGGCTCCCTGTTTCCAACCGCGAAGAGAGAGCTCTTACTTTTCTGCTGGAAGAAACAGTTATTGAACTGACCTATTCCAGTTCAGAAGCTGCCACAGGCAGTGAGCTTATTATGATGCGTTTCCGTTCTCCGGCTGCCGGCATCTGGAAAATACGCGTGTACCACTCCCTGTCCATACATGGCGAATACCATATCTGGCTTCCGGTCCACGATTTCATTTCCGAAGAAACATTTTTCCTTCGCCCTGATCCTGACACTATCATCACAGATCCCGGCAATGCAGCCGCACTTATTACCACTGCCGCATACAACCACCGCAATGGGGGAATATATATTCACTCCAGCCGCGGCTTTTCCCGGACGGGTGCCATCAAGCCTGACTTCGCAGCTCCGGGAGTCGATATACCAGTGGCATCCGGTCAGGCAGCAACCGGTACGTCCCTTGCCGCCTCCCATGCAGCCGGAGCTGCAGCAATTCTTCTTTCCTGGGCCGTGTCGGAGCAGTCTCCCTACTACATCAACACCCCCATCGCAAAATCCATTCTTATACGCGGCGCGGGACGAAAGCCCGGCATTTCCTATCCCAACCGCGAATGGGGGTACGGAACCCTGGATCTCTATAACGCCTTTCTCTCCATGAGAGACTGAGCACCGCTATGCTGCTACAATATTCTGCTCTGCCTCTGCCTGGAGAATTCCTTTTGACTGAACCAGAAAAAATCTGCTCAGAAATACGGCTGAAAAAGTGAAGAAAATTTCCAGGGCACTGCTGACAATTCCCACCGAGACAAGAAGAATGGAGGATATGGAAAAAATCCCCAAGAGCCCCCACAGCGCACACTCTCCGGCTGTCCTGTTAACCTCAAGAAGGCGTCTGGAGGCAAAAAACAGATAGACAATCAGGCACAGTGAAGCCGCCATGGCAAATACAATGTGCAGAAATGCCTTAAATGGAAATTCCTGCGGAAGGTAGGGAGTAAATACGGCCAGAAAAAGAAGCATCAGAGCCGTATGTACCAGATACCGGACTCTTTTTGAAAGCCTGAGATTCTTCGACACAGAGGACAGCACAAAGTAAAAATATATTCCCATCAGAAATCCCCATATGACAAATGCACGTTTTTTCCCCAGCAGATTTCCGATCACAGAAAAGTTTACCGTAAAAAGATTAAAATTTTTCACATACAGCAGAGTATAGCCGGGTATAATTAAAAAGGCAAAAAGATTGAGAAGCATAATTCCCTCCGTTTTTTGAACCATTCTATCAGAATGCTGTGAGAAAACTGTGGAAAAACTATAAAGAAACTATAAACCGCCGGAAAACGTCTTTCAATGCACAGTTATAAAAAACAGTAAAAGGGCTGCTTTCAGTATCCTTTTCAAAACTGAAAACAGTCCTTTTTTCTGCATCTGTTTTTTAACCTCTCATCTCAATCAGAGGCCCTCCGCTCTTTTCCAGATACGAGCGGGTTATAACTACCGAACCTATATTGGAATCTTTCGGAATTTCATACATGATATCCAGCATAAATTCCTCTATAATAGCTCTCAGGGCCCGGGCCCCTGTCTCTTTTTTTATTGCCTGTTCTGCAATCCATTCCAGAGCGTCTTCTTCAAATACCAGTTTTACTTCATCAAGCATCAAAAGACGCTCATACTGCTTCAGAATCGCATTTTTCGGCTCCTTTAAAATCCGTACAAGCAGTTCTTTTGTCAGCCCCTGAAGCGTAACAAGCACCGGAAGACGCCCCAGGAACTCCGGTATCATTCCGAAATTTCTGAGATCCTCTGTGGTAACCTTACTGAGAATATCAGGATCTTCCTCATAATCACTCTTTAAAACAGCATTGAAGCCCATTGAAGATTTCTTCTTCAGACGCTCTTTTATAATTCCGTCAAGATCAGGGAAAGCACCGCCGCATATAAACAGAATATTGTTTGTATTAATCGTAGTCATGGGAGTAAGTGCATTTTTCTGATTGGAACCAACAGGGACATCCACCTGACTCCCTTCCAGCAGCTTCAGCAGTTCCTGCTGCACCGATTCTCCGCTCACATCCCGGTTGGTAATATTCTTCTTTTTGGCAATTTTATCAATCTCATCGATAAAAATAATTCCCCGTTCGGCTTTCTCCACATCATTTCCCGCGGCTGCCAGCAGTTTTGACACAACACTCTCAATATCGTCTCCAATATACCCCGCCTCCGTTAATGACGTGGCATCCGCAACAGCCAGTGGAACATCCAGAAGCCGGGCCAGTGTTTTTACCAGATACGTCTTGCCGCTTCCCGTCGGTCCAATCATCAGAATATTGGACTTTTCGATTTCAGCCTCTTCCTCCTGTGCTTCACTCTCCTGAAGCATTACCCGCTTATAATGATTGTATACTGCCACAGAAATCGCCTTTTTGGCGCGCTCCTGCCCTATCACATATCTGTCAAGCTGTTCCTTAATCTTATGGGGCGCCGGAATATCTTTCATAGTCAGCTTTTCCTGCGTTTTTTCCTTTTTCTTTTTTACTTTGTTTTTCTCAGGAATATCCATATTCTGTGAGTTTACAGTGGGAAAATCACTGAGATTCAGATTCATATACGGCATGTTCTGAAGTTTGCTCAGATCCAGGCCGCTCTGGGAAACCGAATCAAATGCCTTCTGCATGCAGCTGTGGCAGAAATTCATTCCTCCCGGCATCGTGATCATCGGGCCGGCCTTGCTCTCCGGCCGCCGACAGACATAGCAGATTTTCTCATACTCATCGTCTTTTGTTTCCATATCTCTTTTATCCTGCTTATCTTCCATTTATTTTCCTCCTGTCCGCCCCCTCATTGTATCATATCCGCACCGAAACGTAAATGAGCAAAGAAAACAGAGAGCCCGGCCATACCGGAAATTATTCTGCAGATACAGATTCTGCAGTCTAATGATTTCCGTCCTTTGCCGGACCCTCTGCTCTGGCTGTCAGTATTCTTTAACAGACCCTGACCAAGCAGTCTTTACTGCTCCTGCTGGGCCTCGCTCTTATAACCCAGTGTAATTTCTACCTCTCTCTCCACATAGGCGCCATTTTCCAGTGTCTCCACTGTCAGTGTTACCGTCGTTCCGCCTTTATAATATGTCAGCATCTTCTGAAGCTCATCTCCCGTTTTTACCCGCTCGCCGTCAAATTTTGTAATAATATCGCGCTCTTTCAAATCTGATTTGGAAGCTGCTCCGCCCTCTACGATCTTGTACACATAGATTCCTTCAGGCATTCCATATGCTTCTGCCATACGGCTGTCAATATTCTGAAGCTGAATACCCAGATAACCCTGTTCGTCTTCAGCTACCTCAACCTTTGTTGTCTTCGTCATCAGGTCATCTATAATATCCTTTGCCTGAGAAATCGGTATTGCATAGCCAATTCCCTCAACATCCGTATCAGCATACTTTGCTGCGTTAATACCGATGACCTCTCCCTGCATATTGAGAAGAGCACCGCCGCTGTTGCCGGGGTTTATGGCTGCGTCAACCTGAAGGAGCGTCCTGTCCACACCATCAATTGTAACCTGTTTATTCAGCGCGCTGACATATCCGACTGTGACTGACTGGCCCTGACCAAGTGCGTTTCCGATTGCGACAACACCCTGACCAAGCTTCAGCTCATCTGAATCTCCCAGCTCTGCAACCTTTATCTGCTGTTTGGTCTCATCCGGAATATCTGAAAGCTGAACTGCAATAACAGCAAGATCCGAGTCGGAATCCGTTCCTTTGATAGCCGCCTTAACACTTGTATCATCAATAAAAGTTACGGACAGTTCTTCTGAATCCTCCACAACATGGTTATTCGTCACGATCAGAAGTTCATCATCATTCTGTCCGGCGATAATACCTGAACCACTGCTGGGGACCTCATACTGCTGTTCTCCGAAAAACCAGTTCTGCTGTGTATAAAGCATCTTGTTATTAATAGCTACTACCGAGGGCATAGCTTTTTCAACAATCGCTGAGACATCATTTCCTGTTGACACCGGAACTGCCTCTTCTGCCGGAGCAGCCGTTTCAGTCTGCTCAGCCTGAGCAATCGTCTGCTCCTGAACCTGCTCTGCTGCAGCTGTAAAACGTCCGGAAAGGATATTTACTCCGGCCATCGTTCCCCCTGCCACACACCCGAATAAAATTCCTGCCGCTGCAACTGCCGCAGCTCTTTTTGCTGCAGAGCCTTTCTTTACACCTCGCTTTGGCTCATCCGGAATATAGCTTCTGTCTGCCTGTCTGCGGTGGCTGTCATCTTCATCAAGATTTCCCCGGTAACGTGATTCATGATAACCTCCATAACAGTCATCCTGATTTATACCTGTATCTCTGTGACGGGCTTCATTCTTTGCATACATGTTATCAGAATATGCACCCTCCGTGTAATTCAGATCGCCGTCTGCACTTTCATTTATTCTTCCATTTCCCTGATTGTTTTTATAATCTTTCTCATCATACATTGTGCTTACCTCCCATCTCTATAAATCCACCCCCGACACCCGTCTGCGAAAAATCTGCCTGCGCCCGGGATGTCTCCGGTATTTCTCTTATCATTTACATGACATAGTCTAACAGGTATTTGTGATGGTTTTGTGAAAAAACTATCATAAATATGTGTTTTGACAGAGGAATTGCTTGCCAGCCGCCTTCTCCTTACTGTATACTAGAAAATACCTGATTTTTTAATCACAAGGAGGATTGCAAATGACAGATACACAGGCGATTGTCCGCATTCGTCAGGGCGCTGCCAGAGCGCTGAAAGCCGGCGGCATGTGGATTTACGACAATGAAATACAGACTGTGGAAGGAAACTTTGAAGACGGAGACATCGTCAGGGTTCTTGACTTCGACGGATATGTTCTTGGTTCCGGCTTCATTAACACCAAATCCAGGCTCACGGTCCGCATGCTTTCACGAAAAAAAGACACTGTCATTGACGAAGCCTTTATTGAAATGAGGGTCCGCAACGCATGGGAGTACAGAAAGCAGACTGTAGACACATCCAGCTGCAGAATCATCTTTGGAGAAGCTGATTTCCTTCCCGGTATCGTGATTGATAAATTTTCCGATATCCTTGTTGTAGAATCTCTGGCTCTGGGAATTGACCGTCTTAAACCGGTTATCCTCGAAAAGCTTAAAAATATTCTGGCCGAAGACGGAATACTGATACGCGGCATTTATGAGCGGAGTGACGCCAAAGTCCGCCTCAAAGAAGGAATGGAACGTTTCAAAGGCTTTATTGGAGAACCCTTTGACACCAAAGTTGAGATTTGTGAAAATGGCGTACGGTATCTTGTGGATGTAAAGGACGGACAGAAGACCGGATTCTTCCTGGATCAGAAATATAACCGCCTCGCCATACAGAAACTGTGCCCCGGAAAGAGAGTCCTTGACTGCTTTACACACACTGGCTCCTTTGCCCTTAATGCAGCTGTTTCCGGTGCCCGTGAAGTAATAGCCGTAGATGCATCGGAGCTGGGCATCAGCCAGGGCCGGGAAAATGCAGACCTGAACGGCGTATCAGACAGAGTGAATTTCGTATGCGCAGATGTCTTTGAATTGCTTCCCCAGATGGAAAAAGCCGGCGAAAGCTTTGATCTTGTTATTCTGGATCCTCCGGCATTTACAAAATCCAGAAGTTCTGTCAAAAATGCGGTAAAAGGTTATCGGGAAATCAACACAAGAGGACTTCGGCTCGTCCGCGACGGCGGCTTTCTGGCCACATGCTCCTGTTCCCATTTCATGACTCCTGAACTTTTCACAAAAACCATACGTGAGGCTGCTGCCGGTGCGCACAAGCGTCTCCGCCAGGTCGAAGCCAGAACCCAGTCTGCGGATCATCCGATCCTCTGGGCCGGCGACGATACCTCCTATTACCTGAAATTTTACATTTTCCAGGTATGTGAGGAAAAATAAATTCTGAGTTCATATACAGACATATACAAAAAAGGGACGGCTGCTTCAGCAGATGATTCAATACAATTCATCTGCTTTTGCAGCTGTCCCTTTTCTAATTATTTCCCATAGGGCCGGAAAATTCCACACCGGGAGAAGAATTTCCGCTGTCTGCAATTGTTCCCCCGGGAGCAATAATCACACCTGTATCCCCGCTTCCTGACGAGCCACCGCCGGGGCCGCCCATACCGCTGCCCGCCGTACTTTCCATTCCCGCACCGGGTGTTTGCGGTAAGGTCTCATTCCCCGTACCGGGTCTCGGCACTCCGCTCTCTGACGGCTTCGTCTCATACTCTGTACTTCCCGGACGTGACGCTGCGGTGGAAGACATTTCATTTTCATCATCAGTACTGCCGGTTCCCGATGGGCGTGATTCATTTTCGCCCCACTCTGTTCCGTCACTGGGCCTCAATATCAGGTTCCCCTGAGAATCTGTCTCCCAATCCGTCCCTTCCGTTCCACCGGGTCCGTTTTCCCTGCTCTCCGACTCGCTGCTTTCCTCTGCCAGACTTTCCTCCAGTGATTCCTCAGCAGAGAGCGTTGTCTCCGGCACAGTAACCTTATCTTTCTCTTCTTCCCTGTTTGGCTTCGTATTCTGAAGCTGTCCGACATCCGACATTATTTTATTGCTGATTGTTTTAACCGTATCAGTCGGACTGTAATTCTCATCACTAAACAAAAATTTATGAAGATCTATTACATTTGATTCCAGCGTGTTTGGAATAACACATGCCCCCTTGCTCCCCATATTTACTTCCTTTCGGTTTTCAGGGAAACCGGAGCTTTCTGTCAGGTGATATTTGGTTATATTTCTTCCCATTGTCAGAAGATCATCCATTTCCACGCTGGTTGCCACCTGCGGGAACACTGTCTGTACAATATTATTCAGCGTTGCCCAGTCTGCCTTTTTCGCCTTTTCAAATGCCAGGGATATTACTTTCCTCTGCCGCTCTGTTCTTGCATAATCTGTATCCATCAGTCGAAGACGTCCATACGCCACCGCCTGAACGCCATCCAGATGATTCATCCCGGCAGATTTAAGCTGCGTGGATCCAATCCCCGTCGCTTTAACTGTCTCGGAAATAAAAGCATTGATATAATAAAATTCTGCTTTGCTGATTTCCACATCAATTCCGCCCAGGATATTGATAGCATCCGCAACCGCTTTCCAGTTAAAGGTGGCATAATCGTCAATATCCAGATCCAGATTTTTATTCATCGCCTTAACAGCCTGCTCCGGCCCTCCCTGAAGGTACGCAGCATTAATTTTATTATAACTGTTTTTGTCGCTGATATTAAGATACGTATCACGGTATACGGACACCATTTTTATTTCCCCTGTCTCCTGGTTAATGTTACAGAGGATATTCACATCAGAGTTATTGCCTTTTCCCACAGATGAATTTCGGCTGTCCACGCCAAAAATTGCAATCGTCCAGTATCCGCGCATCTGTTCCTGCTTTTCCTCTGAAATTTCCAGATTTTTAATCTCCTCGGGATTCCAGGGCAGACGCTGCATCATATCCAGACGGCTGTTTATATAAGAATAAGCGGCGAAAAGAAGCACGCCTATAAGAACAAACACTTCAAGAATAATAATTTTTATCCGTCTTTTTCTCTTTTTGGCTTTCCTTTTAGCCGGATCACTGTAAATATCCGAATAGACAGGCTGTGCTTTCGTTTCCCTGTAACCGGACTGACCTTCCCGATTCGTGCGGCGGTTTCTGTCCGAAAAACTGTCCGTAATTAAATCAATTCCGCCTGTCTGGCCGGCAGATCTACCGTTTTTTTTCCTGCTTGTCTTTTCATACTCCATCGGCCCGGTATTTTGCCTGGCTCTGCTCCGGCGCTTCCCGTAGCGTCCGTTCTCGTCCTCATATCCCATACAGAATTCCCCATATGTCGCTGATCAGATATCCTGTTTTTTCTGCGGCGCATAATGCCTGCACCGTCTCAGTCATTCTGTCAGTACGCATTTTTGTTAATAAATCCTTTAAAGACTGTCAGAAACAATATCTTAAAATCAAATCCCAGTGTCCAGTTCTCAATGTAATACAGGTCATGCTCAATTCGCTTTGTAATAGAAGTGTCTCCCCTGTATCCGTTAACCTGTGCCCACCCTGTCATGCCGGGCCTTACCTGATGTTTAATCATATAACGCGGAATCTCTTCCTTGAACTTCTCCACAAAAAATGGCCGCTCCGGTCTGGGGCCTACAAGGCTCATATCTCCCTTCAGGACATTGAAAAGCTGCGGCATCTCATCAATACTTGTTTTTCTGATAAAACGTCCTATAGGAGTTACCCGCGGATCCCCCTGCCTTGTCCACTGACTTTTCTCTTTTGCGGCAGACTGTACCTCCATGGAACGAAACTTGTACATTTTAAATGGTTTATTGTGAAGTCCAACTCTTTCCTGGCTGAATATAACAGGTCCCGGCGAGGTCAGCTTAATTGCGGCCACTGTCAGAAGCATTACCGGAGAAAAAAGGATCAGTGCCGCTATGGCACCAACCAGATCGACAATGCGTTTCATGGTCGCATTGACCATACTTGTCAGGGGAACATGTCTGATGTGTATTACAGGAAGCCCCAGCAAATCTTCCATAAAAGGTTTGGTAGGAATAAAATTATTGTAATCAGGAATAAATTTCGTATGAACCCCTGACTTTTCGCAGCCGGCCACTATTCTTTCCAGCTTTTCATACTCCCGGATGCTGAGTGTTATGGCAATCTCGTCTAGTGTATTGAGCTCCAGAATGGTATTCAGATCTCGAATTTTTCCGATTACCCGCACACCTTTATATTCTTTCCCCCACTCCTCGTGATCATCCAGGATTCCGCGGATTTTGTATCCCCACTCCGGATTTGTACTTACTCTGTCAATAAATCCTTCCGCCGCACGGCTGTAGCCGACCAGAAGAAGATGCTTCTGATTATAGCCTTTGGAACGGAGTGAGCGGAGACAGATACGCAGAAGATTGCGTATCAGGAACTCCGCTGCAATATTTATCCCGAAAAACAGAAATACCATTGAACGGGAAAAGTTATGAAAATATTCATTTTTTCCGCCCAGATACAGAATCAGAGAAATAGCCAGCAATCCTATAATATTGGCTTTAAACAGATTTGCCAGCTCCACTCTTCTTCCCTGCACCCGCTTGGGCGTATAGAGGTGGAAAAAAGCATATAAAATCAGGTAAGAGGGCACAATGGCAGCACCAGCCATCAGATATACCGCTGCCATTGCGCTCTTATTATGAGTCGTTACATTAAACCATGGAGTGCCATTTACAATAAACCATGCCAACGCATAGGAAAACAGAATGACAAGCGCATCCAGCACTACATGAAAATGATTCAGACGTTTCTGATTATCTTTTATCATAGTATCTCACCTGATCCTGTTGTTATTCCCGCATCTCTTTATGCTCCCGGTCCCTGTGAGCTTCCCGGTCCTGAAACATTCCCGGAAGTATTGTTTCCCGGATCCAGCGGGCTCTTTACTCCGGAGGAACTGTTTCCGGTTCCTCCGCCGTTTGCACCTATTGTTTCAGACGGACCATTCCCCTCTGTTTCGGCCTGAGTAGTTCCTGTTCCCGGCTTTGACGGAACCTTGTTTCCGGAATCAGAATTATCTGAATCCGCTCCGGGGCCGCTGGCATTATCTGCCTCCGTAGTACCCGTTCCGGGACGGTCATTGCGGTTTCCTCCTGAAGAGCCTGAGGGGCCGGAACCTGCTTCACTTCCGGGACCGTACGCCTCGCTCTCACGTCCGGGCCAGTCAACATACCAGTCCTCATCCCATTCATCAAGCCATTCTTCATCAGGATCGAAAAGCGTCTCTCCGTCAGTTCCGCTCTCTCCGGTTTCATCCGTCACACTGCTCTCCTCCGTCGACTCTTCTGTCTCCGTTTCAGCCGCCTCTGCAGCTGCTTTTTCCGCAGCCTCTGCGGCTGCCTTTTCCGATACCTTCTGCTGCTGTCTCTTAATATAAGAATTCGCACTGATACCCTGGTCGACAGGGACATGTCCAATCAGTTTTCCCTCTGTTGTCAGACCCGTTGTCTGAGCAATATGATCACTGTATTCCTGAACATTGGAAGGAACCTGGTAATCCTCTTCATCAAAAAGGAATTTGTGAAGCTCTTTCACATTGTACTCCAGCGTCTGCGGAATAACACAGTCACCGATTTTTCCAATATCCATTTCCCCTCTGGCAGAAGGGAAGCCCGCCGTATCTCCCATATGATAATTTGAAATATTCCGGGCAAGCGGAATCATATCTGAAATAGTTATATTAGTTGCAAGCTGAGGCATTACTGTCTGTATGATACAGTTTAAAGTTGCCCAGTCCGCCTCCTTGGCTTTCTCAAAAGCTTTGCTGAGAATAATTCTCTGCCGCTCTGTACGGGCATAATCCGTATCGCCAAGACGAAGACGCCCATAGGCAACGGCCTGAACACCGTCCAGATGAACATCCCCGGCATGCTTAAGCTGGGTAGAACCGATACCGGTCTCTTCTACCGTCTCAGTGATATAGGCATTAATCCATGAGAACTCACTCTCACTGATGGTAATATCAACGCCTCCCAGAAGATTGATAGCATCCGCAACCGCTTTCCAGTTGAAGGTAGCATACTGCGTGATATTAAGTCCCAGATTTTTGTTCAGAGCTTTTACAGCCTGCTCAGGACCTCCCTGCGCATAAGCCGCATTAATTTTATTATAGGAATTTTTATCGCTGATATTCAGATATGTATCACGGAATACCGAAACAAGCCGGATCTCTCCTGTTTCCAGATTAATGTTAGCAATCAGATTGACATCCGCATTTGTTCCTTTTCCTACATTCATCTTTCCATTGACGCTTCTGGAATCCACGCCAAAACAGGCAACCGTAAAATATCCCTTCATTCCCTCCAGCTGCTCTTCTGACAGGTTAACATTCATAACCGCATCTTCATTAAACTCTATCTTCTGAAGAGAGCCAAAAGTGCGCTCATAAAGATACCAGAGGCCGCCGCCTATAACCAGCATAAAAATAACAATAATTTCAGCTGCAATAATCAGTCTTTTCTTCCTCCGGGCCGCTGTTCTTCTGGCATGGGCAGAGCCTTTGACATCGCTCCGGCCATTTTTCTTTCCCTTCGGGCCACTGTAGCTGGACTTAAAGATCTCATCGCTTCCGGTCTGTGAGCTGCGCCCTCCTGAGCCGGTCCGCGTCTTTTTGTCCGAACTGCTCCGGGATACATTTCTCCTCTGCTCCCGGCGAGCTCTCATGCGCTCCAGCTCATCGTCTTCATAATTCATAAGGTTCCCCTCAACTTTCGCTTTGATTCCGTCTCATCCGCCTGGCAGCGAACTCATACACATAAAGAAACGCTCCGGCCACAAGCTCAAGCTCGATTGCCAGATAATTTTTCAGGTGGGCCGGATCATACTTGACCCGCCTGCAGCGGCGCATGGTCCTTATCCCCTCCTTAAGCCCTTCCAGATATTCTTTTTCATACCCCATTTTTCTGAAAAACAGATACTTCAGAAATGTCCCCGCCGCGATAGGTACCGCATTTATGATAAGCTGCGGAGCCGGCATATTCTTATAATACAGATAAACATTATTCCTGGCTGCCAGCTTTACCTTAAAAGGATTATATTTCGAACCACTGGTTCCGCTTCCCACATGCCAGACAAGGGCTTCCGGACAATACACATTATCATATCCGGCTATTCTTGCCCGATATCCCACATCCATGTCCTCCAGATATGCAAAATGCATCTCATCAAAGTATCCGATTTCATCAAATACCTCTCTCCTGTAGATAGCAGCTCCTGCACAGGCCGAAAATACCCTGCATGGCCGGCGGCAGCAGTTCAGCCTCTGCCCCACGCCTCTCTGATAAGCCCATCCCAGTATGGAATACATATCCCCTGCATCATCCAGCAAATCCGGATGGTACATCTGTATCATACGGCTGCTGACAGAGAAAATTTTATCTGACTGTCCGATTGCCCGGACCAGCTCCGCTACAAAATACTCATCTGCCCGCACATCATTATTCAGTAAAATGACATAGGGAGTATGGCTTTCCCTGATGCCCACATTAACTGCACCCGAAAAGCCTGTATTTTTTTCCAGGAATATGGTATCTATATTCTTCTCCCGAAGCCACTCTGCACTCCCGTCCTGAGAACCATTGTCCACCACAAGAATACGGAAATTTGAATACGTCTGCGCCTTCAGAGAACGGATACATTCATCCAGAAATTTTAATCCGTTATAATTTGGAATAATGATTGTTGTTGTAATTTCCATTTTTATATTTCCAGCCGGTACGGCTCCCCTATTTTCTCCTTCTTCAAATCTCGAAGCGCAAAATTAGATTTGCGCAGTGTCAGATTGGGATTATAGTACGGATCTCCGTCTTTCAGTATGTCCGGCCATTTTTCCGAAAAAATCTTTATTTCACGGTTAAAACGTGCAACCTTCTCCGGCGTATCCTCCAGCCCTCTGGATTTTGATTCATAATGATACAGCAGAGCATACGGATTGTAAACCACAAGTTTTCCGGCCGCCCTTACTTTCATGCAGTAATCAATATCATTAAATGCCACTGCCAGTTCCTCGGAAAAACCGCCCACCTGTTCAAAAAGACTTTTTTTGGTCATCATGCAGGCCGCCGTTACCGCACTGTAATCCTGTGCGCTCATTGCGCGGTGAAAATAGCTGTTTTCAGCCTGATGCAGACCTATAAATGTATGACCTGCAATACCGCCAAATCCCACCACAACGCCCGCATGCTGAATGGTATCATCCTGGTAGAGAAGACGTGCCCCTACAGCTCCCACATCATCCCTCTGACAGTACCCAAGCATTTCCTCGATGAAATTTCCGGCGATCAGCTCTGTGTCATTATTCAGAAATAAAAGATATTCGCCCGATGCAAAGGTCTCGCCGAAATTGTTGATGGCAGAATAATTGAATTCCCTCTCCCATCTGACGACACGGACATTGGAGAACTCCTTCTGTATTCTTTCATAGTACTCAAAGGTTTCCTTCTGTGTACTGTTATTCTCCACTATTATAAATTCCACATTCTTGTAGGATGCACGCTCTTCTATAGCTCTCAGACACGTATCCAGATCTGCCGAATGATCTTTATTGGGAATAATAACTGAAACAAGAGGATTGCCTGCAATTTTGAAAACAGAATGATAAATTCCGTAATCAATTCCCTTTTCCACCTTTTCCACTTCAATTCCCACTCTCTCATAGTGAGCAAGAATAGCACGCGAACCGGACTCAAAAGCATACAGTTTGCTTTCCGGATTGCTTGCTGTGGAATCCTTATGACATCTCCAGTGATACAGCACCCTGGGAATATGACAAATTTCGCCGGCCGCCTCTGTACAGCGGAATATAAAATCGTAATCCTGCGCACCATCATACTCCTGCCGGAAGCCTCCCACACGGGAGGCCAGATTATGACTGACTACAAACAAATGACAGATGTAATTAACGCTGCACAGAAGATCTGGATTGAAATCCGGTTTGAAATGCGGGTCAAAAAGCGCACCTCCGTCCATGTCCATCTTATCTTCATCCGAATACATACAGTCGCAGGACGGATGTTCCACCAGAACTCTGGCACACTCATAAAGGGCGTCAGGCGTCAGAGTGTCATCGTGATCCGCCAGAACTATAAAATCCCCCGTTGCCATGTCCATGGCAGCATTGGTATTTCCTGAAATCCCCTTATTTTCCCCCAATATCACATATTTAAAACGGCGATCCTGCTGTGCATAACGCGCCAGAAGCCGCTCTGAGCTCTGTCCTCTGGGACTTCCGTCTGCTACACAGACTTCCCAGTTTTCATATGTCTGAGCCACAATGGAATCCAGCATCTCCCTCAGATAGCGTTCCGGAGTTTTGTATGCCGGAATCACAATGGAAAACTTCGGCATATAGGAAAACCTTTCCTCCCGCTGCCGTTTTAACTCTTCTTCAGAGGGACGGGTCAGTGAATACCATTCCCCATAATCGTAATCATTGTCAATTCCCTGCAGTTTATGCTTTGACTTGATAACAAGCGCCCGGAAACCATTCTCCTTCCAGAAATCGAGACAGACTCTCGCAGTCTCCATGTTCATCAGATCCCTGATTTTCTGCATTCTCTTATGAGCCACACTGCTTCTTTTACGTATCAGCTCTTCATTATATTTAACCCGAACCCGGCGTTTTTCTCCGCAGACTACAAGATAGTAATCTTTCCCCCGCTCATAGGGAAACTGAATATCAAACCCGAATTCCCGATCAATCACAGAGCCAAAATAGATCTGACTTACATCATCACGCCTGGTCGCAACATAACGGAAATCCAGCGGCCTGTGATTTCCATCCTCCACCTGGTAAGTTATCCGGGCATCCGGCGTTTTCCCGATTGCCCACCCGTTAAGCTGTATGGAATTTTCCCGTATTCTGACCACATCTACGTTAAATTTCATTCTTTTCCTTTCCTGCCGCTATCCTTAACGGTATGCTGATTTTTCTCGGCAGTTTTGCATTTATGCGTCTTTTTGCTTTCTTCTTCAGCAGGATTAAAATTTATTCTCTCCTCTTCAACCACAAGAGGCCTTTTCATAACTCTGGAATTAATTGACAGAATATATTCTCCCACCAGTCCAATAAAAAAAATCTGAACAGAACCCAGAAAACACATTCCGATCAGAACCGGGGCCATACCGGCAGGAAAATCATTCCAGTGCAGCAGTTTCATAATAAGATATACAAACGCTACTATCATACTGATAAGAGCACAGACACTGCCGAAAATCGTAGCCAGTCTCAGCCCTACCTTCGTATAGGATGTCACACTCAGCATCGCTGCATCATACAGCTTATAAAAATTATTGTGCGTTTTCCCCGCCCGTCTCTGCGGCTGAACATAGGGAATCTCTTTTCTCTTATATCCCAGCTCCGCAACAATGCCCCGCAAAAATGGCGTCGGATCATCCAGACTTCGCAGAATTTCGATAAAATCGCGGTCATAAAGCCCTGACCCTGTAAAATGTTCAATCTGTTCCACGTCAGACAGTTTCTTTATCAATTTATAATAGCAGCTCCGAAGCCCGTACATGATGGGATTCTCTTTGCTGCCTGTCTTAATTCCGATTACAATTTTGTATCCCTTTTCCCATTCTCTCACATACTGCGGTATCAGCTCCACCGGATCCTGGAAATCAGCTACCATACTGATTACACAGTCGCCTGTCGTCTGAAGCATTCCGTAATAGGGAGAATTAAACTGGCCAAAATTCTTCGCGTTGAAAATAGCCTTAATACGGGGATTGTTTCTGCACAGTTCCCTCAGAATCGGCCGTGTATTGTCCGTTGAGTCATTATCAATAAACACCAGCTCATAATCATACTCCGGCAGATCCCGCACCATCGTTTCAACAACCGCCTCACTGATCGGGCCGACATTTTCCTCCTCATTGTAACAAGGAATTAAAATACTGATCTTTTTCATCGGAAAAATTCTCTCTTCTTTCCTGTTTTTTGTCTTTTACCGCGCGCCCGGCACTCCGTCCCAAACAGCCGCCAGAGGGGATCTTACCACCCATCTTCCGGCACTTCCTTTATTCTATACGCCTTTCCTGCATTTGACAACCTACAATTTTCTTAAAATATTTGTCATTCCCTGCTTAAAATTTATGTCGGGATGCCATCCCAGCACCTTTTCCATCTTTCTGATATCAGGGATCAGATTGACTATTCCCTCTGCATTGGGAGATTTTACCCCATAATTCATCTCCCCCTTTCTGCCGCAGAGATCATAAATCTCCTCCACAAACAGCCTGAGAGGGCGGGTTTCTTCCATAGGACCGCCAAGATTATACACACAGCCCTGTTCCGCCAGACTCCCGCTGTACTCAGCCAGCGAGGCAAGCGCCCTCGCGGCATCGTCAATGTACAGAAAATTCCACAGCTGCGTGCAGGAGGAAAGCTCCATCTTCTGACCATTTCGGAAAGCTTTTACGCAGGATGATATAAGAGACCAGGGATGATCGCCAGGCCCGTACACACTGAAAATTCTGACATGTCCATAATCCATGGACAGCTCCGCACAGAGCTCTTCAGCATGATAACGCACCTCCAGCTTGGCCTGACCGTAAGGCGACGTGGGCTTACAGGGCGCCTCCTCATCCGTGAGCGAGGAGCGAAGACCATATTCCGCCTGCGATCCGGTAAAAAGGAAACGCTTCACCCCCATCTCCCGGGCCGTTCTGACAGCGCACATCGTATCCTGCACACTCTGTTTCTGTATATCCCCGTTTTTTCTTGAATCGCTGCCGGCTCCTCTCCATCCCATGTGAAGAAAGACATCACAGCGCCCTCCGGTTTTGCCGGGCAGCCGTGAAAGACTGCCCAGATCCTCATACACAATTTTAAGTCCTTCCGGAAACGCTCCATTCTCTTTCAAAAGTTCTGTTTTAACTGAGTTTTCCCGGAGTACAGCTGTTACAAAATGCCCCCGCCGCAACAGCTCTTTTACCGCTCCCAGACCCACAAAGCTCGTCGCTCCAGTCGCCACAATATGCATAAATTCTCTCCTTTTATTTCGTTATCCGCGGAATAATCATAATTCTGTCCATTTCTTCTTCCGGCAAAAACGGTGCCAGATCCTCAAGAGGCGGCGATACCATTGTTCCGTCCTCCAGACGCTTTGCGGCTGACTTGGGCTCAAAATTCTGATCCAGCGTCACAAATACTTCACAGATAACCGGACCGTCTATCGCCAGAGTCTCTTCTACTTTTTCTCCAATCTCCCGGTTATTGTGGATGGAAACATAGGGGAGACCATAAGCCCAGGCCAGCTTCTCCATACTGGGGAAACTCAAATCTCCACTGTCAATTCCTATTCCGATTAATGGCTCCCCAAAGAAATTTTTCTGGGTCTGCCGGATGGAATGATATCCTCCATTATTGATAACAAAAATTTTAATAGGCATGTGATGGCTGATAACAGTCTGAAGCTCCTGAAGATTCATCTGAATACTGCCATCACCGGTAATCAGAATGATATCCCGGCTGTGATCTGCCACGCATGCTCCGATAGAAGCCGGAAGTCCGTACCCCATTGAGGCAATTCCCGAATTAGAAATAAAACGCTGACCTTTTTTTACAATATTCCCATGGCCGCAGACAACATTTGCCGATCCGTTCCCCACTACAACAATCTGATCTTCCTGAAGGCGCGAACTCATTTCATGAGCAAAGGCATAGACATTGGCTTCTGTTTCTGTTCCTCCGTTCATATGACGCGGCAGGACTACCGGATAATCTCTTTTCCATCCCTGACAGGTAGCAAGCCACTGTGCCTGGGCATCTGTATATTCTTTCTCCATGGGCTTTGCCCCATCTGGTGTTCCCTCTGCCTCAAGAACAGCCTCCATCATAGTCAGGAGATCCTTTACATCTGCATGAACCGGCATATCCACATGAAGCGTCGGCTTTTTCAGTTCTTCCGCATCTATGTCATTCACAATCACATATGCAGCCCTCGCCCAGGTCTCAAACCGGTATCCCACCTGACGGAAGCTGAGTCTGCTGCCCAGTGAAAGAACCAGATCGCTGTTCTGAATTGCAAAATTTCCGGGACGATCTCCTACATTTCCACCCTTTCCGATATACAGAGGATGTTCATCATAGATGCAGTCTATACTGTCAGCTCCCGTAACCACCGGGATTCCCAGTTTCTCCACCACCTTCATAAACACATCGTGGGCTGCTCCGATCCGTATCCCATTTCCCGCATTTATGACCGGTCGCTTCGAGGTCCTTACCTTTTCAATAATTGCTGTCGCCGTCTCCCGGCTTACCTTCCCCGGAAGAACTGCCCTGTATTCGCCGTTCCCCGCCTGATCTCCGGCAATTTCATGAGAAGATACTCCTCCCCATCCCGTTCCTCCGGCCTCATATTCCTCAGGATCAAATCCTTTCAGCTCTTTTGTATCAATCACAGCAGCCTGTACATTCAGCGGGATATCAAGCCAGCACGGGCCGGGACGGCCTGAATACGCAAGATAAATGGCCTTTTCAAGACAAAAACGAATCCGCAGCGGATCTATAACCATCTCACAGTATTTTGTCATATTGGCAACCGACTTTGTGATATCAAATTCCTGATCCCCCATCGCACGCAGATGCAGCCCCGTGCTCCTGGCAGTCGTATCATACCGGACCTGTCCTGAAATAATCAGCATGGGAATAGAATCCATAAATCCTCCCGCCACACCGTTCATCGCATTGATGCCGCCAGGACCGGTTGTCACACAGACCGCCGCAATACGGTTGTGAACACGGGCATAAGCCTCCGCAGCCATCGCACATGCCTGCTCATGATGGTTATAGAGACAATGAAGCCCTTCCTGATGGCCCAGCGCATCATCAAGATGCATGGCCCCGCCACCGGTTATCATAAAAACATCTGTTATTCCGCACTCTAAAAGCTTTTCTGCAATATAATTAGAAACCTTTTTCTGCATATGTGTTTTCTCCTGATTCTTAAATTAATACAGAGCAAACTGCGAAAAATATCGCAGCTCATTCAGCCTGCCTTTCCTATTTCACTGATGGGGACATTATACCACAATTTTCCCGGGATTTATACCGCCTGCTGAAGTCAGGGTTGTGTTTTTTCCAATTCTTCTCTATAATGGGCTTTATCTGAAGAAGAATTTCCCCCGATTTTCAGCCGGTCATGCAGATAACAACATATTCTTACTTACAGATCAGAACGTAGCAGGCGGGGAAATAAACGCAAAAAGAGGGTTTGGATGCATGAAAATCATTGGAATTATTCCCTCCCGAATGGACTCCACACGTTTTCCCGGAAAGGCCCTGACCGACATTGACGGTCTCCCCATGGTAATACGTGTATGGAAAGCGGCCTGCGAAAGCGGCGTATTTGACTGTGTCTATGTGGCAACAGACAGTCCTCAGATTGCCTCCGTATGCCGGCAGTACAATGCCATTCCTTTTATGACCGCTTCCGGCCACAAAAATCCCACCTCACGCATAGCAGAGGTGGCTGAAAAAATCGACAGTGATTTGTATGTAATGATAGGAGGCGATGAGCCTCTTCTCACTCCCGGTATCATCCGCTTTTTTATGGAGCGGGGTATCTGTGTCATGCAAAGATTTCCATCTGTCAGTGCAGTGAATGCCATGGCACCTGTTTTTTCCGAAAAAGAAGCCATCGATACCTCCAATATTAAAGTGGTCTGCGATAAAGACGGAAATGCTCTGTATGCATCCCGCACAGCCATTCCTTTTTCCGGATACTCAGGACAGCCCTGCCAGAAATTTGTCAGCATCGGTATTTATACCGGAACTTCTCTCCATTTTTTTGTATCTACACCGCCCGGAAATCTGGAAATTGCAGAAAATTTTGATCTTCTCCGTTTTCTGGAACACAGGAAAACCGTACATTTTATTAATATAAACGAACACGTTTTATCCGTCGACACACCATCTGATCGGGAACATGTACTCCATATTCTGAATAACAGGACACTGTCTCCGGAAAAACCATTATTCTCACAATTTGAACAAAATATCACACACCTGCCAGGAGGTAATACACATGAAATTTGACAACTCCGGGAATTGCCATTTTGTTTCAGGAGCATGTATGGCACCCGCAAAAAAATACAGAGGTATCCTGTTTGATCTTGACGGAACGCTTCTCGACACCGCGGAAGGTGTCCTGTCAAGCGTTCGCTATACAACCGAGACCCTGGGATATGAACCCTTGAGCGACGAAGTTATGAGAACATTTATCGGACCTCCCGTCAAGCAGTCTCTGATTCGGGTATATGGACTTGATGACAGACAGGCAGACAGAGCTACTGAAATTTTCCGCAACCGCTACAAAGATTATGATTTGCTGAAAGCCACCCCCTATCCCGGAATTCTGGAACTTTTGCGTTCCCTGAGAGAAAACGGTTATAAAATAGGTGTGGCAACACTGAAACGGGAGGATTACTCCATCACTCTTCTCAAACATTACCAGATAGCCCCCCTCTGTGACTCTATCTGCGGAAGTGACTTTTTGAGCAAAATGTCAAAGGCAGATGTAATACAGAAATGCCTGAAAAATCTGTCCCTTTCCCCTGAGCAGGCTCTTCTTATCGGAGATACATCCTCTGACGGAACCGGGGCAAAAAATACAGGCGTTGATTTTATGGCTGTTACTTATGGCTTTGGACCGGATAGTAAAGAGGGCTGGGTTCCCTTTTCCCCTGTATACACCGCTGATAATACGGAGGAAATAAAAAAATTCCTCATTCGCTGAGCAAAGCAACTATCTATCCAGTTTCAATGCCGGGAAAGGAGCTTTTATGAGAGAAATAAAATTACTTGACTGTACTCTTCGCGATGGCGGGTATGTCAATGACTGGAATTTTGGACATGATAATATTATAACTGTTTTTGAGCGCCTTATCAGCTCAGGCGTGGATGTGCTGGAAATAGGTTTCCTCGATGAACGGCGCCCCTTTGACAGAAACCGGAGCATTATGCCGGACACCCAGAGTGCCGATCGCATATACGGCAGTCTGGATAAAGGGCAGACCATGCTCGTAGCCATGATTGACTACGGCACATGCGGTATAACCCACTTAAGCCCCCGTTCTGAGTCCTGTATTGACGGCATTCGGGTCATATTTAAAAAACATGTCATGCGGGAGGCAATTGCATTCTGCCATCAGGTAAAAAAGCTGGGATATTCCGTATTCGTACAGGCGGTTTCCATCACAAGCTATTCCGATCGGGAACTTCTTGATCTCATTGATCTCGTCAACGAACTGAATCCCTATGCTCTTTCTCTCGTAGACACCTATGGACTGCTGCATCAGGACAATCTGCTTCACTATTTTCAGCTTCTCAACTATAACCTGAAACCGGAAATCGCAATCGGATATCACTCTCATAATAACTTCCAGCTTGCTTATTCCAACAGTATGGAAGTGCTGCGTGAGCCGTCCGAACGAACAATCCTTATCGATGCATCTTTATACGGAATGGGAAAAAGTGCCGGCAATCTCCCTATTGAACTTATCTCCATGTACATGAACACAAACTGCGGACGTAATTTCAACATCAGCCAGATGCTCGAGGCAATTGATATCAGTATTATGCCTATTTTTCAAAAAAGTCCCTGGGGATACAATCTGTTCTTTTACATTGCCGCCTCAAACAACTGCCATCCCAGCTACGTGCGGTTCCTGATGGACAAGAACACACTCTCCCTGCGCTCTATCAATACAATCCTGGATTCTATTGAACCGGAAAAGAAACTTCTGTATGATAAAGAGTATATTGAACAGCTTTACTGCGCCTATCAGAGCAATGAGTGCAACGATGAAAAAGATTTGAAAATCCTGTCTGACGCTTTTGCAGACAAGCCTATCCTTCTTTTGGGACCAGGCAAAAACATGGAGCTGCAGAAATCCCACGTACTGGACTACATCCGGGCAGTATCTCCCATTGTTATATCAGTCAACTATCTTCCTGAGGATATCTCTGTAGATTATGCTTTTTTAAGTAATTCAAGGCGATATGTACAGCTTAATAACCGTATTCTTGAAACACAGGAGCATGGCAGCCGCACAGTCCGGGTAATTGCCACCTCTAATGTAACAAATGTAAAAAATACACATTTTGACTATACATTGAACTACAGTTCTCTGATAGACCGCAATGCGGAAATCATTGACAACTCATTTATCATGCTGCTTCACGTACTTGTCAAAACAGGGGTGCGCCACGCTGCCTGCGCCGGCTTTGACGGCTACAGTGTCCACGGAGACAATTACTTTTCTTCCGACATGGATTACCGCATAGCCCGTGAAAAATCTCAGAGCATCAATCAATATGTCATTGACACCCTGAAAAGTCTTTCAGGCACCCTGGATCTGACCTTCTTAACTGATACAAAGTATACAAAATAACAGAATCTCCGGATTTTCGGGGGCGCAGCGCATATCATCCGCTGCGCCCCCCTCCTGTTCTCCTTTTTTCTCCCATCTATCATCTTCCATTCCTGCCAGCAACCCACACTATCTTTTCTTCTCTCATTCCGCTATAATCACACCGTAATGCAACGATGGATTTTCGGCCACACATTAAAACACAAAAAAGGAGAGATTATCACATGCGTAAGCAAACTAAATTTCTGGCTGTATTATCCGCTGCGGCAATTTTTGCAGCAGCCGCACCAATGATGACAAACTATACCGGAAGCTTCCGTGTCCTTGCGGCGACTGAAGGCTGGGTAGAAGAAGATGGAAAATGGTACTATCTTGATGAAGATGGATACCGCGAAACACATACATGGAAGAAAAAAGGAAATGACTGGCACTATCTTGATGAGGACGGCGAAATTGCCGTAAACCAGAGAATTGATGAATACTATGTAAATGCAGAAGGCCGCATGGTCAAGAATCAGTGGGTGTCCGCTGATGACGGAGAAGAATACGAGAGTCCGGATTCCCCTGCAATCGGCAACTGGCTCTATTTTGGAAAAGACGGAAAAATCGTGACATCCAAATGGATGACTATAGATGGCAAAACTTACTATTTTGATGAGGATGGCCTGATGGTTACCGGTATCCTGGAAATGGACGGATACACCTATTATTTAGGCGACGAAAATGACGGTGCCAGAAAAACAGGATGGGTTATGCTGGAAGACATGACAGATGATACGGATGATGAAGATGTCTGGTGTTATTTTGACGAAAACGGACGAATGATCATGGATCAGATGGATCGCCGTATCGATGGAGCTTATTACACCTTCATTGACGGAAAAATGCAGACAGGATGGGTTAATGTGGCAGAAGCCGGCTTTGTTGCTCCGGCAGATGCCGAAGCAGAAGAAGGTTCTGCTCCGGCACTCAGTGATTTCCGCTATTATGACAGCGAAAACGGCGGCCGACGTGCCAGCGGCTGGCTTACTATTGAGGGTGCCCCCGGAATCAGCGAAGAGGATGAAGAATATACTTTCTATTTCAAAAACGGGGAAGCTTATCATGGAGAAACCGGACTTGAACTTTTTACCATCAATTCCGAAAAATACTGCTTTAACGAAAAGGGCGAGCTGCAGACCGGTATCCAGAAATTAACTGTAAAAGGAGATTCCGAGGCTGTATTCTATTTCAACGAGGAAGGCGTTATGCAGACGGGAAAACAGACAGTCTATGACGAGGATCTGGAGGAAAGCCAGACCTGGTACTTCAATCCCAAGGGTTCACAGAAAGGACAGGGTTATCATGGTGTAAAAGATAACAATGTCTATGTAAACGGTCTTCTTCAGAAAGCCGATCCGGAGCTTCGCTATGAGCCCATATCCATCGGAGACAAACAGTATCTGGTAAACACAAGCGGAAATATCCAGAAAGCATCTTCCTCTTCTGTTTCCTCCTCACGTCCGGAATTAGGAAAAGGATTCAAGGATATCAAAGATTCCAATGACACTGTCTGGACAGTTGACACTTCCGGAATCATCCGGTAATATAATATTGCATCCGTTCAAATACCGTAGGCCGCTCGTCGGAACCGCGGTATTTTTTTATCATTTTTTTCTGATAACAGCATATATTTATAAAGAGACCGACCGGATACGATATTCAAAATCAATACAGCAAAATTATTGTCACATTTTTTTACCTGAAACGTTTAATATTATAGAGGTTTTTTCTCTAATCCGCCGACACGTCAGTCTTATCCTCAAGCGGTCTCTGTTTTCCCGCTTGCCGACGGAATAATTTTTGACATAACAGGAGCTGTTATCTATGCGTGAACTGACCAGGCGCTGCTGCCAAAAATGTACGAAGTATCGTTTATCACAGAATTCCCGTAAGACAGGCCATATTACATGCGAAGATACTGCCTGTCTCCAGGCTGAAAAGGAACGGCTGGAAACGGAAATCCGGATACTCCATAAGAAAAACTCAGAGTTAGAGGAAACCGTGGCATGGATGCACGATCTTATATGGGATCTGACGCGCAGGCTCCACAGTCAGCCTAAATAAATCTCCCCTCTTGCACTGTTTATAATCTATATTTACATGAGCATAAAAGTGTCTCCAAACGGAACGTCCCCCGAAAAATTCTTCCCGGATACATATCCACAGGGCATTCCGTTCGGAGACACTTTTTTATGGCGTCATCCTCCGTCTTTCGGTTATTTTTCCAAATAACCGGAGCCGCTCATGTTTCATCTCCGTTCTCATTTAAAATATAGCAGTCGATAAGAAAATTCACGCTTTCCCTCAATTGAGAAACCGTTCTAAACAATATTTCGATTTCCTCTCTCAATTCAGAATTTTCCTTTTCGAGCAAAGCGACCCGACCAGTCTCATCCATTGCCCTTCCTCCTTTGACATAATATACTCCTTATATTTTATTTATAAGCGTTTTTTCCAGAAAAAGGAAGAGATTATCGATCGCAAATTTCGACAGATAATCTCTTTTTATATTTGCAGAAGGGGCCGTTGCAAAATAGATGAGTAATCATCTATGGAGCAGCGGCTCCGTTTTTATGTCCTGAAAACAGAAAACG